>SLDX01000087.1 GCA_007125075.1 Desulfonatronospira sp.
TCAGTACAAATAAGCAGTTCTTCAGACGCTTGAACATAATGCAGAGCATCCTGAGGCAGAATCTCCAGATCGCGGACCATGCCCGGCTGTCTTGCTGCACAGGCGCATAAAAAAACACATATTATCAGGCATAAGATACTCAGACTGATGCTCTGTTGTTTCATCGAAACATCCCTTTGATAATTTCCTCAGCAAATATTGCTTTTTTAAATTGCATGAAAAGAGTCAGGCTTCAGAACAAATAAAAAATCAAACAGTATAAGTATGAACTCATTGTCGATCAAACCTGAATACTAGATGTGCTCAAGCTATTGAAAATAATAAACAGTCAGCAGGATGGTTTGAAATTCCCATTGGTTGGACAAATATGGGAGGAAGCCTCAAACCGATGTGTTAGAAATTAATAAGATGCTTCTTACATTTTTTTAAAAAAAGCTCAATCTTCTAATTAGTTTACAAAAAGAACCCTGTTTTTATAATAAATATAATATTTGCAAGGATTTGTTTTTGGACGACTGGTTTTTATAGATGACAGATCAGTCTGTTCCCTGCTAAACGTTTAACTGATGGAGATGAAACTATGAAAAAGATGAATCTTTATATCGGGCTGTTTTTGCTTATGGGACTGTTTCTTGGCGGCTTGACAGGCGCTGCATGGGCGATGAATGAGCACGGCGATCATGGTCATGAGGAGCATGCAAATCATGCAGATCATGAGGTCTTTGAAGTTCCTGAAAACGAACCTGCTCCCTCGCTGACCCTGAGGGTTATGGAGGATCCTGTAGCCGGCTGGAATCTGCAACTTGTCACTGAGAATTTTACCTTTGCCCCTTTTCATGCGGGGATTAATCATATTCCCGGAGAAGGACATGCTCATCTTTATATAAACGACCAGAAGATCACCAGGATTCTATGCACCTGGCACCATATCCCCGAGCTGGCACAGAATAACAATACAATAAGAGTTGTCCTCAGTACCAACGATCATAATTATTACAGCGTAAACAACCGGATTGTTGAAGATACGGTTGAAATATCGACTCAGCAGTAGAAACATTGATCCTGATCCGGATTAAAAATGAAAAAGGATTCATTATGTCCAAGAATAAATCATATTTGCAGGTTCCGGTAAATTTCTGATGATCCTGGCCATCCACTCCAGCCCGGAATTAAACGGCAATTTGAAGAGAATGGTCATTCATACGGCTGAGGCTACCGGGCTGGAATATGAGCTCGTAAGGCTTGCAGAGTTGGATATGCGCCCCTGCCTGGGCTGCGCCAAATGCGCCGGAAACCGGACGCCCTGAGAGCGGGGCAGGTTTTTATATTCCCTGAATGAACATCTGTCTGACAAGAACGGCTTTCCGGACGGAAAGCAATTAATACACAGGCTCGGACACAAGAAACAAAAGACTCACCAGGGCGCGCCAGGCGAAAACTACAGGGTTATGATCCTGCCTGCTCCTCCGGGAATGTATTTTTGTGGATATTCGCCAGCTATACGTTCAATGTATCGTGTGCAGTGGGTGGGACATATGCGCTTAAGATGTTCGATCTTATCAAACTCTGCAAATCCGTGCAGCCCGCCGATAATGGTAGTGACTTTTCCAAATACTGAAGCAGCATTCATTATTTCCCCTACTCCGGGATGAGAACATCCCGCAATCACAACCGCCTCGGATTTCAGCCGGATGACCATGGACTGTTCAGTATGCTTCAATTCGCCAGTGGAAAATATATTTTTGAATATCTCAACAGGTTCTGAAATACTGATCATGCCAGGAGTCTCTGCAGAACTCGAGTATGAAGCCGGTACATACACCGGCAGCTTTTCAATTCCAGGAAGAGCTGAAAGTCCTCCGGTATGATCCCAGTGATCGTGGGAAATAAAAACCGCGTCTATCTGAAATGGATCCACACGGAGTTTTTTCATGTTGTCAGCCAGAATTGCTGCTTTGGAACCGGTATCGAAGAGTATGGTTTTACCAGCGGCCTCGACCAGACAGGAAAAACCCCAGCCTGCTGTCAGGCTTTTGTGGCAGGCTGTGTTGTCAAAAACAATAGTCAGGCGCATTTTTACTCAGATTTCCAGCCAGTAAACAGGGCGGAAATAAAATCCTAATCGGGTAATTTTTTGTTTTTTTCGCAATGGTTTTTTAAAGATTTAAAAACCTTTTCCCAGATCGACTTTACTGAAAGTGCTCCATTTGATTGACTGTCGTATTCGAACAAAGTCCTGCCCATGATCATCGACTTTGTAAAAATCGGATCAAAAGGAATTCTGCCCATGACAGCAACATTTTTTCTTTCGGCCATGGATTCAATGGCCCTGGCCTGATCAGGGTTGAGATCAAACTTATTGACGCAGGTCATGGTCGGAACATTGAAGCCGTGAGCAAGCTGAGCCACGCGCTCCATATCATGCAGCCCTGATAAAGAGGGTTCGGCGACAATCAATACTGCTGTGGCGCCTCCCAGTGAAGCAATCACCGGACAGCCTATTCCGGGAGGCCCATCCGTGAGCATAAGATCCAATCCCATTCTTTCCGCGAGTTCTTTTCCCTGCTTTCTGATAAGTGTAACCAGCCTGCCTGAGTTTTCTTCGGCAACGCCCAATCTTGCGTGCGCCAACGGCCCGAAACGGGTATCCGAGATATACCATTCTCCGCACGTTTTCTGTGGCAAATCAACAGCCTCTTCAGGACAGAAATAATGGCATACTCCGCATCCTTCACAGGAAAGAGGATTAACTTTAAAATTTTCATTAATGGCGTCAAACCGGCAAACATCCCGGCATATGCCGCACCCGGTGCACTTATCCTGGTTGATTAGAGCCGTATGGCCGCCTTTGAAGTCATGCCGCTGATGAATCCGGGGATTCATGATCAAATGAAGGTCGGACGCGTCAACGTCTGCATCGCATAGAACCTTTTTCCGGGCAAGTGAGGCAAATGCGGCCAGAAGAGTGGTTTTTCCTGTACCCCCTTTTCCGCTGATCACCACCAGTTCATGCATATGATGTTCCTGCTGATTTTTGCCGCGCAATGTTCTTGATCCGTTCACTCAGTTCCTGAAACTTTTCTTTCCATCCAGAACTGATTTGAGCTAATACTTCCCCTCTGGAATAAGCCTCTGCAATGCCGCGGGCAAAAGGAATTTCCATTAAAACGGGAATATTTTCTGCCAGCGCGTACTCCCGGACTCGGCCATCGCCGATATCTGAACGATTGATCACCAGTCCGCAGGGAATGTCCAGCAGCTTGACTGCTCCAACCGCCAGCTTCAGGTCATGCAGTCCGAAAGGGGTGGGTTCTGTGACCAGCAGGATAAAATCTGCGCCTGACATGGCAGCAATAACAGGACAGGAAGTACCCGGCGGGGCATCGATTATGGTCAGAAAACCAGGTTTTGCATATTCCCTTACTTTGCGGATCAAGGGAGGGGCCATGGCTTCTCCGATGCGCAACTTTCCATGAATAAACTCGAGGCCCTTTCTGCTGCCGTATTCAATCACTCCCAATTCCCGGCCAGTTTCCCTGATCGCTTTTTCAGGGCAGGCAAGCATGCATCCTCCGCAGCCGTGGCACAGTTCTGTAAAAGGCAATATAGTTTCTCCCAGGACAACTATGGCGTTAAACCGGCATATTTCACTGCAGGTTCCGCAAAGTGTGCATCTGTTCATATTCACTTCCGGGACTGGAGTGTAAATAATTTCGGCTCCAGTGATATCAGGACGGACAAAGAGGTGTGCGTTAGGCTCTTCCACATCGCAGTCCAGAAGCTGAACCGCCCCTTCCACGGAAAAGGCCATACTGGTGGCAATGGTTGTTTTACCAGTACCTCCTTTGCCGCTGGCCACACTGATGATCATTACAGGTTCTCCATAAGGTATATTATCCTACCAGTGAGCCTCGGCGTTAGGCCTGTCTGAAAATGAAATCAAACCTCCATTAAAGGCTGTTACCGCCTCCTTTACCTTGCCGGTTACATTGTTTGCGACTTTGATCTTTGCCGCCTCAAGAGCTTCAAATGCCTTGGGACCGCAGTACCCGGTCAGCAACACCCTGGCACCTTTCCTGCTTATCATGGCAGCTGCCTGAATCCCGGCACCCTTGAAGGCATTCATACTGGCTGAATTGTCCAATGCTTCAAATTCAAGGGTGTCTGTGTCCACAATTATCAAATAAGGTGCCCTTCCGAAGCGGGGTTCAACCGGAGAGTCAAGGTCTTTGCCTGTCGATGATACTGCGATTTTCATATAATAGCCTCTTGAATAATATTACGTGAAGTCTCTTCACAGCTTGATTGTCATTTCAGATGCCCGCCTTCAGTAGCCGCCGCGAACCACTCCTTAGGCGTGGCAGGCCAAATCTTCAGGCATGACGTATGTCGCATTGGCGTTGCTTACCTGTTAATTCCTGATACATTTTGGCCTGGGCTTCGGAGAAGCCCGCCCTACTGAAAATTCTCCAGACTGAAGCAGCCAGTATGTAACTGGATATTTCGGAACCTGTTTAAGGGATTCAGCTTATATATTTAATGCACCACCACCGCCGCATACCTGATGATCTTCTATTTCGGAAATCTTTCCGGCGATAAGGTCTTCCACCACCGGTTTGATTTCCAGCCGCTCCGCGTCATGATAAACCGAAATGCCGACCTGACGAAAGCCCATAAGAGGCCGCATTCCGATGCCCCCCACTATGAGCGCGGTGACCTTATGCTGAGCCAGCAGATTGACCGGTATCATGCATCCTCCCTGAACGTGACCGTTGTTCGGGATAATACTTACATTGCTTATCTGTCCGTCCTGAACATCAATAAAGGTAAATACGTCACAATGCCCGAAATGTCCTGATCGAACACCGCTGAGTCCTCCCTCTCCATTTGATGGAACCGCGATTCTCCCATTTTTCATTTTTTCAGATCCTCCATTTAAAAATAAAAAATTATGTGCAAATTAAAAAACTATAATCCGGCTTGGCTGTCTCTTGATGAATATTTGCCTGAAATAACCTGTCTGCCTCCAAAGCTCATGACGACACAACTGAGACTAAAAAGAACCCTTTCCGATGAAAAAGGTTATAAGCGCTTAAACAATCTTTCCTGACAGGTTCAAAACATGCTTGAAACTGCCTATCAGTTTTTCAGCCTCGTCCTGTCCGGGCTCAAAAGAAAGCTGCATCAATATTCCAAGGCCTTCTCCAGACTGATGAAAATCCTTATCCGGAAGCGTACTGACGAGAGCGAGGCTGGTCATCGGACTTTGCCTGACCACTATCTTTGCCAGTTCCATTCCGGTCATATCTGAAAGCTGTTCATCGGCTATCATGAGATCATGGTGTTCATCCTTTAATTTGGATAGGGCCTTTGATCCGGAATCAGCCCAGATTACTTTTAATCCATGCTCAGAAAGCACTGCCTCCAGCATCAAGAAACGATCAATTTCACCGCTCACCAGAAGTACTGGTATCATTTTTTTCTCCCATGAGTTTCACCTGATGGTCATAAAAGATATCTGCGCAATGTCCTTATTCTTTTAATTCCAGCAAAATATCATAGCAGAATATATGCCAGATGATTTTCCTGAAAACGGCTATTAATTGTACTGTATTTTCAGCAAGTTATTATTAAATAACCGATGTTGTGGAAGGAATTTTAATAATGATGGAAGCGTAGTCGCGACGCTATAGTCGCACAGATGCGAAAGACTGAATTCAAGTCTGGATTGTGGAATATGCTGTCAATTTTCTCTCATGGAAGGTTCATAAAGCTTTTCAATATATTCTTTGGCGGAAGCGGACCACAGAAACCGCTCGTTAAACCCGTTTCTTTGCAGATCAAGAAAACGCTCTTTATTATCTTTATATAAATGCAGGGCGTCATGAACTGCTTTTAGCTGGTTGCTCAGAACTTCTTTGCCGGTAGAGCCGTCAAAGCCAAAGCCTGTACCAAGAGGCTCAACATGCGGCCTTACTGTATCCACAAGGCCTCCGGTCCAGCGAACAAGTGGCGGGGTGGCCCAGCTTAAGGATTCCATCTGAGTGATTCCGCAAGGTTCAAACAGGCTGGGCATCAGGAACAAGTCGCTGCCCAGAGTGATATGTCTGGCTATTGCTGCGTCAAAAGCGATGACAGCTGTGAAGTTGGGTCTGTCGGCCAGGGTTTTCAAGAAATTTTCATACCTTTCCAGTCCGGTGGCCAGGATAACCACATTGACTCCAGGGATATCCAGAATATGTTCAAGTACGCTTTGACCGTCCAGTTCTTCGGTCAGAAGCTTGAATTTCTGCTCCACGGCGCGACCGACAAATCCGACCAGAAGGTCGTTCGGATCCGAAAAGCTCTTGACCAGAGACTCCTTTGCTCTCTGCTTATCTTGAAGCACGCTCTTAAAAAGAGCATCATCCGGAGCAAACTGATAGGCATATCCGTTTAATATTCCGTGCAGTCTTCCCTGGTTGTTCAGATGGCCGGCAACCTCATGCAGTCCCAGGCCGCCTTCGAAGTACCTGGACTGGTCCTCAGGCTGCATGATTTCTTTTTTATATGTCGGACTTACGGTATTTGTCCGGTGGGCAAGCTCCATGGACAGTCTGAGAGGGTTGACGCAGTTCCACTCAAGACGGGGATCAGTAAACAAGGGAGCTGTAAGTTCATGATCAGCGATCTGTTGAATTCCCCAGCCCTGTATCGTGTCTCGGCCTATGTTGCCCTGATAGCCCATGTTGTGAACAGTCAGCACTCTCTTCTGAGGCATTCCCCTGATCGTCATCCGCGCCAGTAGAAATCCCAGCATCCAGTCATTGACATGGACAATGTCAGGATTTTTTTGTTCGATCAAAGGGATGCAGGCTTCGCAGAAAAATGAAAATCTTAGAACATCATCATAAAACGGAATCTCTTCACTGTTGACGTATATCCTTGAGTAATCCTTCCGGAACAGAAAGGGATGTTCAAAAGGACCCCGCGTAGTTCCGGATGAATAATCTGTCTCAAAATAGGTCGTATTCTTAACGAAGTTGACGGCCACTCCTTTCAAGTCCGCACTTAATATATCCACATGCTCCCGTGCACCATGAAACTCTACAATGTATTCCATAATCTTTTCAGGTTCAGATCCCGGGTAAAGACCCTCGCGAATCTGGCCATAGCAGGGCGTGACCACTTCAATATCCACACCCTCTGCCTTGATGGCTGCAGGAAGCTCGCCTGCGACATCCCCCACTCCGCCAGCTTTGGAGTATGGTTTGCATTCAGAAGCGAAATACAGAACTTTCATCATTTACTTTCCTTTGCATGCCGTTATGTCCATATCAGCTGAAAACCCTGTTCAGCTTTTGATTATTAAAATACGCCAAGAATCAACAGTCTGCCGCTGATTTTATCAAAAAACCTGATCCTGATACGCCTGCGTATTTAAAATTTCACATCAAGTATCTTGAATATAATGTCATTTAGATTTGCAGCCAAAAAATGTAAGGACATAATTTAGATCACGGCAAAGCCACTCATGAAATATGGATGTTAAAATTTCAATAAAATTCAAGCACAAATAAAATATTGATGTTATGTTGATTTACCATTATGAATATATACCCCCGAATGTTTACCTGCTGACAAATTTCTGTTGAATATTAATATTCATTGTATAAATCCTGAAGCAACTATTGAAAGTACAACGTATGGCAAAAGACATAAAAAGCTTGTGCAGGATTTGCAATAATTTCAGAAATTAATCGTAACCTTGCTTAACAGTATTTACTTATAACAGGGAGTTGCTTCATGCTAAAAAAAGATGAAGAGTTGAGATATGCCCGTGGAAAAATGGTGATTGTTTATGCCGGGGCTCTATACAGACAATTAGTAATCAGGGCATTTGTTCTTGTCATTTTGCTGATCGTTATGACTTTTTCTCTTTTTCCGATAACCACTTATGCCCCGCTGGTCTACAAGCCGGAGCATTATGATGAATTGATCAGAAAGCTTGAACTGGCCCATAAGGAAATCGTTCTGCAGCGGTTTATTATTGACAGCTACGCATCGGCCAATGAATTCAAGGTAACAGCCACCGCCTACACGGCCAGGCCGGAAGAAACAAATGAAAACCCGGAAATGACAGCCATAATGTCCTCGCCCAGACCGGGCAAGACCATTGCCGTAAGCAGAGATCTGCGCGGCTGGCTGGGGAAAAGGGTTTATGTGGAAGGTTATGGCGTACGCAAAGTCAATGATCTGATGAACAAGAGATACGACAACAGAAGAATAGATATATTAATGCCCGACGTTCAAAGCGCCAGAGAATTCGGAGTGCAGGAATTATCGGTATTTCTGCTAGAGCCTTTTGAAACCGCTTCTGAAGAAATGATCAACTATAAAAAGATCTTCCAAAATGTGGATCAGGATGGGGATCAGGTTTCAGGATTACAGATCAAGGAGTAAGAGCCAAGGATCAAAAGATTATGGTTTAAAGCGGGATACAGCAGGCAGGAGACGTAGACAGGCGTCAGGATTCAGGAATCAGATGCAAGAGGCAAGTGGCAAGAGGTACTAATTCAAACCGTTTTCTCTTAAATCAGCCAGAACTTCCCGGTGCCTCTGCAGGCTGTTGATCAGCTTCTCCTGCTCACTGGAATCAAGTTTTTGAAATGACTCCGAATTATTAAAAACATCTTCCATGTTCTTAATCTTTTCCTCAAAATATCTGATATTTCTTCTCAGCATCATGTGTTTCCTGATATAAAAATACGCTCCGCTGGAGTAGTAAACAAGAATATATGTGACTACAACGGCGATTAACACGAAAAGCAAGGTATTAGGCATGGCTGAGAACTGTTTTGGCTTTTTTATTGATCATGAAAAAAATATAAAAATCATGAAAACATGGCTGTAAGCTGTCTGAAAATTATCTAAAAATCATTGAAAAGACAAGAGCCCCGTCCTCTGAGTTTCTGGGCTTTAACCCTTAAACTAATGAGACAAGCTTCTTTATAATCTGCAAGATTTCCTGCTGTTCGTCATTAAAATGTAACATTTGTTTTCTACTCAGAGAAATAATATAATATTTTTCAATTGAAAAATTCAGAATAAAAAAATGAAAGAATCAAGAATTTTAGTAATTGAAGATGAAGAAGACATCCTGAATCTTCTGCAGATCAACCTTGAATCTGCCGGATATCAGGTTTTTTCCGCTGACAACGGCTACGATGGACTCAAAATGGCCAGAGAAAAATCTCCTGATCTGATCCTTCTGGATCTCATGCTGCCGCAGATGGACGGTCTGGAAGTTTGCCGCAGACTTAAAAGCGATGAAAAGCTGAAAAAAATCATGATCATCATGCTTACCGCCAAAAGCGAAGAAATTGACCGGGTGGTCGGTTTTGAACTGGGGGCTGATGATTATGTGATTAAGCCCTTCAGTATCCGCGAGCTTCTGCTTCGTGTCCGGGCTGTGTTGCGCAGGGATCTTAATGAAAAAATTGAAAAGCAGGAAGCCTGGAAATTCAAAGGAATGGAATTTGACTTTGAGGCCATGGAGCTCAAAATTGATAACCGTTTTATTGATCTGACAGCCACAGAGATCAAGCTTTTGGAAGAGTTCATCAGAAACGAAGGCAGGATGCTCAGTCGCGAAAGCCTGCTGAACAATGTCTGGGGCTATGAATTTGATGGATACGCTCGTACAGTGGACACACATATAAGGAGACTCAGAGCAAAACTCGATGTTTACGCTGACATCATCCAAACCGTTCGAGGACTGGGATACAAGTTCAGTCCGCATCAGCACTGAAATTAGAAGCGTTTAGCGGTCCAGAATATGCGCAACGAATACTCCTTAAAGGTAAAGCTGATCGTATCCATATGGATGGTGCTCATTTTTTCTCTGGCTGTGCCTTCAAATTATTTCATCCAGTCCATGGAGGATGAGGCTGCCCGCCAATACCTCGGTCATATTCAAGAAAAGCTGCGAATTGTTGACTGGATTGTTTCCAGAGAACCGCAAGCATATTTGTCCCCTCACCTCGATGATCTGCTGAAAGGTCTTGATTTTTTAAATGAAGAACGAATTTCAATCCTGAACGACCAGGGAAAAATTATTGCAGACTCAAGACTTGTACCGCAGGAACTCAAGAAAACACCCAGCCTGATAAACAATCCAGAAATAGTGCAGGCCAGGATTCAGGGCATGGGCTATTATCCGGGAAGCGACCATACCGGCGGCCTTGAAATGACCAACCTGGCTGTCAGAATAAACAGCCTGGAAGACGGTCGTAATTACTATCTAAGAATTTCAACGCCTCGGTCCGGGGTACATGCTTTTTTTGAGCACATAAGCGCCAATCTGTGGAAATTCGTATTTCTTTCCCTTCTGCTCAGTTGTATCGTGGTATATCTGGTGATCACCTATCTGACCTACAGATTGAAACCCATGATCAGCATGGCCCAGTCCATGGGACAGGGAAATTTCAGGCAGAGAATAAAAGATTCTCCTGGCAGGGAATTTGACCCATTAGTTGAGGCTGTCAACCGCATGGCTGATGATGTGGAGAAAAACGTGGAGCTTGTATCCAGGCAAAAATCGGATCTGGAGGTTATTGTCAACGGCATAAAGGACGGCCTGGCCGCTTTGGACAACCAGGGCAGAATCGTAAGCTTCAACCGCTCTTTTCAAAAAATATTCAAGCATCTGGATAATTTACAAAACAAACGACCCCTTGATATTTTTCTTAATGCCCAGCTGCAGAATGCCTGTGACGCTATTTTAAAGAATCCCCGGGAACAGACCCTGTCCATGGAAATGGAAATCAGGGGGTTTTATTACGATGTCCACCTTGTCGCTCCCTCTAATCAGCGAACCATCGGAGCGATTATTCTTTTGCACGACATAACCGCACTCAAGCGTCTGGAGAGCATCCGCAAGGACTTTGTGGCCAATGCATCGCATGAGTTGAGAACTCCTCTGACTTCCATCAAGGGCTACACCGAAACTCTGCTCCAGAATCCGGATATTATGGAGCAGAAAGGTCCTGACCTTTTAAAAATAGTGGTCAGAAACACAGACAACATGATCCGCCTGCTGGATGATATTTTACAACTGTCAAGAATAGAATCCATCCAGGACAAGATCATACTTGAAGACATTGATTTGAAGCAGATAATCATTAAATCCTGGAACAATTGTGAACATTATATCCTTGACAAGCATATCAGGTTTAGAACTGAACTGTTGGAAGGTGAGCATTTAATTGTTCGAGCCGAGCAGGATTATCTGCAGCATGTCTTTCAGAATCTCTTTGAAAACAGCATTAAATATGTCCCCCGGCAGGGATTGATCCGGGTTCTGATCAGGGACAAGGGGAAGATGTTGTGGATCGGGATTGAGGACAATGGTCCGGGAATTCCTGAAAGTGAGCAGCAAAGAATTTTTGAGCGTTTCTACAGAATCAGGAAGGACAGGAACAAGGTCAAAGGCACTGGACTTGGTCTGGCAATATGCAGAAATATCCTCAAGGCTCTGGGAGGGGAAATCTGGGTGGAGAGCCCTGTCTCGGGCTCAGACTATGGATGCATTATCTGGTTTTCTTTGAACAAGTCTGAACTGCACCCTAAACCCGGTCGTCAAACTGACATGAATGCTTGATGTTGGTCCCCTGAACGATAAACATAGTTGTTTCGGCAATATTTGTGGCCATGTCCGCGATGCGCTCAAAACGCCTGGCAATGTTTATGCTTTGAACGCAGGGTTCGATGAGACTGTTGTCCTGGTTCATGAAACTCATTATCATCTTGAGCACCTTGTAATTCAGCTCATCCACCTCGAAATCCATACGGCACACTTCCACGGCCCGTTCCGTATCCGGAGATGAAAAGGCGATTATGGCCTCTTGGAGCATATCGTAAGCCTTCTGGCCCATAATCTCCAGTGTTTCATAAAATTCCAGCGGAGCGTGCAGACTTAAGTAGATGGTTGCGTCACTGATATTGGCAGCTTCATCACCAATCCGCTCCAGATCCCTGCTCAGGCGCAAAGCTCCCAGAATAAAGCGCAGATCCCTGGCCACAGGCTGCTCCAGAGCAAGCAGCCTCAGGCAGTGCTGATTAATGATCACCTCGAGCTCATTGATATTTTTGTCGTTATCTACAACTTCCTGAGCCAGATCTGCGTCCATTCTGGAAAATGCATTCAATGTCTTGCTCAGAGCCTGCTCTGTCTGGACCACCATCTGCATGACCTTCATGTTCAATCTGTCCAGTTCCTGTATCAGCTGTGTCATGTTGTCTCCTGATGATTTATTGCGCCGGATGCTTCGTCCTGAATTCTTCCTCACCTTAAATCTTCAAGCATGCTGAATGCGCAATTGGCGTTTCTGATTATTTGTCGCTGCTACTTTGGGCTGGGCTTCGGAGAAGCCCGCCCTACTCAAAATCCAATATGATTTAAAACGCGGCCTTTAGATGCCGCCGCGAACAACGCCATTGGCGTGGCAGGCCAAATTTTCAGGCATGCATTAACTCGTTTACAGATCATCCAAACCGCCCTGTAATATATTCTTCAGTGGCTTTATGTTTTGGATTGGTGAATATTGTCCCGGTGTCTCCGTATTCAATCAGTTCACCCAGATACATGTAGGCGGTATAGTCAGATACCCGGGCCGCCTGCTGCATGTTGTGAGTGACGATGACTATGGTGTACTTGTCTTTGAGTGAATATATGAGCTCTTCAATCTTGGCCGTGGAAATCGGGTCCAGCGCAGAACACGGCTCATCCAGCAGAATCACTTCAGGTTCAACTGCTATGGCCCTGGCAATTACCAGCCTCTGCTGCTGACCCCCGGACAGTCCCAGCGCGCTTTCGTGCAGCCTGTCCTTTACTTCTTTCCAGAGGGCGGCCCCTTTAAGCGAATTTTCAACCACCTGAGTCAGACGCTTTTTATTGCGCACACCTTTCAACCTTAATCCGTAAGCCACATTATCAA
>SLDX01000064.1 GCA_007125075.1 Desulfonatronospira sp.
GACGGACCAGTCCGTCAGCATGGGCCGAAGTTGGACATAATGAAAATGGATAATGAACTGACATTAAGAAGAAAAAGGCAGATTCTGGAGGCAGCCACCGTGATCTTTGCCAGATACGGCTACCGCCAGACCGATGTGCAGTACATAGCAGACGAGGCAGGCGTCGGCAAAGGCACTGTCTACCGTTATTTTCCGAGCAAGAAACAGCTTTTTCTGTCCGCTGTGGACCAGGGAATGCAGAATCTGAAGCAAAAGATCGACTCAAGCATGGAAAACTCCAAAGATCCCTTTATACAGCTGCAAAACGCGGCCCGGGCTTATCTGAATTTTTTCCACGACCATCCGGAAATAATCGAGCTTTTCATCCAGGAACGCAGCGAATTCAAAGACCGAAAAATGACCACCTATCTTGTTTATCGGGAAGCAAGCCTTAAAAAATGGCAGGAGTTGTTCTCAAGGCTCATGGAACAGGGCAAGGTGCGTCAGATGCCGGTATCCCGGATAATCGATGTTTTGAACTCGATTTTTTATGGAACCATTTTTTCAGCCTATTTTACCGGCAGCCTCAAGTCCGGGCAGGAACAGGCGGAAGAAATTCTGGACATTGTCTTAAACGGCATCCTGTATAAATCCGCAGTTGATCCGGAGATTTAAATATGGACCATGAGGAAAAAAAATATACGGACACCGCTCCTGAGAAGCGCAGGACATTTTTCCGCCGCCTTTTCAGTCCCTGGCTCCTGCTTCTGCTCATCCTGGCAGGGGCGGCCTTTTTATTTGTGTACGGCGAAGAACCTGAAGAAGTCGAGGAGGTACGCAGGGAACAAAGACAGGTGTTCGTGGACCTGGCTTCTGCTTCTGAAATCACCCTGCTTGAGACGGTAAGGGGGGTGGGCAGCCTGCAGCCGGTGCAAATGGTACAGATCAAGCCGGAAGAAAGCGGCCGGATCAGGGCTGTTCATTTTCAGGAGGGCGGATTTGTAACTCAGAATCAACTGTTGTTTGAGCTTGATGATCAGAAGCTGCTCAGAAGGCTTGCTTCCCAGGAGGCGGCTGTGGAGGAGACCCGGATCAGGCTTGAAAATCTGCGCCGCAATTATGAACGTTTTGCCGAGCTTTACCGTAAGGAACTTATTTCCGAGGATGAATACGAAAGGGTGAAGACCGATCTGGAGTCAACCCAGGCCCAGGTGCGCAGACTAAGGTCTGATGTAGAGCTTATTCAGGAAGAACTTAAGGATGCGATTATCCGGGCTCCTTTTGACGGTTTTATATCCGAGCGCCTGGCAGATCCCGGCGCTTTTGTCGCTCAGGGGGAAACGCTCACAATAATATATCAGACAGACCCTATGGAAATTTCCTTTTATGTTCCGGAAAGACATTTCGCCCGGGTCGCACTGGGTCAGCAGGTCATGGTGAGCATAAGCGCCTTTCCGGATCAGGTTTTTACAGGCCAGGTCAGATACATAAGTCCCTTCATAGATGAATCCACCCGCAGATTTAAGGTACGGGCCAGCATTGACAACCCCGACCACAAGCTCAAACCCGGCTTCTTCGCTCAAACCACCCTGATCCTGGCCGTAAAGGATGACGCCCTGGTTGTTCCGGAACAGTCCCTGGTTTCGATCAGGGATGGTTATCTGGCCTACATTGTAGACATGGAAGAAAATAAAGCCGTAAGCAGAAGAATCGAAATCGGCATGCGCAGGCCCGGGATCGTGGAGATTGTCAGTGGCCTGAATAAGGGCGATCTGGTGGTAAAGGCAGGGCATATGCAGCTGGTGGATGGTTCTTCAGTCAGTATCGTGGAAACACTTGAGCATGACTGGGCCGAAGCCTGGGATGAAGCCGCTTTTTTATCCGGATCGGACAAAGCGGTTATGCATTCGGATCTCGGACGGAGGCAATGATTAAATGATCTGGAATCTTTGCATCCGCCGTCCGGTTTTGACCATTGTCATCTTCCTGGTAATCGGAATTTTCGGCATATTCGGATTTATGCAGATGCCGGTTCAGGAAAACCCTGATGTCGAATTTCCAGTGGTCAGCGTGCTCGTGGTCCTGCCAGGGGCGGCACCTGAGATTATCGAGCAGGAAGTTATCGATCCTCTTGAGGAGGAACTGAACACCATAGAGGGCTTAAAGGAGCTCCGGTCGACCTCTCAGCAGCAGTCCGGAACTGTGGTGGCCGAGTTTGAGCTGTGGCGTGATCAGGATCTGGCCGCTCAAGACGTGCGCGACGCCGTGTCCCGTGCGGTCAGGCGTCTGCCGGCGGACGCGGAAGCACCGGTTGTGCGCAAGCTGGAAATGGATGCCAGTCCGATCATCTGGTTCGCCCTGCAGGGCGATGAGCGCTGGGATGAGGTGAGCATGTCCGAATACGCGGAAAACGTGCTCAAGCCCAGGCTGGAAACCCTGCGCGGAATCGGACGGGTTATTGTCGGCGGATCGCAGGTATACGCCGTGCGCGTAAGCATCGATCCCGGGCAGCTGGCGGCTCACGAACTGACAGTACAGGACGTGGTGAACACCATCCAGGCTGAAAACGTGGATATTCCCTCCGGCCGCGTGGAAAGTCCTTCCAGGGAGTTCATGGTCAGGACCACGGCCAGGTTTACGGATGCCCAGCCATTCAATGACCTGATCATCGCCTACCGTAACGGCTCTCCGGTCAGGCTCTCAGATATCGGCCGGGCTGTGGACGGAGTGGAGTCTGACCGGCGGCTGGCCCGCTTTGCCGGTGAACCGACCGTGGGTCTGGGTCTTGTACGCCAGACCGGGGCCAATATTGTGGATCTGGCCGGGGATGCTCGGGAAACAATGGCTGTCCTGTCCCGGGATTTTCCTCCAGGCCTTGAATATCGCCTGGCCATGGACGCTTCGGAATATATCGAGGAAAACATCTTTGACCTGCAGACGACCATCGCCATTGCCGCGAGCATGGTCATCTTCGTGGTCCTCTTTTTTCTGCGCAGCGGACGGGGAACTTTCATTGTAGCCCTGGCCATACCCACTTCGCTGCTGGCCGGCCTGGCCATCATCAACGCCCTTGGCTTCAGCATAAATGTTTTGACCATGCTTGCCCTGATCCTGGTCATCGGGATAGTGGTCGATGATACCATTGTCATCCTGGAACGAAACTTCAGGCACATGGAGCATGGGTCCGACCCCATTCCAGCGGCCAGGGTGGGTACTACTGAGATGGCTTTCCCGTCCATAGCCAATTCTCTGGCCCTGGGTGCGGTGTTCATACCCGTGGCCTTTACCGGGGGGATCATCGGGCGTTTCTTTTTTGAATTCGGAGTGACCGTGACCGCCACGGTCTTTGCCTCCACTTTCGTTGCCCTGACCTTGACGCCCATGCTCTGTTCCCGGCTCTTGAAATATAAGGAAAGAAAAAGTTTCATTTATCAGATGTCCGAGAGGCATTTAAACAAGTTCGAAGGAGCTTATGCCTGGGTTCTGGCCAAAGCCTTCAAAAGACGGGGTCTGGTGGTGGTTATCGGGATTCTGGCCTTTGGCGCGGGCATACTGGCCTTCATGAACCTGCCCAAAGAGTTTGCCCC
>SLDX01000116.1 GCA_007125075.1 Desulfonatronospira sp.
AGGGCGGGCATGATCCGCAGGCTGACCTCGGGCATTTATACCTACCTGCCTGCAGGATGGCGATCGCTGCACAAGATTTCCGAAATAATCCGCGGGGAAATGAACCGGTATCACGGCATTGAATTACGCATGCCCGCGGTTCAGCCCGGCGATCTGTGGAAGGAGACCGGGAGGTGGAACGCATATGGCAGGGAGCTTTTGCGCTTTCGGGACAGACACGATCGCGACTACTGCCTCGGCCCGACCCATGAGGAAGTGATCACCGATCTGATTCGCCGGGAAGTAAGCTCCTACCGCCAGCTGCCCCTTAATCTTTATCAGATCCAGACCAAGTTCAGGGATGAAATAAGACCCAGATTCGGACTGATGCGCGGCCGGGAATTCATCATGAAGGACGCCTATTCCTTTGACCGCGATGATGCCGGCGCCGCCCAGAGTTATGAATTGATGCACAAGGCTTACGTAAGCATCTTTGAAAAGCTGGGTCTCAGGTTCAGAGATGTAGAAGCTGACACCGGAGCCATCGGCGGAAGCATTTCTCACGAATTCATGGTCCTGGCCGAAACCGGAGAGGACGTCATCGCCACCTGCACCAAGTGCACGTATGCCGCCAATCTGGAAAAGGCCGAGGTCCGGTGCGAAGGCCCGGACTGCCAGGAAAATCAGCACCATCCAGAACAAGTTCCCACCCCGGGAATGCATACCGTAGCTCAGGTGGCAAAATATCTTAAAGTGCCGGAAAGCAGGGTGATCAAGACCCTTTTGTACGAAGCAGACGGCAAGTCAGCAGCCGCACTGGTAAGGGGAGACCGGGAGCTGAATGAAGTCAAGCTTAAGAATGTGCTGGGGGCGGACACTCTGGAAATGGCCGGGCAGAAACAGGTTGAGGAATGGACCGGAGCAGGGCCTGGCTTTGCCGGGCCGGTAGGTCTTAAAGTGGATAAAATGGTAGCTGATCTGGAGCTGCGACTGCAGACAGGGTGGATTACCGGCGCCAATGCAGACGATGCTCATCTCAAGCACGTGGATCTGCGCAGGGATGCCAAGGTGGACGCTTACCATGACCTGCGCAGCATTACCTCAGAGGATCCCTGTCCCAGATGTTCGGCAAATATCCGCCTGACCAAAGGGATTGAAGTGGGGCACATCTTCAGACTGGGAACCAAATACAGTCAGGTCATGAAGGCGGGATACCTGGACGAGCAGGGTGTTGAAAAGCCGATGGTCATGGGCTGCTACGGAATCGGGGTAAGCAGGGTCCTGGCGGCCTGCATTGAACAGAATCACGATCAGAACGGGATTATCTTCACTCCGGCAGTAGCTCCGTTTGAAACGGCAATAATTACTATAAACCCCAAAGACGATAAGGTTCTAAATCATGCCAGGGCGCTTTATGAAGAGCTTCTGGCCCAAAATGTTGACGTTATCCTTGATGACCGCGATGAACGTCCAGGATTCAAATTCAAGGACTGTGACCTGATCGGCTTTCCTCTTCAGATAGTGGTCGGAGCCAAGGGCCTGAACAGGGGGGTGCTGGAAATCAAGGAACGCCATTCAGGGCAAAAGCACGAAATTCCTCTGGAAAATTTTCTGGAAAACTTTCAGACTGTCCGGAAAAAGGTACGCGAACACTTCGGATTGCAGGCCAGGACATATGCCACGCGTATTCAAGGTTCATGAACTGACCAACTCCATCAGGGAAATGGTGGAAATGCACTTTCCCTTTGTCTGGGTGCAGGGTCAGGTGTCCAATCTGAGCAGACCCGGATCAGGTCATGTCTATTTTACTCTCAAGGATGAACAGGCAGGTCTGCAGGCGGTGTGGTTCAAAAATGTGCAGGGCATAAGCCGCAGGCCGAATCAGAAGAATCCGGCAGACAGCCTGCAGAACGGCCAGAACGTCGTCTGTGCCGGAAGGATAGGAGTATATCCGCCCAGAGGTACCTATCAGCTGATTGTTGAACTGCTCCAGGAACAGGGACCAGGGGAACTGTTTCTCTGTTTTGAAGCCTTAAAGGCCAGGCTCAAGGAACAGGGCTTCTTTGATCCCGGCCGCAAAAAAGCAATACCCTGCAATCCGGACAGCGTGGGGGTGATAACCGCGGTCAATGGTGCAGCCCTGCAGGACTTCCTGCGCGTTTCCGAAGAGATGGGCCTGGGTGCTCGGATCATAGTCTACCCCAGTCTGGTCCAGGGAGAAACAGCCCCGGCTGAACTGGCCAGGGCCATAGCCTGTGCCTGTGCTCATGACCTGGCGCAGGTTCTGGTGATTATGCGCGGAGGAGGGTCCCTGGAGGATCTGTGGGCCTTTAACAGCGAGGAAGTGGCCAGGGCCGTGTTTAATTCCCATATACCGATCATCACCGGCATAGGTCATGAGGTGGACACGACCATTGCCGATCTGACCGCCGATTTTCGCGCAGCCACTCCCAGCCATGTGCCTCAGCATCTTTGGGGGCACAGAAAAGATCTGTTCATTCGTGTGGATGAGCAGGAAATCTATCTGCTTCAAGCCTATCAAAGGTTTCTGCAGGCCAGAAAGGATTATCTGGTCCACACAAACAAAGCCCTGTCCTGGCTCAGTCCGGGCAGGCAGCTGCAGCGGCGCGAAGATCTTATTGCCTCCCTGGAGCGGTCTTTGCGCAGGGAAAGCCGTGACTTTCTGGACAGGTACTCAAGATCTGTTGACGAAATGGAAGAAAGGATTAAAATCAGGCTTGGCCCGGATTACTGGGATATAAGAGAACAGTATGTTGAATATCTGCAGGAGCAGATTCTGAGCAGAGCCCGTTCTTTCTGGGAAGACAGACTGAACAGGTTTTATTCCATGCAGGAAAAGCTGAAGGCCCTTGATCCATATGCTCCCATCAGGCGCGGCTACAGCCTGGTGACCATAGAACACAGCCGGAAATATCTGCGCAGCGTCAGTGACGTAAGCTCAGGCGACGATGTAAGCATTACTGTTCTGGACGGCAAGGTGGATGCCAGGGTCAGAGGACAGAGGACAGAGGACAGAGGACAGAGGACAGAGAACAGAGAACAGAGGACAGAGGACCACGCTAAAAGCGTGGCAGGCTCAGACAGAGGGCAGGGGACCACGCCTTCGGCGTGGCAGGCAGATGACAGATGAAGGCAGAAGACAGAAGGCAGAAGGCAGAAGGCAGAAGGCAGAAGGCAGAAGAAGGACAAGGGCTAAAACATAGACAGAAGCACGGATAGAAGGCACACTAAATTTATAGAGATGCCAAGTTATTGTAGAAAAATAAATTGATCATGGATAAATTTAAACTCACAAGCGAGTATACACTTAAAGGGGATCAGGTGCAGGCTGTGGACATGCTGTACACCAGCGTGCAGCAGGGTGTTCCACATCAGGTATTGCTCGGTGTAACCGGGTCAGGCAAGACTTTCACCATGGCCAACGTCATAGCCAGGAGCAATCGCCCCGCCCTTGTCATGGCTCCGAACAAGACCCTGGCAGCGCAGCTGTATAATGAATTCAAGCTGCTTTTCCCGGCCAATGCCGTGGAATACTTTGTCAGCTATTATGATTATTATCAGCCGGAGGCTTATCTGCCCCGTACGGATACTTATATTGAGAAGGATTCATCCATCAACGAGGATATCGACAAGCTGAGGCACTCCGCCACTCATGCTCTGCTCACCCGCAGGGACGTGGTCATCGTGGCCTCGGTGTCCTGCATTTACGGTCTGGGTTCACCCGAATATTACGCCCAGATGATTATACCCCTGGAACAGGGTCAGGTAATGGATATGGACAAGCTGATGACCAGGCTGGTGGAGATTCATTACCAGAGAAACGATTATGATTTTCACCGGGGCACTTTCCGGGTGCGCGGGGATGTGCTGGAGATCATTCCGGCTTACCGTATGGAGCAGGCACTGCGCATCGAGTTTTTCGGAGATACCATTGAATCCCTTTATGAAACAGATCCACTTACCGGGGAGATAAAGAGCAGGCTGGCCAAGACAGTCATTTACCCCGGAAGCCATTATGTTTCCGATCAGGACAATCTGCACCGGGCCATGGGCGACATAAGAGAGGAATTAAGGCACAGGCTGGTCTGGTTCAAGGAGCGGAACATGCTCGTGGAGGCTCAGAGACTGGAGCAAAGGACCCAGCTGGATCTGGAGATGATCCAGGAAATGGGCTACTGCAACGGGATTGAGAATTATTCCCGGCATCTTGACGGACGCAGGCAGGGTCAGCCGCCTGCCTGTCTCCTTGATTATTTTCCTGAAGATTTCCTCATGTTCATAGACGAATCGCACATCACCGTCCCGCAAATAGGGGGGATGTACAAAGGAGACATATCCAGGAAGAAGACCCTGGTTGAATTCGGCTTCAGGCTGCCTTCGGCCCTGGACAACCGCCCCTTGAGCTTTGATGAATTCCAGGAAAGAATGGGCCAGAGCATATATGTTTCAGCCACACCCGGCCCATGGGAAATGGATATGTCCCAGGGAATCGTTGTCGAGCAGATCATTCGTCCCACCGGGCTGGTTGACCCGGAGGTAGAGGTCAGAGCCACACACGTGCAGATGGATGATCTTTTGAATGAGTGTCTGAAGCGGCAGGAACAGGACGAAAGGGTCCTGGTGACCACCCTGACCAAGAGAATGGCCGAGGATCTGACCGATTACCTGCAGGAGCGGGGCATAAAGAGCAAATACCTGCATTCGGATATCGATACCCTGGAACGGGTGGCGATTATTCAGGCCCTGCGTTCAGGTGAATTTTACGTCCTGGTGGGGATCAATCTTTTAAGGGAGGGTCTGGATATACCCGAAGTCTCCCTGGTGGCTATTCTCGATGCGGACAAGGAGGGCTTCCTGCGCTCCACAAGGTCTTTGATCCAGACCTTCGGCCGGGCAGCGCGAAATGTACATGCCAGAGTGATCATGTACGCGGACCGGGTGACGGATTCCATGAACCGGGCCATCCAGGAAACAGAGCGCAGAAGAAACAGACAGAAAGAATTCAATATGGAACACGGCATAGTCCCGGCTACTATTGTAAAGGCTGGAGCGAATACTTTGTATGAAATGCACAATCAGCCCCTGCAGGGGATCACCGCTGCTGCTGAGGACACATCAAGATATGATGGTGATCCTGAGAAGATGGAACAGGAAATCAGGAAGCTGGAACGGGAAATGCGCAGGCTGGCCCAGGAACTTGAATTTGAGGAGGCGGCCCGGGTCAGGGACAGAATCCAGGGAATCAAGAACGCTCTTTTGGTTTAAAACCTGAATTCGTGTCCCCCACTTACTTTCCGGCTGCTTAAGTCTTGAGTGTGAATAGAAATTTCAAAAGTAAATGCTGGACGCTCATTCGGCCAAATCCCGGAACCTGCAGGAACAACAAACCATGACTTCACGGATTCAGGTATAAGAAGTACAAAGCACAGACGGCAATAAGATGACAGAAGGCAGAAACAAAAAACGCGCAGGCCTTTTTGGCGGAAGTTTCAATCCGGTTCATGTCGGACACCTGCGTCTGTGTCTTGAGATGCTGGAACAGGCCGGAATGGACCAGGTACAGCTGGTGCCTGCCCATGTTCCTCCGCATAAGGAGGCTGAGCATGTACTTGCTTTTGATCTTCGCCGGGCCATGCTGGAAGATTCCATTAAGGGCATGAGCGGGCTGGACATCAACTGCATGGAAAGAGACAGGCCTGGACCATCATATACTTATGACACTCTGAAACTGTATTCAAGACAGCATCCTGATCACGAACTTTTTTTCATTCTCGGTTACCCGGACCTGCTCACTCTTCCCAAATGGTACCGGGGCATGGAGCTGGCCTTTATAAGCAATCTGCTGGTTGTCGGCAGGGAGGGTAATCAAGAGGATTTTGCCAGGATGGCTGCTGATTTCTGGAAGGCCAGGCAACTGGACGAACACCACTGGCAGGTGGAAGAGGGCAGGCAGGTTCAGTACTTTACCATCCCGCGCCTGGATATCAGCTCATCCATGATCCGGGCCAGATGGCTGGCCCGGAAAAGCGTAGACTGGCTTATACCAGTCGCTGTACACAGATATCTTGATGCATATTCTGATCAGATAAGAGCGGTCTGGGAATAGAATCGATTGATTGCTCCAGCCGGCATCCAGCCGGCGGCTTATACGCCTCATGTACCCCCGTATCCTATGCTTACCTTGCCTCCGTCGATGATCACCGGGACCTTGCGCTTGCCTCCGGAAAAATCAAGCATTTTCTGCAGCTCTTCAGGCTGTTCCAGGACATCTATATACTGATGATCTTTAAAGGCCTCCCGGGCCTTCTGAGTGTAAGGTCATCCGCTTTTTCCGTAAATGATCGGTCTGGACATGGCATCTCCTTTGGATAATCTGTTTTTATGGCTCTTCCTTACGGGGGGTTTCCCGAAACTTTACCTTTTCAGCAGCTTCATCTTCGATTTCTTCAGGTTTTTCTTCTCCGGCAGTTATGGCCGGGCCGGAAGAAGCCAGAGATTTTTGTTCATAATTCTCAATTGCAGGTTCTGATTCTTTTTCAGATGCTTGTCCGGCTGCTTGAGCAGTGCCGGAAATAATCAAAGATTCGGTTTCAATATCGGCTTCCAGGCCTTCCTTCCAGCTGATTTCAATCTCCATCTTTTCTTTATTTTCCTTTGAGCCTGCTTTGATTTCCATTTTTGCGCGGGGTAAAGGGGTGAGCATTATCTGCTCTTCTCCATGCCGGATCATGATGCTCCCTTCTTTAAGAGCAGAAAGCAGATTTTCAAGACTGGCAATGATGTCTTCGTTTTCCATGACTCCTTTAAACTTCAGTTCATTCTTGTCCATTATTGTCCTCCTAAGATTTCTCTGAATTAAATTTATAAACATTTCATATCATAGACAACAGCCTCTCGATGAGAAAATTTTCATCCAGATACATGTTTTTTTCCGAGCCGGCCAATGGAGCTTCAATGACCTGAATGCCCATGCCTTCAATGGCCCTGACATCCACACCGCCCTGATAAATATCCTTTTGTCGATCAATCAGGACAAAATTGAGCAGCTTGTGAACCGGAGTCTTTTCTTCGGCGCTGCGTTTAAGATAGTATAAAAGTATTTCCACTCTCCCGGACAGTGAAGTGCCCATTTGTTCCGGATCGTACATTGTATTGGGAATAAAGATTTTCGGGCAGTCATTTTCCGCAATGGCCGCTCCTACGCCGCGGGGAAGAAGGTTGGCTATCAGACTGGTGTAGAAGCTGCCCATGGGATAGCAGATCAGTTCTGCTTCATATATGAGCCTGCTGACTTTGCTCTTAATCCTAGGATGCAAAGGGGCAGGTTTTTCCAGGCTGCCGCTCAGATATAATCTCTGCACCCTTGAATCAATGGGTGGATACTCCTTGCCCGTAAGGGCATGCTGTCCCGGGATGATACTCCCGTCTTCCAGGTGTGCGATCAGGTTCAGGGACCTGTTCATGATCGGTCTTACGGTTCCCCTGACTTCGGCCAGCTTGGAGAACAGAAAGATGACCGGATCTATATGGCGATTGTGGTGGAAATAGCCGGCTGTCAGGATCAGGTTGCCGATGCTGGCTCCGCGCAGATCAAAGTCATGGGGCATTTTTTGAATAAAAGCGGAAAGATACCCCTGAACAATAGTGCGCATGGGTTCGAGAATGCCGCGCACCAGCGGATGTCGGCCTTCGGACATCCGGGTCAGTGTGCTCCTTAGCTTGTGGTTGTGGCTGTCTTTGGGGAGCCTGTGAACGAAAAGCGAATATATTTCCGGGTTGCCCTTGACGCTTTGATCTGCAAGAGCCATCAATCTGCTGCGCATATCTCCCACTGCCGGCATATGAAACGCATTGCGCAGTTTTGCCGAACTTCCCCCGGAGTCAAACGGTGTAACCAGATGAATGGAATTGTGGGTATAGCGGACAAGAGCCCGGCTGAGGGGATTAAGCGCAGTGCCTCCGCTGAAAAAAAGGATTCTGGGGCCGAACTCCGGAGCTTTTTTATATCTGGTCAGCTTGACCGGATCAGGAATATTTACCGAACGGGAAATATTGACCTTATGCATGCCGGAAAAGCCGCTGTCCATAGTTTTTTAGATCCGCTTCACCATTTATGTGTTTTAGAATATAATCCGCATACAAAGCCGCAGCGTTTATGCCCCGGCTTTCATAGAGACCCCTGAATCCTCCGAAGGCTGAAACTTCAAATACCATCGGGCCTTGATCGGTTTCCACCACATCCACACAGGTGAAATCAAGGTTAAACAGAGCCTGGGCCTTTCCGGCCAGATCTATGATTTCTTTATCCGGCTCGCAGCGTTCATATCTGCCGCCGCTGGAAGTCGACGTGCTCCACGAATGGCCCTTGCGCCTGGCATAGGTGCCGATATAGTTTCCTCCCAGAAAAGCCAGCCCCAGGTCGCGTCCGGGAATTGTGAGCATCTTCTGGATGTAAATGGTGGTGTTTCCTGAAGCCTGAAACCCGGCTACACTTTCGCGGCAACTTTTTCCGTACTCCACCACGCGCATGCCTCTGGCCTTGGTCGAGAAAAGGGGTTTGAGCACAGCTCTGCCGAACCTTTCTACGGCCTGAACCGCCAGATCCACATCTTCAGTAATCACTGTGGGAGGCATGGGAATGCCGCCTATCTGCAGATTCACGGTGCAGCTCAACCTGTTCAGGGCCTGCATGATCATTTCCGGCCTGGAAAATACAGGCTTATTCAGAGCGCAAAAAAACCGAAGTATTTCCAGGCGATTGTACATGTCTGGAGAATAATCAGGACCGATTTTTTTGATCATTAATCCGTCAAGTCCAGCCAGATCAAGATCTTTGTAAAACAAAGTCCTGCTGCCAAGATCAAAAACCGTTGAAGACAGGTCCACTATGCATCTGAAACCTGTTCTTTCTTCCATGGCGTCAGCCATGATTTCAGTCGACCAGCTACCGGGATTGCCGATAACAGCGATTTTTTTGGCGTATTTTCCGGTTGTCATAGGTTCTTCAAAAAGAATAATTATTCATGGTCATTCTTCAGGCGTTCTTGAGTACATAAAATTGAACTGTTATTATAAAATTCTGGATGTGTGTAAGTATAATCAATAATTACTAAAGCCAAACCGTCAAAATCTGGAGTATTTAAAGACATCTCCTGGTATGGAAAAATCCTTCCAGGGCAGGTTCTGGTGGGAAATGAGCTTCTCAGCCAGATACAGGGCTCTCTGGTACATGCTAAGTGCAAAATCCCGGTTCAGCTCAAACCTTGTGGATGTAAAAAAAGAGCGTATCAAACCCAGTGCCAGGCGGGCATCATAGGTTATATCTCCGCTTTCAGCCGCGAATTGCCGGGTGAAGGAATAGAATTCCTGATTCAGGTGATTAATCGCCTGACGTACTCCGGCATCAAAGAGAGGCTTGCGGTAATTGGAAACCAGAAATACGGCGACATCCTGTACGTAATCGCCGTAACAGGACCTGTGCAGATCGACAAAATAGACCTGCTGCTCTTTCTGGTTGTAGATGATGTTGTTGGTATTCAAGTCTCCGTGGATAAATACGCTGAAGGAAGCTCCAAGACCGTTTTCCAGCTCGGAGAGGATCTTGATGACATGGTTCAAAGAAGGAGTAGTAAAAGAACCGATCCTTACTTCGGAAAAGTTGAATTCAGGATGAATCATCAACACATCATCGATGCGCTGTACAAGCTGAGAGATGAATCCGGCGTTGACCGGAGTATTCTTGATGGTCTCGTCCCAGACCAGGGACAGGGTTTCTTTGAGCAGAAACAAGGCATTTTCCATGGTTTCCCTGTGCTGGGAAATCACTGTCTCCTGCAGTGAGCAGCCCTGGAGAAACTCGAGAAGCATGGAGGCGTTATCACCGCTTTGATTGTAGCTGTAGATTTTAGGTACAAGGCTTGGAAAAATTTTTCTCCAGGCTTCAATATTCTCCTTTTCTCTGAAAATCTTCCTGGATTTACCTTCCTTGAACAGAACCGCTCTACCGCTTCTTTCCGCTGGATCCATGATTTTGCCTATCCTGCATCCGGACCTGGTTTCCCAGATGGATTCGAAGCCCACATCCTGGATGGCAATATTGTTGTTGATGGAATCCAGGCTTTCAACCAGGGCCTGATATTGATGGACCTTCAGCTTTTCCCCGAACACCGAAAAAATTATGGCTTCCCCGATATTTAAAAGAGAATCGCCCATTCTTTCCAGGTAGCGAAAAATGAACAGGCAGGTAATCAGATCGCGCTTGTCGGCTGCGGAATCCATTTCTTCAATGATCTTATCGAAGCTGCGTTTGTACAGCTTATCCACCATGAATTCAGCTCTGCATATGCTCAGAGCATGGTTCAGATCTTTGTTGAACAGGCCCGGAACCACCTCTTCCAGGGCATTGGATATCTGTTCGAAAAAAGGGGGGTAGTTGTAGGCGTGCAGAAAATCGATCCGGGAAAGATAGCCCAGCTGAGCCACGATATTCACGGAAAAGTCGCTTATTCGTTCCAGATTGGTGCTGATTATGTTTACGGCCCGGATGAAATCAACCTTTTCCTTGGTCAGGTTGCTCTGCCCGTGGATTCTGGAAAAGCACAGGTTTTCAAGAATCGATTTATAGTTGTCAATGCGGTCGTCTCTTAATTTGACTTTGTCCACCAGATCAGGAAGAGGATCATGGATGATTTTCAAGGTGTCTTCAAGCTGTCTGCTTACTTCGAGGACCATGAAACGAATTTTTTCTTCCAGATCATGAAAATAAGGCATTTATTTTTCCTTGTCCGCATTCAACCATGATCTCCGGTAATGAAGTACTGTCCGGGTCAATCCTGGTCCGTCCATCTGAAATTAATGCTGAGCTGAATTTCTTCGTCCTTTTTCCGGGCTTTGATGGAAAGCTGAATCAAACCTCCAGGCTCCAAAATCAGGGTCTCATCCTGATGGGACAGACTGATCCTGCCATCCTGAAAACCGTCTTTAAGCGCCTCCAGGTATTTGCAGATGGTTTGTCTGTCCTGAAGAGATTCCATTGAGAATTTTTTTTCTTTGGTCATTTTTAGTCCACGTGATGGAAAATCATTAGAATTTACCCAGGCTGCCAAACCAATCAACAGGTGTTTCAGTTCTATTGAAGCCTGGCCCGGTATTCTTCCAATACTTTCCAGCGGTCAAAATTGCCCACGATCAAAGCCTTTTTGATGGTCAGCTCGTTCCAGGCAGGCTGAACCCCGATTTCCCGGTAATATTTGGTCGCATCGATTTGAGTCGGATCCTTTATCTTTTCCCCCATATGCGTGTCATCACCCATGAAAACCAGCAAAGGCCTTTGAGATTTACTGCGCGATCTGTTCTGGCGGTGGATGACGTTGATCAGAAATTCGGTATATTCCTGAGATTGAGGATTCCACACTTCATAGCCGTCGATATCGTAGTCGCAAAGCAGGATCGGCCAGAACTGTTCCGGATGAGGAACAACGATGCCCGCACCAATGCTTCTTGCTTCTTCAATAACCTCCGATGTCCGGTAGAAGTAGTCCAGGCTGAAGTTGGCCTTGACGATTTTTTTCACCGCTTTGAGAAATACCTGTACCCGATTGATGAAATACACCGGGTAGAATTGTTTCTGCTGGTCCACAAAATCGCGGAGCAGCTTGTTTTTAAAAAAGTCCCTGGAGATAGTATCCTCTTTTTCTCGCACAAGACGATACAATTTGTGCGTCTGGATCCTGGCGAACTGAATTTCTTTTTCTCCTACCCCGGTTTCTTCTGCCGCCAGCTGCAGATAATCTTCCCATTTTGGGTCCACGAGCGTTTCCAGAAGTTCGAAAAACTGACTGGAGCGGTATTCAAAGGTATGGGCAAGCATGGATTTAAGAATATCCCCCTTGCCCGAAACATCACTTTTAAAGTGCAGAAGGAGCTGTACCTTGCGCTTGAATCCCCTGGAGTAGCAGTCCACCTCCACTCCATGGTATAGGCCGTCGTAGGTCATAAGCTGGTTGTGCTGGGTGGGTATGATCAGTTCTTTTTCTTTGAAAGGAAAGGTGTTTTCAATACGTTTCCTGATCAGTTCCATGGGTATGTATTCAGGATGCCAGTGAACAGCTAAAACTGTTTTATGTTCCGGAAATGCCTGGACAGGATTTATTATTCTGTTGAGTTCTTCCGGAGTGAGCTGGACGCAGGTGATATCCGAAAATATCCTGTAGTCCGTTTCAGTAATGTCCTGAACTAATGCTTCAGGTTCAAGAACCTGGTCTTTGGTCCTGGAGGCGGACAGTTCAGTGTCTGGTGCCGATTTTTGAATTTTGTGCATTAAAAAAACTTATATGATTGTGCAGGAACTTTGCAACACCTAACATTCCGGATTCAGGGTTTGTGCATCTTATTTAATTGCCGCGTCCTTTACTAATGCAGACGATCTGCGGATCAAATTCAGCCCTGACCACCAGAACCGAGCATTCGGCAAAGCGGACCACTCTTGAGGCATTGGAGCCGATGAAATATTCGCTTAAGGTCATGCGGTGCGCGGGCATGACGATCAAGTCCACCCCGAACTGTTTTGCTGTCTTCAGGATCCTGCGGTAGACCGTTCCCTGGGCCACAATGTGCTGAATATCGATATCGTCGGGTATGTCTTTGGTCACCTGCTCATGGAGCAGTCTTTCCGCTTCCTCCACAATGCGGTTGCCGGCATCCGGTGGAAGGTAATGTCCGACAATGGGCATGCCCACATCAGGTACAACGGTCAGAATATGCAGCCTGGCATCACAGAAGCGGCAGAGCTCGACAGCCTTGTTCAGGGCCAGATTGCGCAGGCGTTCGTCTTCTTCCTGCAGATCCACAGGCACCAGAATGCGCGTGTACATGGGTTGTTATCCTCCTTTATCCACGGTTTTCATGTAAGCCAGCCTTTTTTTGAGCATGATTTTCTGAAAGATGTATAGAGCAAAGAACATGCATACTCCAAGTATCTGCATGCCCAGACGGTCAAAAGGCATGTAGGCTTCAAACACGCCCGGCCTGAAAGCAGTGGAGCAGGCCAGCAGCAGGTACAGCCTTTCATACCATCTGCACTTCACGACCAGCCAGCCCTGCAGGGCCGAAGCAAAGGCGAACATGGCGATCAGTCCTGAAAAGAAGACCCAGACTATGCGCACGGGATCGTCCATCCAGATGATTCCTCCGGCCGCGGTTACGCCGGCGATCATGAGCAGCTCAGTGTTGAACAGAAAGATAAAGGGCAGAATTATGGTCCGCAGGCTGTAGTAGAAGGCCTGCACTCCGGTTTTTATGGGATCGGACCTGGCTATGGCCGCACCGGCATAAGAAGCAAGTCCCACCGGCGGAGTGACGTCAGCCAGGATGCCGAAATAGAAGACAAAAAGATGTACAGCGATAATGGGAAAGATAATGCCCATGTCCGCGCCAAGGGTTATGATTACCGGAGCAGTCAGAGTAGCCATGATGATGTAGTTGGCTGTAGTGGGCATGCCCATGCCCAGAATCAGGCTGGTCATGGCCGTAAAAACCAGCATGAGAGCCATATTGCCCATGGACAGAACATCGATGATGTTTACGAACCGGCCGACCAGGCCGGTGATGGTCACCACCCCGACTATGATCCCTGCTGTGGCGGTGGCAATTCCGACTGAAATCATGTTCCTGGCGCCCATGATCAGCCCGTTCCAGACATCTCTGAAGCCGTCCACAAAAGCGCCGCCGACAAAACGCTTGAGGTTGAGATTCGGATCCAGAGTACCCGTCCTGCGGTGATATCCAAGCGAAAGAAAAGCGATAATCGGGCGCTGCATTAGCATGAGCACAATAAGACTCTGGACCGCGTACAGGGCGGAAGCAACAGGGGAGCGTCTGAGAATTACCAGATAAATAATCAGTACCGCCAGAGGTATCAAAAAATGAAGCCCCCTGAGAAAGGTCTTCCAGAATTTTGGGAGATCCTCTCGGGCAATGGCTTTAACCCCCATTTTCAGGGATTCAAGATGCACTACATAAAGAAGGGCAAGATAGGCGATCACTGCCGGGAAAAGTGCGGCCCTGACCACGTCCAGATAGGGAATGCCTATTATCTCAGCCATGATGAAGGCTGCCGCACCCATTATGGGCGGCATGATCTGACCGTTTGTGGAAGCTGCGACTTCAACAGCGCCGGCCTTATGACCGGGAAAGCCCACCTTTTTCATCAGAGGTATGGTGAAAGTCCCGGTGGTTACGGTATTGGCAATGGAGGAACCGGAGACCATGCCGGTCATCCCTGAAGCCAGAACCGCTGCCTTGGCCGGTCCGCCCCTGAAAGTACCCAGGGCGGAAAAAGCGATGTCGATAAAATATTTTCCTCCTCCGGCTCTTTCCAGAAGGGCTCCGAAAAGGACGAATAAAAATACGAAAGATACGGATACTCCGAGTGGGACGCCGAAAATACCCGTGGTGGTCAGATACATGTCGCTGATGACGAAATCCATGGGCAAGCCTCTGAAGCGCAGGATTTCCGGCAGATAAGGCCCAACGAAGTTATAAATCAGAAAAATTGTGGCCAGAATGGCCAGGGCGGGTCCCAGAGCCCTTCTGGCGGCTTCGAGCAGTAAAATTATGAGGATGGTTCCCAGGATGATGTCCGTGGTATTGGGCATGCCCTGACGAAATATGAGGTTTTCGTAATCCCACCAGATATAAAGTGCCGCGGTCATGCCCAGGGCGGCGAACAGCCAATCATAAAAGGGTATGGTTTTTCTGATGGATTTACGGGCGAAAGCAGGGATTATCTTCTGGGTCCAGCTGACCCACATTGGTTTGGAGTGCTGTTTGTAGGCCGGATAAGCCAAAAATGCCAGACCTAAGGCAAAAGCGAGGTGCCAGGCCCTGGCTACGTGAGCATTTATGGGATCATGGGCGATATACAGCTGAAATCCGGACCAGACCACACAAAGAAGTATGATGATGTTTCTGGCAATAAAGCTTTTCGGGTCTCTGGCCCCGGCTTCGACCATGACCACCAGGTCTTTTGCCGCTTCCTTGGTCTGGCGTTTTTTTTCAGTTGATTTCTGTACTTCCGGGTCAACAGCTGGTTTTCCGGACTCATCGCTCATCTGGGTTTCCTGTTTACTGTTGGATGTTTACATAAATTCAGCAGGAACAGCTGGCGCCGGAATCGGCAGGATGAAAAAAACAGGTTTGCCGGGTGTGGTTGCTTTTGAATTCTTCTACAAAACGGATCTTGACAGTCAAAAGTTCAAAGCTGAAAGCTCAAAGTAAAGACAAAAAAATCATGACAGTCAAAAGTTTAAAGCCGAGCTAAAGGTGAAGACAAAAAAATCAATAGTTTAAAACCATTATTGCAACGGACATTCAGCCTCTTGCAGATACTCAATAAATACAATGTGTTGTTAATGTATTTCCAGAGAACTTTTAATTGTCAAGAAACGGATCTAAAATATAAAAAACCGGAGCGGAATAGTAGAACCCGCTCCGGCTATTGATCAATCTACATCCAGCCCTGTTCCTTGTAATACCTTTCAGCTCCGGGATGCAGGGGAGCGGAAAGACCCTGGAGCATTTCCTCAACCTGAAGGTTGCGGAAAGCGGCGTGGGAGTTTCTCAGTTCATCAAGGTTTTCAAAGACAGTCTTTACCAGGTCATAAACAACCTGCTCATCCACTTTCTCATCGCTGACCACGGTGGCGGTAACCGCGTAAGTTTCAATGTCTTCGTCCACACCGCGGTAGGTCCCGGCGGGAATGGTGGTCATGATGTAGTAAGGTCTCTCTTCGACCATTTCCTTGATTCCGGGTGAATTGATGTGCGCCATGCGGATATCCACAGAGGTTGCCGGTTCTTCAATGGCCGCGCTGGGATTGCCGATGGTGTAGAAAAATGCGTCGATGTTGCGGTCAACCAGGGCTCTGGCTGCTTCATGATGCTCCAGGCCTTCGGCGCGGAAATCATTGCCGGGTTCCAGTCCATAAATGCGCAGCACGTCCGTGGCGTTGCCGCGTTGTCCGGATCCGGGATTGCCGATGTTCACTCTTTTGCCCTTGATGTCTTCCACTTTTTCAATGCCGGTGTCTGCGCGGGCGACGAGCATGACGGTCTCAGGATGCATGCTGAACAGGCTGCGCAGACTTTTGATCGGCTTTCCTTCCCATTCAGCCGCGCCGTTGTAGGCCTGCCAGTTGCGGTCGGACTGGGCGACGCCGAAGTCAAAAGCGCCTCTTTCCAGAGCATTGATGTTGAAAACTGATCCGCCGGTGGGACGGCCGATGAAATTGTAGTTGTCTCCTTCATACTTGTTCATGATGTTGCTTATCTGCAGAGCCACCTGATAATAAACCCCGACAATGGATGCGCCCCCGAAAAGTACGTCCTGCTTGGCCTGGGTCTGGGGAGCGGAAAGAGTAAGGCCCAGTACCAGGGCCGCAAGCATAAAAATCCTTTTTCCAAACATAGTGAACCTCCTGATTAAATTGATGATAAGAGACAAAAGAATATTTGCGAACAATGCCCCAGTTTATGCACCTCTGTCAATAAGAGCCGTCTGTTTTTTAGAAGCATTAAGAAATCAGGGTCTGTAAGCCGTTCATCCTGTTGCCGGAATGTGCAGTATCCAGGTGGCAATGCTGAAGTAGATGATTATCCCCCCGACATCCGCGATGGAGGTTATCAGGGGTACGCTGGCCGTGGCCGGATCCACCTTCAGCTTGGCCAGAAGAAAGGGCAGCAGGCAGCCGACCAGGCTCCCGAAAAGAACAACAATGGTCATGGTCAGGCCAACGACCACAGCCACTTCCGGACCGCCTCTCAACACGCCGACCATTGAAACTGCCAAAGCCATGCCCAAACCCAGGGTCAGGGCAATGCCCACTTCCTTGCCCAGCAGGTATATCCAGTCCGAAGCCTTGACATCTCCGGTGGCCAGGGCTCGGACCATGAGTGTCGAGGACTGGGATCCCGCGTTTCCTGCGCTGGCGATCAAAAGGGGGAGAAAGAAGACCAGGGCCACCACAGCTTCAATGGTGCTTTCGTAAAAGGCTATGCCTGCTCCGGAGAGCAGATTGACGAAGACAAGAGCCAGAAGCCAGGGCAGACGTTTCTGAATGATCAGCCAGGAACTGGTTTCCCGAAAATTGACTCCCACCAGACTTTCACCGCGTCCGGATATGGATCCCATGCGGTGAAAATCTTCGGTGGCTTCTTCCTCAATTATGTCATGCACATCATCAAAAGTGACAATGCCTACCAGCTTTTCATCACCGTTGATGATGGGCATGGCAATGAGATCGTATTTGGCCATGATCGATGCCACTTCTTCGGCCCTGTCCCCGGCGCGGGCAAAAATGGGCTGATCATTCATGATCTGGGATACCAGGGACCTGGGCGAAGCCACAAGCAGTTCCCTCAAGGACAGGACTCCTACAAGTCTGCGCTGCTCATTAATGACGTAACACTGATAAATTGTTTCTTTGTCCGGAGCTTCGGTCCTTAACTTCTCCAGCGCGGCCCTGGCAGTTATCGAAGGAGAGAGGGAGGCATAGTCGGAAGTCATAACCGCCCCGGCAGTGCCTTCGGGATAAGAGGAAAGCTTGCGGATATCTTCGCGCTCAGCCTGAGCCAGCGCGGGCAGGATTTCTTCCTGCTCTTCAGGAGAGAGCTGGTTGAAGAGGTCGGCCCGTTCGTCGTGGGACATGGCCCCGATTATTTTGGCCAGCTGGCTGCGCCCCAGTGCCGAGGCCATTTGAGTTTCAAAATGAGGGGAGAGATAATTGAATATCCGGGCCTGGTTTTCAATATCCAGCAGAGTAATGAATTCACAGGCCCGCTCAGGTGTAAAAAATTCAAGAACCTGGGCTGAATCAGCCGGATGAATTGAAGAAAAAAAGTCCCGCAGAGTATCGCGATCACCGGCGCTTAACAGGCTGTCAAGCTTATCAGCAAGCTCTTTGCGGGTTTTTTCATCCCCGGACAGGACATTGTCCAGGAAATCTTTGGATTCTAAGAGGTTTTCTTTGGTCATGATCCGCCTCCTAACCGGCCGCTATAGGTACGGCCAAAGGCGGATCAATGTTAATCAGGCAGAAACAGGTCCGTCTTTGCGACCGTCCCAGCGGGCGGAATATAATGATGGCAGGACTTTAAGTCCTGGATTAAAGCAAATTGATTGTTGACTACTACTCGGAAGGTCCATTTTTTTTCGTGGTGACCTCGCTAAGAGTGTTTCAGTTAAAGTTGTCTGTTTTAGTTGATTATTTACCAGCACAACCATTAACTGATAAATGAGGTTTTCGGGTTTTGTCAATGCTGAAATTATTTTTTTCAAAAAAGATTCTAAAACAATAATCGTTTATTCCCCGATAACCTTGATCAGTGCCCGTTTTTTTCTTCTTCCGTCAAACTCTCCATAGAAAATCTGTTCCCAGGGCCCGAAGTCAAGTTTACCGCCGGTTACAGCCACCACAACTTCCCGGCCCATGATCTGGCGCTTCATGTGCGCGTCAGCGTTATCCTCGCCCACATTGTGCCTGTAACCGGATACCGGTTCATGGGGAGCAAGTTTTTCCAGCCAGATCTTGTAATCATGGTGCAGGCCTGATTCATCATCATTGATGAATACACTGGCTGTGATATGCATGGCGTTGACCAGCACCAGTCCTTCCCTGATTCCGCTTTGATCCACGGCCTTCTGTACTTTTCCGGTAATGTTTTTAAAACCCATTCTGGCCGGAATGTTCATCCACAATTCCTGGCGAAAGCTCTTCATGTGCTGCCTCCTTTTGCGTTAATACTTTTTTTAACGGTTTGCGCAAACCAATGATTGAGCAGTCTGGACAGATCAATGCTATGGGTTATGTTTTCAATAATCTGCCTTGCTTAAGGTCATTAACCATTTTCTGCATCAGGTGCAATTAAAGCATGGCTGCAAAAAATTTCTTCACGATTCAGGTTATACATATTTAAAGGAGGTAACGGTGTCCAGGGCAGGGGTGTTTGAAGAGCAGGGCATGCGCGGCAGGATGGAAGACGCTCATGTGATGCTTTTAAATCTTTATCAGCATGGAGATATATTCTGCGGGGTGTATGATGGTCATTCCGGCAGCTACGCTGCATCATATACGGCTGAAGTCCTGCATTTGCGCTTTGCCGGGTACTTAAGCAAGGGGCATGATCCAAAGCAGGCGTTTATATATGCATACAGGAAAGTTTCACAGGAGTTGAGCACAGAAACGTCCGGAACAACAGCGGCCACAGTTTATCTGTTCGAAAGAAATCTGACAGCGGCCAATGCAGGAGACTGCCGGGCGATCATCGTGAGCAGCGAAGGAGTGCGGCAGCTTACCAGGGATCACAGGGTAGAAGATACTGAAGAAAGGAGAAGGATTATTGCTCATGGGGGGATTATCAGGGGTTCATACGTGATGCGGGACATGTCCGGGCTGATGCCCACCCGCTCTTTAGGTGACGCCTTTTTTGAGCCTGCGGGGGTCACTTCTGAACCATATGTGAATTCAGTGAATGTGCAAAAAGACGACCTTTGGCTTGTTTGCGCAAGCGACGGCCTGTTCGATGTTATGAACAACCATGAAGTGGCAGCTGTGGTTAGGAAAGCAGATGAAGCCCAGGCTGCTGCAGACGTTCTGGGCAGGGAGGCTCTGGAGCATAGGGCTGGTACGGACAATCTGACGGCAGTCGTTGTTGATCTGTCCCGGTCGCAGGGCTAGAGTTATTTTGCCCGGCAGTTTTGTCTTCATGTTTTTTTAAAAATGGCGTTCAACCCTGTCAGAAAAAAAAGGTTACTGCCTAACGCTTTTCAGCCAGGATTGCACCTGCTTTCCGGCATCTTCAGTTCCAAGGCCTCTTATTATTTCATACAGGCTGGCACACTGGTTATAATCCAGGCTGTTGGCCAGATATACAGCCTGAATCTCATCCCTGGCGTGAGGGAGATTTCCGGGTTCTTCCTGGAATTCATCCTTGTGCACCACCTTATTGTAGATAAGACTCCGGGCGGCGAGCAGGTCGGCCTTTAAACCTTCATAGTCGGGTCTGCAGGTGTAAAGCAGGGTCAGAACATCTCCTGGACCAAGAAGCTGGCGCCTGCCGATTTTGCTGCGGAAATATTCCTCAAGACTGTAGAAAATTTCAAACTTTGCAGAAGAAGGTACATTTTCGGACAGTTCTCTGAGCAAAGCGAAATGAATATAACCTGCTTCTACATACAGGCTTGGGCATGTTTTAAATAAATCTTTCAGTTCGCCTGCGCGCATGACATCCCTCAGGCGCCCCTTTTGCGCGTCCGCCCGGGCGAAGTTCTTAACAGAATTCACCACTTCCAAGAAATCAGGAGCTGAACTGGAAGCCTTATAAAAATCAAGCAGCCTGGAGGTCCAGATTCTTTCGCAATCATATACTTTTCTGGCGATTGTTCCTTCCTTGATTTCCTGTGGAGTCCCGCCTGCAGCAAAGTATTCATGAATGCCGATCAGCTCGTGAAGAAAAGGCTCAACCTGATAAATGGTCTTGTCTTGAGAATGTAGTTCCTGCAAGGTCCTGCACTGTTCTCTGGCAAATTTTGGAAAGCCGAAATCAGTGAGCAGGAGGTAGCTGTCAATAGCCATTTCCCCGCCCAGCATTTCATTGAACCCGGGGGTATGGGGCTCTTCCAGGACAATGCACTGGTATTGCCGCATCCTCGCACGGACAAAGGGGATGGTCTCCAGGCGATATGAGGTGAAGCCGAGACAGACGCGGGAAACAGACATACACAGCTCCCGGGTTTTGATGTTTTATATCTTTATTTATGCCCGGTTTGTCCGCATTGCAAATTAAAAACCTGAATTCCGTAACAGGTTTCGTTATCCCGCACTTACTTTCCGGCTGCTTCAGTCTTGAGAGTGAATAGAAATTTCAAAAGTAAGTGCGGGACGGCCGCAAAAACTCATTCCAAGTCAGACTAAATCAAAATCCCGGTTGTGCCTGAACTAACATTCTACAGACCATTCCCTCCAGCCGGAAAGAAGAGGGAAATACAGTCCAAGGCGTATCGGTCTTGCATCAACGGCCTGCATGAGCCGTGCATACATTTCCATGCGCTCCTGATAGCGGATTATTTCCCGGTCCAGAAAAGCATGGATATCTGTTCCCTGGTGCCGGCTGGTCTTGTAGTCTATTATCCAGCGCACCCCGGATTCATCCACGAAGGTCCGGTCCATTACCACTGAAACAATCCTGCCGTGTACAGAGCCGCTTATGGCATATTCGTTCCTGGCTTCCCTCTGCGGTCCGAGGATCCATTGCCCGGTTCTGTCCTTGAGGATGTTCTCCAGTGACTCGATCACCAGTTCTGATCCATTTTCAGCATCGCCGGGTGCAAGACCAGACTCCACAAGCTGGCGGACAAAAACCTGGCGCAGTCCGCGCACTCTTGAAACATTCCATGCTTCAGCTCCCTGCTGGGCCATAATCATAAGCCAGCGGTGCACGCAGATGCCGACGCAGCGCACCAGTTCACCTGCCCAGTCGAACGCGATATCTTCCTGACTGGAATTTAAATCCCTGAGTTTGCCGGAGCCAAACCCCAGGGGCAAATCAGGAGGACTCCAGTCGGATTTCAGCCTATACAGGGTCTGTGCTGATGGAAAAGATGCGTTGAGCTTGCCTGTTTCCGGGCAATGCGAATTTTTTTCTTCACCCGCTTTTTCAAATTCATCCCTGACCGCAGGCCATAAAGCGGACAGCAAAGTTCCAGACGCTGGAGAACGAACATTTCCCCGGGCATCAACGCCGGTATGCCCCATGATGTGCAGACGTTTTCTGGCCCTGGTTGCGGCAACGTAAAGAAGCCGTCCGTCCTCGTTCCGGCTTTTGCGCCTGCTCAAACGCCGGATATAGGCATATACAGGATCAGTGTCCTCTCCTACGGCTGTAACCGGGGCCATCAACAGATCGTTCAATCCTCCCGGAACTGAACGTTCCATCCAGATCAGGAGCTGATGATCTTCGGAACCTGAACCGCGTCCAAGACCGGGCATTATGACGGTGTCGAATTCCAGTCCCTTGGCCCGGTGCATGGTCATTATCTGAAGGCGGTGTTCTTTGCTTGTGTCCGGTTGGGCAAAAAGCTTGGCCACAGCCTTGTCCAGCTCGTCCACCAGCTCATGGGGAGCGGGTTCAAACCGGTTTTGCAGCAGCTTAAAAAAAACTTCAGCATCCGCACGATCATTCGGGGACTGCAGACAATCCGGACCTCCCAGGGCATGCCAGCAGGCTTCCACCTGTCTGCGCAGACCGGCCCGGTCTTTCTGCTCCAGTACGTTTCGCAGTACAGGGCCTATCCGGCTGAGCACTTTTTTCCCCTGGCTGCTGAGAACGGCAATGACCTCGTCATCCAGGATTCTGCTTGAAATTGAAGCTTTCTTGTCTTTGTTCCTGATTTTTACCAGGTCGGCAAGCTCAAGTCCGCACCATGGTGCACGAAGTACCGCCAGCCAGGCCAGGTCATGACCGGGATGACGAAGGGCCTTGGCCAGAGAGCACAGATCCTGGATCACGGGCCGAGCAGTCAACGGATCAATTTCAACAGCCTGAAAGCTGATTCCGCTGCGGTGAAGCGCAGGCAAAACCGCTTTCAGGTGAGATCGGTTGCGGACAAGAACAGCAATTGTTTCTTGCGGATAATCCTCTTCGACCTGACGAATGATGAAAACCACTTTTGAGGCTTCGAGTTCATAGTCCGGGTCGAAAAACGGGTGAATGCGTACGGATATTGAATCTTCGATCTCATTAAAGGCCCTGCTCGGAGAGTAGGGAATGCTCCCTGTTAAAGGATCTTCCCTGGAAGGCAGGACAGCGGGAAAGGCTTTGTTGACCCAGTTTACAATCCCGGCCCGGGACCGAAAGTTTAGAGTCAAGGTCAGGCGTTTCAGGGGAATGTATCCCAGACCGGTCTTTGCAGCCTGCAGAAAAAGGCCCACTTCGGCTTCCCTGAACCCGTATATCGACTGCATGGGATCGCCAACCGCGAAAAAAGTACGCCCGTCACCGGACATCCATCCCGCGCTCAGAGCTCTAAGAAGCAGGAACTGGGAAATGCTGGTATCCTGAAACTCATCCATGAGCAGGTGCCGGATGCTGTTGTCCAGAATCAGGGCCAGATCCGTCGGTTCGCTTTCTGAACCCAGGGCCAGCAGAGATCTGGATGTGATTTCCACAAAATCCACTTCCTTTCTGTCCTGAAACACCAGCTGCAAATGAGCTTCAGCCAGCCGCAGGACATCAAAAAGGGCTTCCAGCACCTTCCACTGCTCTTCAGTATAGCCGGGCTCGGGCAAAAAGCGCAAATCATGCAGTTTATCCGCAAGGCCTGGTATTTGAGACAAAGAATGCATACAGGTTGAAAACCTCTCCTTCATGGCCTGGCACAGATTCTTGAGTTCCTTGTCCCTGCTCTTGCCTGGAGCTGGAAACCCCAGGTTCTTGTCCGTCTTTAACCGGAAGCGGCCTTCCAGAGTCAGGCAGAACCAGGCAAGATCACGCCATAAATGATGATCTCCGGCAGCACATCCGGGCATTTCTCCTGCCTGAACACACGCCTCCAGGCTGGACAGTCTGTTGGTCTCGCAAAGATTTGATGCCCCGTATGCCGCAAGTTCAAGAAGGGCGGCTGCATCGTCTTCCGGGATCAGATCCCGTACTTCGCGCAAAGACTCCTCCACCGCCCGGCTTAGAGCCTGTTCAAGATGTGTTCTCTGCAGCCTTTTGCTGCCCGGATCAGCAAGATGTCGAAGCCACTGTTCACGCTTCGGCAGCATAGCGGATATCAGGCGGCAGACTTTATCATGGTCATTGTCCAGATGGTGTAGAAGGGTTTTTAGTGAGACAGACCATGCAGAGTTTTTCCGGCTGTCTTTCTCCAGTTCCTCCAGGGTGGACCGGGCAGCCCGCATGTACAGTCTGTGGGGTTCTTCACAGATGCAGCTCTTAAAGCCCATCCTGGAGAGCAGGGGCATGCGGGAGACAAGTCCTGAACATAGAGAATCAATGGTCTGGATGCGCAGCCTGGAAGGCGAAGATTCCAGTTCCCAGCCCAGTATGCGGCTTCTGTCCAGAACCTGCTCAGCAAGGGCAAGTGTGGTTCTTTCGTGTTCAGTTTCCGCCTGCCAGCCTTGAGCGGCCAGCCGCAGTGCGGACATGATCCTGGCCTGCATTTCTCCGGCGGCCTTGCGGGTAAAAGTTATGGCCAATACCTCCTCAGGCGCGTCTACTGAAGCCAGAAGGGCAAGCATGCGCCGGATCAGCAGTTCCGTCTTGCCGGATCCTGCCGGAGCCTGAACAATAAAGGATAGATTCGGGTTCAGGGCGGCAGCTCTTTGTTCAGCATCCGCGATCCGTAAAGGCATTTATTCTCCTTGGAATAATTTATTTTTTAAAAATTATTGAATGCATTCAATTCAAACCAGCGGCACAGAGGACCAAGGTCACATGTCCTGCAGGTCTGAGGGCTTACAGGATCAACCCTGGCGAATCCCTGTATGTATTCCCCGGCCAGATTTTCCAGGGACCTGTTCCAGGCCTCAAGCAGATTTTCCCAGGAATCATAATCCCGGGACAGCCTGTTTTCGTCAAATCCCTTGACTCCAGGCATTACGTCACTGTGGCGTCCAAGTCCGGCGAAACTGCACTGACCTTTCCGGACCAGGCCAAAATATACTCCGGCTACGGATTCGGGACAAAAAAGAGAATAAATGGGCAACTGGGGTTCTCCCGGGCGGTCTTTGAACCATTCGGAAACGGAAGGCTGACCGGTTTTATAGTCAATGATCACCAGTTCTCCGTTCTCCAGCCTGTCCAGTCTGTCCGCAACCACATTCAGGCTTAGTCCGTTAATTTCGGCCTTGATGGGCTTTTCCAGTGCGTACACCTGAAAAGGTGCGCGGCCGGCTTCAAGTTCAAGCCATTCATGCAGAAGATTTTGCACTCTTTCCATTTCCAGGGCACTGAACTCAGGGGTCATGCTCAATTTTTTTTGAGCCTGCATGCTCTTCACCGCTTGACCGGCGGCATCTTGTATCCTGCTGCTCAGTTCATCAGTGGAAAGAGCCAGCAGAAAAGCCTGGTCCGGACAGCTTCTCCAGAAATGTTCCAGGGCGAAGTGGATGATAGTTCCTCTTTCCAGCGTTCCCAGTCCAGGCACTGGCTCCTCCAGGCTCCGGGCTCCGAGGCGATGGCGGGCAAAGGCCTGAAATGGACAGAGTGCCTGAGATTTCAGAAGGCCTGAGCCGCCAATTACCCAGCCGGCTTCAGGCAGGATTGGTCCCTGCTCATCGTGAAAGGATGTCAGATTTTCCTGCAAAGGTCTGTTCAGCCAGGGATCAGGGTAAGGGGGCAGGTTCAGATCGTCTTCATTTATGATTGGGATGTCCAGAATCAGGGGGCTGGGAAGCAGTTCCCGGTCTTCTTCTCTCTGGGGATGGCTGAGAATTACTTCCTCAGCGCTTTGCAGCAATGTGTCAAGGATTTTTCGCGCGTGTGCCAGCTCCTGTTCTGGTCCTGAGCGAGGCATGTTCAGCCCGCGCTGCAGAGCTGCAGGCAGAAAAGGGCTGGGATCAGGATAAGGCGGCCAGATCTGATCGGTAAGACCCATGATCCAGAGGCGGTCAAATTTCTCGCCCTCAGCTTCGAGCATGCCCATTACCCGTACCGGAACCTCGGAGCTTTCGGGCTGAAATACTGTGCTTTGTAAAATGTTTTTTAATCTGGCCCGGGCCTGATCAAGAGTAAGCTCGGGTTGAAGGCTGTCCAGGGTGCCCAGGCGCCTCAGGCATTCGTGCCAGGCTTTTATGGTCTGATATTCATGGCTTAGCAGGCTGCGCTCCCCTGGCCAGCCAAAGTCTTCGAGCAGAAGGTCAAAGGTTCTTGACCATGCACTGGGAGCCTGAGTTGAGGGCAGTCCGGAAAACTTGTCTCTGAAAGACTGCATGGAGGTTAAAAGCAAAGGGCAGTATCCGGGGCTGTCACTTTTGTTTTTCCCGGCAGTATAAAAAAGTCTGGTCCAGGCTGCCGCGTGCTCGCGTCTTTCGCGAAGAACAGCGTCAAATCTTCCCCTGGCGCCTGCTTCAGGCTTTGCCCCGTGCACAAAGGAAGAATTGAGCACGGCGCTTAGAGTTCGCGTATCCACGGGGTCATCGGCCAGTTCCAGGATATTCATTGCAGTAATGATCAACGGATATAAATCAAGCGGCTTTCCAAGGGTCAAGTCAAAAATCCTGTTCTGCACCGGAAGGGGGCTGGTCAGTGTATCCGGATGCAGTACCGCATCAAAAGTGTGTTCGATTTCCCCCCTGATCATTGAAAGATCGGGTACAACCACGCCTATGCTCTCCGCGGTCCGGTTTGTAAGATGTTTTCTGATCCACAGGGCAGCGCTTTTAATCTCCCGGCCGCGATCGAACATGGACACAGCTTTGGCAAGCCCGTTTTTTTCTTTCAGTTTCAAAGCATGTACTGCACATCCGTGCATGCTTAAAACATTGAGTATATGCTCCTGAACAGGACTTAATTGAGCAAATCCGGCCAGAATAAAAAGATCCGGACAGCTGATGATCCCTTTTTCCAGCAGATCGGCCACATATTCCGGCTGTCCGGCCTCTTCCAGCCAGTTGTTCGTGCTGATGCGTTCATCAAGGCTGCGGTTCCACTCCGTAAACGCTTCAATCTCAGGCGTGCTCCATAGAACCGGGTCATCATGGTGCATAAGCATCCATTGTCTGTACAGGATCCGGGCCTGCCTGGCCTGCCTTGCTGTTTCTTCCAGATGCAGAATGCCCCGGGCATGACCGGAAGTACGAATGATTTCCTCCCACAGGACAAGTTCCTGATCCATGGATATGCATAAAGGATGTATAATTTCAGGCTGTAGACAGGAGGCTTTTTCCAGGCAGGAGCTTATCCAGCCGGACCAAGGAAATATCTGTGGAGTCTCCCATACGGACAGGTCCTTGGACTGCTGAAACTCGTTGAAGCGGTAATGCAGAGTACGGGACAGTCTGCGGTTTACCGTAACCAGTAACGCTTTTTGATCAAGAGCGGAAAAAACTTCGGGTTCGGGCAGATATTCAAGATCGGGCATGGGTCGAAGTGTATACCCAGATCTTTGCTATTTCAAGTAAACAAGATTTACCCGGCAAAAAGCCACAGTTCAGTGGGCGTGCTTACAGGAAATGATACGAATGAGGTTTCAGTCTGAATTTTTGCAGGAAATAAATTGTAGCGCATAACTCTTTGATTTTTCTGTCCTCTGTCTGAGCCTGCCACGCTTTTAGCGTGGTCCTCTGTCTTCTGTATGCGTGTTTGAGCTATTTCTCCTCATCATCACGCCACAGCAGATCTTCATCAATGGCTTCGTACTTATCGTAATCAATCCTGTCCAGTTCCCTGTCCAGTCCGGCAAGAGTGTCGATATTCAGATTGTCCTCGACTTTTTTCAGGGAAATAATATCCTGCAGAATGCCCATCAGGAGATTGTACTGCAGTTCGTTGGGCAATGACCCGTCGAGATAGATGATTCCGTCGGTGCAGGAAACAACCAGATCGTCGGTTTCAATGTCCGGATCGGCATTGATCCGTTCGTGGATCAACTCCACCAGTTCACCATCGCTCAGTTTTAAAATATCATGCCTGGTTAAAGGTTCAAATGATGTAAACATCGGCTGATCGCTTCCCTGAAATTCTTCTTCAGGAATCTTTTCCCTTTCTTCCCTGTCTACGCACTTGCGGCATAAAGTCGTCCAGGGCAGGGCATGGAGTCTTTTTTCAGATATCTGTCTGCCGCAGGAATCGCATTGACCGTAATCTCCGGCGCGCATTTTTTCCAGGGCATGGTCAATAAGTCTTATTTCCTTGTGGGCATGATTCTCCTGTCTGTTCAGGTCCTGGTAAATATTTTCAAGCTGGGCTTTTTCTTCAAATTCAGATTCTGAAAAATTGATATTCCGCAGTTCTTCTCTTATTCTCCGGCTTAACTCCATGGCTTCTTTGCGCCGGATAAAAAGTTTATTGTAAAGTTGAGCTCTGGAATGCTGTGAAAGCATTTTTTACCTCCTTCAGATCGAATCGGTCACTATTCTCCCGATGGCCGGCACCGGGTTGCGGCATTCTCCTGCAGTCAAGGCTGATCATAAGTATATATAGGGACAATCCGGTTCGGGTATCCGGTTTTGTTAATAATCCTGCTGCAATCTAAACTTTATGATGCCAGAATATGTTGTCAAATCGGGCAACTGATTCATCTGTAAAATATTGCTCATCGGGTTTCTGGAACAGCCTGTCTTTGACTCACGCGGATCATCATTGTATTTTTTCTTGTCCCTGACCTTGGTCCCTGCAACTGCAAGAAGGATCGGGATGTAAGTGTTTCAGACAGAGAGAATAACTTTCTAACTCTTTGCTTTTACTGATTCCTGACGCCTGGCTCCTAGCCCCTTTGGCTGCAAAAAAGAATTTTTGCAGCCAAATCTTTTAAGGCTTCTCCGCGTAAAAAAGAACCGCAAGCCCGTTGTTCAGCAGCACAAAGCCTGGATTCTTCATGCCCGCCGCGCTGAGCAGATCCAGCACTTTTTCCGGAGGAGGAAAGACCCGGATCGATTCGGCCAGATAATTAAACGGCTCTGATGTGCCGGTAATCATTTTTCCTGCTCTGGGGAGCACCTTGAAGGAATAATATCCGTATAGCCTTTTAAGCCATACGTTTTTGGGAATGGAAAATTCCATGGCCATAAATTTTCCTCCACTTTTCAGCACCCTGAAAATTTCTTCGAGACCATGTTCAAGAAAGACGAAATTGCGGATTCCGTAACCGACAACGACCGCGTCGAAGCTGTCATCGGAAAAACCCATCTCTTCAGCATCGCCCTGAATCCATTCTATTGATTTGTGCAGACCGTGCCTGCAAGCCTTTTTCTGTCCGGCAAGCATCATTTGACGGCTTATGTCACAGGCTACAGTAATTCCCCCGGCGCCCACGCTCCTGGCTGCGGAAAGCGCGAAATCACCAGTGCCTGAACACAAATCCAGAGCTTTGTCTCCATGTTTCAGATTCAATATCTGCAAAGCGCGCCTGCGCCAGAAAAAGTGCAGCCCGAAACTCAAAAGGGTGTCCGCAAGATCATACCGGTCAGCAATGGCCTCAAAGTGGCTCAGAATCAAACCGCGTTTTTCCTCAGGGAGTACGTTTTGGTAACCGTAAGTAACTTTTTTGCGCACCTGGCGTCTCCTGCTTGCCCCGTCCGCTGCCCGCGCTGTGTTACAGCCTGAGGGAGTCCTCTGAATCGGAATCCCTGCCCGTTGACAACTGTCTCCCGACTCCTGACTCCTGACCTCTGACTTCTGACCTCTGTCTTCTGTCCCTCATCTTCGTCCCCAGTCCACCTCCTCTGCGTAGCGCATGCAGGTTGAGAAGACATCGTAAGTAAAATCCGGACACCGGATATTTTTTCCCGCCAGAAACCTTGAGGTCTTTGCATGCTCAAAAACCCGTGTGTCCCGCATATAGGAGCTGTAGACCCTGATATAATTTTCAAAGAGCAGTTCGAGGGCGTTTTTGGGTTTTTTATCAAATGTGTCTTTTCCGGCGATGCGAACTCCTGATAAGTGGAAGTATTGAGTGATATACTTCAGCAGTTGATGGATTTCCGTGTTTTCAGGATTTACGATGTGAAAAACACCCTCTGCTTTTTTTTCTTCGCCAATGGCCATGAATGCTTTGACAAAGTGGTCCACCGGTATGAGGTTCACCCAGCTGGAACCAGTGCCGTTAATGCGTACAGGCAGATGCAGCGTGCCGTCCTCAAGAAGGCTGACACCCATTGCTTCAGCCTTGTTTCCTCTGTTTTCCAGTATGTCTTTGAGGTACAGTTTCTGAAAAAAGCGCAGGGTCTTGATCGGGTAATACAGAGCGTTGAAGAGCAGCGTCCTGCCGGTGGTCGAATCGCCGTAAACGATCGAAGGCCTGTAAATCAGAAGGACAACATTGCTCCGGGCGCATTTCTCAGCGGCGATATGTTCGCCCAGGAGTTTGGTTTCTTCATAGACATTATTAAATCCAGCCGGGTGGACAAAATCTTCGCGGCACAAGCCCTTGTTCGAACCCGCCACATAGGCCGTACTGATCAGATGAAATTTCCGGGTGCTGCTTCTTTCAAGGATTTTGAACAGGTTTATCAAGCCCTGGACATTGGTTTGCTCCACCTGTTTTCGTCTGCGGGCGGAAAAAGAAGTGTCAGAAGCACAATGAACTGTTTCTTCAACCTGTCCGGCGAGAAGCTGCAGGCTTCCGGGTTCAAGATTAAGGCCGGGATGGACCAGATCTCCTTCAAGAACTGTCAGTTCCGTGCATTCGGACTTTTTCAGTCCAAACCAGTTCATCAGCTGCAGTACTCTGTTCTTAGCCGTTTGTCCGTTTTTGCTTCGGGCCAGTACAATGACCCTGTGTCCGGCGGACAAAAGATTTGCCGTTATGTGGCTTCCCAGAAATCCTGTGGCGCCTGTAACCAGGAAAGTCTTAGGACGATTTTGATTTTGAAGCAAAGTATGTCCGAGTGAATGATTATTGTTTTCTTCAGATATACAAAAAAGCCTCTTTACGGGCGCATCCCTGGGAGAAGATGTATTTCAAGAGCTTTACTCCTTTTGTGGACGCGCTGATCTTGTCCAGATAAGGGTCGAATTCAGTCAAAGCCCTGCGAATCTTTTCTTTTTCTTCAGGATCCTGGTGGTCGATGTAGTAGTCGTATTCAAGTATGGCACGCTTGCCCAAATCGATTGGAGTCAAAAACCCAAAGTCGTTTTCAATGCCCTGGGCGTCGGCAATCCTTTTCAGTTCCGCACAGATTTCCTTTATCACATCCATCCGGTTTAAAGGCACATAGATCAAAAAGGCGAACATATGCTTTTTCCTGGACATGCGGGCGCTGATAATTCTGAACATGTTCAGCCAGACCATGTCGGTCATTTCCGGTCTGGAATAAAGTTCAGTATAAAAATCCCTTAGATCTTCATCCACAGCTCTGGCCGCGGTTTCAGGGGAGGGATTTAGAACCGCGTCCAGCAGCGGTCGCATTTCAGGGCGCAAAATTGTCTCAAAGGGGGGGTTATCACCGTCCATACCGGAGATCAGCTCAATCCATTCAGTGTCAGCCATTCCGGGAAGGCCGAGCATGAACATCCGAAAAAGCTCCTGGTCAATTAACGGTTCGCGCAAAGATGATACAGCTTCCCTGTCAAACCGATCGCCGATCATAAACAGAGCGTATTTTATTCCCAGAGTATCGCCTAGACATGATCTGACCTTGTCCGCCAGATCAGCTGAAGGAGACATGAAAGTCGACAGATAATGACCGCCAAGAATGCCCAAAGCCAAACCGATCCGTCTTTTATTCATTTCCGCGGCAAAATCGACAGCTTCTTCAAATCCGGAAAAGGGAACAATAAGTCCTTCTTCATCATTGGTTGTCGGATGCAGACGAACATGGGCCAGCGTGCAGATCCCGGGAGCGGTGCTCAATCGATTCTGGTAACAGAAGGAGTTGGGCGCGTCAGGTTCGTTAAGCCTGAAGATTTCTCCCTCATGGTCCACAAACTCCATATCTACAAAAGAGTCGGAGTTTACTCCATAGGTTGCGGCCCAGGTTGAGAAAAGCCCGGTACAGACTATGTTGCCGCAGACGGTGGCCGCGGGTTCCGCAGTATTGGCCCTCAGCCCGTATTTGACCGCCTCCCGCTGCAGCTCAAAAGATGTTACCCCAGGCTCTACAAGAGCTGTCCAGTTTTCAGTGTCGATCTCAATCTTCTTCATCCTGTTCATATCTATTACAAGACCGTCGCTGAACACGAAGCCGAATACACTCCCCCCGTTGCCTCTCACAACATAGGGAATTTTCCTGGATCCGGCGAAACGTACCAGTTCTGAAACCTCATCCCGGCTTCCCGGCAGAGCCACATAGCCCGGCATGCGCAATTCAGCCAAAGGAAATGGGTCATTGGCATAAGCAACCAGAATGGCAGGATCATTCTCGGCCCACCTTGAACCGACTATCATGCGAAGATTCTCAAGAATTTCATCGGATTCCACGTTTACAGGCTTTTTACCGCTGGAGATAAAATCCTGAACATGCTCTTTCAGGGCCTTCATAACCTGCACAGGCCGCATGCCTGTCACAAAGTGACATTGAGTATCGCAGACAGCACACAGATCGCAGGAATTAACAATTTCCACCAATCCTTGAGTAATGGGGATCAGGTCTTTGGCCAGTGCATCATAAATGTCCATTCGTCCCTGAGGAAAGTGACTTACAAAATGATTTTCCTTACCAGAACTGCAAATTCCTGTGTCCAGATAGTCGATCTTGCACATGGCGTAATGGCGGCATTGAGCGGCTGTTTTTCTTATCTTTTCAGAAAACATTATTTCTCCTGCAGTAAATTTTTTTCTGATTCCATAACTTCTTTATTTTTTTTAAACTGAATAATTTGAAGAAGTATAATTAACATGTAAAATCCAAAAACGCTGAAGGCAAATAATGGGTAGTGGTTAAATGTTCAAATCAAACAGGCATGTTTTTTTATTTTTAGTTTTACCAATGCAGGTTGATCAGTTTTATTTTTGTGTGGCACAATAATTGCTTGTTAATATTAAGATTTTTTCAGTTATTTATATCGCCACACAACCAAAATACTCGCAAATCAAGGAGGTACTAATGATTAAGCGATGTGGTAAAGTTTTTTTTGTTTTGTCTATAGTGTTCATTTTTGCAGCTGGTTTGAGCACAGCCTCTTTTGCGCAGCAGGAATACCAGCCGGAATACCAGCCGGAAATGATGCATCCGCCGGAGGTCGATGTAACTGAAGAGGAGCTGGATCAGGTAGCAGAGGCTTATCAAGAGGTTACTCAGATCAGGGAAAAATATCAGATGGAACTAAGGGATGTGACTGATCCTGGAGAGGCTATGGAACTTCAGCAGCAGGCCGAAAGAGAGATGATCGAGGCGGTTGAAGACAAAGGACTTGATGTCCAGACCTACAACCAGGTAATGGAAGCAGCTCAGGTAGACGAAGAGCTTAGAGAAAAGCTTTTGGAAAGACTTATTGAAATGAATTAAACGAATAAGGAGGTCCTTGGTATGTGGTTAAAAAGCATTATACTTTCACTGATTTTCGCTCTCATGCTTTGCTTTTCGTTCGGGTGTGAAGCTGAAGTTGATGTGGATGATCCGGACAATCCCGGCAATCCCGGTACACCACAGCCTGATGTCTATAACCATGAAGCAGACCCTGAAAACGGCGTCGAACCTCCGGAAGGATATCCTGAGGATGAAGATCCTGACCATGTGTTTCCGGAAGACCACGAAGAAGATGGTTAAGGCTGCTTGAATAATTATATATTTTTATAATTGTAATTCGGCAATCTTTTTTCAAATTTAGTTTTATAACGGGATAAGGCTTCAGACCTTATCCCGTTTTTTTCTGAAAAAATTGATTAACCTGCGGATCGGATGTTCAAGACCCTTGTTTTTTGTTTTGAGACATTCGGGCTGAATGTGTCAAAGACATGATAAGGATGAAAAAGGGCTTCAGACAGGGCTAGGATCAAAGCTTGCCGCGGAATAAAGAAATGAAATTCGAATATGGTTTTGTTTTTTATTTGCTTGTCCCAGTTTTTGTGACACGACACAAGGAAACAGTTTTTATTAATCATCAGGAAAAATTATTTCGATTGCCAAGGTCAAGTTATAAATTAATAATTAAATTTTGTTTAATCTGGAATGCATTTTGCTCAATCATGTTATCAGGCAACCTGGTTTGCTGAAATCTGCGGCTGCAAGGATTCATCATGTACCAACCTACATTATCGGAGAATAATTATGGAAGGGAAATTTTTCAGAACAGAGTGCGGAAGTACAGGTGATCGAATGACTGATCAACAGATACAGTGTTTTAGAAGACATCTGGAAAAACAGCTGACGGAATCGATGATCATGTTCGGGCTGGTCAGCCGTTCTCTTACCCAGACATTGAGAGCCTGCTCAGATGAGCCCGCGGGTGAATCCTTTAATGAAGATATTGATCAATTGCTTGAACTGGCTGACAAGGAAAGAAATATGGTCGGAAAAATTCACCAGGCCATGAATCGAATCGATCTGGGCAAATATGGAATATGCATTTCATGCAAGAGACAAATCTGCCTGCGTCATCTGGAGGTCTTTCCCACAGCCATATTCTGCAGTGAGTGCAGGCAGTTCATTGAGCAGAACAGAGACAACTGAGCATGGCCATTGAATTAGAATATTTATAACTGATGGAATAAAAGTATAAATATTTTAGAGGTTTTATTGCATGATATTATTTCGCAGAAGCGTTTGCAATTCTGAGTTAAATTCAAAAAATTTTGATTTTAACTGCAAGATATGTCCTGATTATGATTGCAGTTTGAAAACTGGAAATGGTTTTTTCAGATTAAAAATTACTTTAAAAGGATCTTCGGAAAATCCTCCATATCTGTCCAGGCTGTATTGCAGAAACAACAAGATCGGACGTTTCGTCATTAATCTGGATACCATAAGAAGTCAGAACATGATAACCATATCCGGAAAGGTAAATGTCAGATATGGGGATATTATCGAATAGAATCATAAAAATATCAGACATGTCGGTATAATCAACAGTGACGGATTGCTTTTGAAGCTGAATATGTTTTATTGCTGCGATCATTTTCAAAAGTCTTTAAAAAAATATCTTCAGACTAAAAATATGAAATACATAGAGGCATTCATAG
>SLDX01000071.1 GCA_007125075.1 Desulfonatronospira sp.
AGCTCAGCATCAACAGAGCCCTGAAATACAGAGAACAAAAAGACCGCACCAGAACCAAAGCCCTTGATCTGTCAGGAGTAGTCGGCTCAAGTCCGGCCATGCAGGCCTGTTACGATCTGGTTGCCAGAGCCGCTGCCTCGGAATCGAATGTGCTCATCACCGGAGAAACCGGGGTGGGCAAAGAGCTCATGGCCAGAACTATTCACGCCAACAGCTCCAGGGCCGAAAATCCTTTTGTGGTCGTTGACTGCGCGGGAATGACCGACACTCTGGTGGAGAGCACCCTTTTCGGTCACCGCAAAGGGGCCTTCACCGGAGCTGTTGCCGATCAGCCGGGTCTGATCAGTCAGGCTCATCAAGGCACCCTTTTTCTGGATGAACTGGGCGAGCTGCCCTTCAGCATCCAGAAATCCCTGCTGCGCGTTCTTCAGGAAAGAAAATACCGCCCTGTAGGGGAAAACCGGGAGCTTGTCAGCGATTTCAGGCTTATTGCCGCGACCAACCGCGATCTGGAGAGCATGGTCCAGGCCGGGACCTTTCGAACAGATCTTTATTTCCGGATCAAAACCATTGATCTGCATCTGCCGCCGCTGCGGGAGCGCAAGCCGGATATCGGACCGCTGGCCATGCACTTCATGGAAGCTGTTCAAAAAAAATACCTCATGGCTGACAAGGGATTCGGGGCCGACTTTCTGGAGACCCTCAAAGCCTATTCCTGGCCGGGAAACGTCAGGGAACTGGGCAATGCCATAGAGCAGGCCATGCTGGCCGGAATCAGTGAAACCAGCCTCTACGCCATGCATCTGCCCAAAGAAATCCGGATTCAGGTAGCCAAAGCCAAAGTAAAAAACACTTCAGGACCCCTTGACCCGGCCGGAGGACCCGCCTGTCTTTATCAGGGAAGCGAAAGCGAAGAACACGTACTTCCAAAGTTCAGAAAATACAGGCAGGACTGCGAAAAGAGCTATCTGGAATCCCTGCTGGTCAACTGCTCAGGGGACATTTACTCAATGCTTAAAACATCCGGATTGTCCCGGTCTTACTTCTATGCGCTGCTTAAAAAATATAATCTTGACTGATTCAGTCCTTTTTTACGGACAGAAGTGGACATATAACTTCTAGAACTATTTAAACAACTTACAAGCACTTTGAACTTTGTCTACCATTTTAATCTGATTTTTTGTCCTTTTTTCAGGACAGAAAATCAGTATATGTTCTTCAACCTTGATTGTGTTCGCAAGATAAACACTTGAATTTACAATTATAAATTTTCTTTTTTTATTTCGGCACATTTTTTGTAACTTATCCTGGGCTTTTTTCTTTTAAAGCTGAGAAAGAGGTTCATCCGGTTGAAGCGTACTTGAGCATAAAGAAAAGAATATCTCACGCCCGGCCTGCCTCCGGCCCATAGGGGCCTACGCCCCAAAGGGAAGCAGACCTTGAGACTCGGAGCAAGGCACGAGGAAGAGTAGGATAATATTCATATCCACCGAGCCGGTGTCTATGAATAGTAGCTCCCCGCCAGGGGCGGAAATTTCAATGAATAGACAGCTTGCCTTACAGATTATCAACGCGGCAATTGAAGTCCACAGGCAACTTGGACCTGGCCTCCTCGAAAGTGTACACCTCGAAGTCCTGCTGAAGAAAGGGGTGCTCAGAGTAGCGAATAGTTCTCCCACGTCTCAGGACGTGCGAGAACCTTTATGATTTCTCCGGCTCGGAGAAATCATAAATCTCTTCTCCAGAGCTCTGCGCCTCAAGCGGAGTCTTCGAAGCGGGCGAGAGACAAAATATCTTACGCCTGTGTTGCCTCCGGCCCATAGGGCCTACGCCCCGGAGGGGATCTGGTGAAATTCATGGGTTTTTAGCTTTTCCCGACTTCGTACGTTTGAACCGGAAGAGCCACAAATTTGATGGATGATATGTATTGGACCAGTATATAAACTTTTTACTCAAGCTTTAAGGAGGTATTGAAACATGTCTATCGCTTTTCTGGCCCTTTTGGCGGCGATACCCATTGCTATCGCCCTGGTGCTCATGGTGGGCCTGCGCTGGCCGGCCACCAAGGCCATGCCGGTGTCCTGGCTGGCCGCAGTTCTGGCCGGAGTCATCTTCTGGCAACTCCCGGTCGGCTATGTCGCGGCCCTGTCCATTCAAGGAGTGATCACGGCCATAGGCATCCTGATCATTGTCTTTGGGGCCATCCTCATCCTCATGACTCTGCGCGATTCAGGAGGCATGGAAACCATTCAGGCCGGAATGCAGGACATTTCTCCGGACATGCGCGTGCAGGCCATAATCATCGGCTTTCTGTTCGCGGCATTCATTGAGGGAGCAGCCGGATTCGGAACACCGGCAGCGCTGGCAGCTCCTTTGCTTCTGGCTCTGGGCTTTCCGCCCCTGGCCGCGGCAGTCATCTGTCTGACCTTCAACTCCTTTCCGGTGACCTTTGGCGCTGTAGGAACACCGATCATTCTGGGACTGAGTTTCCTGCGCGATCTGATTGAAGGCGCGGTGGCCGGCGGAGGAGCGGTCAATTTCACTGATTATGAATCCTTCGGCATGCTTATCGGGCAATGGTCCACTCTGATGCACCTGCCGATGATCTTCATCCTGCCGATTTTCATGCTCGGCTTTATCACCAGGATCTTCGGGCCTAATCGCTCCTGGTCGGATGGCTTCGGAGCCTGGAAATTCTGCATATTCGCGGCAGCGGCCTTTTCCCTGCCCTATCTGATCTTTGCCTGGTTCATCGGACCTGAATTCCCCTCGCTCATCGGCGGGCTCATCGGCCTGGGTCTTGTAGTCATGGGCGCCAAGAAGGGTATCGCCATCCCCAGGGACGTCTTCACCTTCGGTTCTCAAAAACAGTGGGATCCTGAATGGACCGGCAGCGTCAGCGCCATTGAAGGCGGCAAGTTCAAGGCGACCATGAGCCAGTTCAAGGCCTGGTCACCCTACATCCTCATCGGCATTATCCTGGTTCTGACCCGCATTGAAGCTTTGCCGCTCAAGGCGTGGCTCTCCGGGATAACCATTTCTTACCAGGATATTCTGGGCTATGAAGGCGTCACCGGATCACTTGCCGTGCTTTATCTGCCGGGAACCATCCCCTTCATGCTCGTGGCCATCCTGACCGTCTTCATTCACCGCATGAGCCCGGACAAGGTCAAAACCGCCTGGATAGATGCCATAAAACGCATCAAGAACCCGGCCATAGCTCTGTTCTTCGCCGTGGCTCTGGTGTCCATCTTCAGGGGCTCAGGAATTGCGGATGCGGCCCTGAATCCCAATCTATACCCGTCCATGCCTCTGGCCCTGGCTGAGGCCATTGCCGCGGTGGCCGGGCAGACCTGGCCCTTCTTCGCCGGCTTTATCGGCGGCCTGGGAGCCTTCATCACCGGCTCAAACACAGTGTCCAACCTGCTCTTTGCCGAATTCCAGTGGGGCATGGCCACCCAGCTTGAACTGCCGCATCAGATAATCGTGGCTGCTCAGGCAGTAGGCGGCGGTTTCGGAAACATGGTCTGCATCCATAACATCGTGGCCGTATGCGCGGTAGTCGGGCTCTCCGGACGCGAAGGCCTTATCATCAGAAAGACCTTCTGGCCCTTCCTGCTTTACGGCGTGGTGGTGGGATTGATGGCCACCCTGATGAGTTTTGTGTTCTTAGCTCATCTGTATTAATTATAATTATCGAATAACTTTTCCAGGCCTCTGAATCTGATGAGGCCTGGAAAAAAAATCTTGATTATTCTGGAAAAAAATATTGATATTTGATATGATTAGCTGATTTCATTTGAAACCGGTCAACAGACACTGTTATTAACCTTAACCAACAAGATTTTTTCGCTGTTTAACAAGGAGCATTATATGCCAAACGACAGCCTGCAAAAAGAATTCGCCGCTGTGGTCGGACAGGAAAACGTTATGACCGGGGAATCGGATCTGCATGCCTATTCCTACGACTCCGCCGTCCTGGACCAGGTGAGTCCGGCGATGGTGGTCCGTCCTGAAACCTCCGAGGCTCTGGGCCGGGTGGTCAAGCTGTGCAATGAAAACGATCTCAAGCTGACGGTACGCGGGGCGGGTACCAATCTTTCCGGGGGGACCATTCCCCATTCCGGTGGGATTGTCTGCCTGACCAACGCTTTAAATAAGGTCCTGGAAATAAACGAAGATGATCTCTATGCCGTTGTTCAGCCCGGGGTGATCACAGCCCAGTTCGCTGCCCAGGTGGCGGCGAAGGGTCTTTTGTATCCGCCTGATCCCGGCTCTCAGGCTGTATCCACTCTGGGCGGCAACGTGGCTGAAAATGCCGGCGGACTCAGGGCTCTTAAATACGGAGTAACCAAAGACTATGTCATGGGCGTTGACTTTTTTGATGTCAACGGTGAACTGGTGCATTCCGGATCCAAAACAGTCAAATGCGTCACCGGTTACAACCTCTCCGGCCTGATGGTGGCTTCCGAAGGAACACTTGGAGTTTTTGAAAAGCTGATTCTAAAGCTTGTTCCTCCGCCTAAGGCCATTAAATCCATGATGGCTGAATTCGACGATGTCGGGGCAGCCTCTCAGACTGTCTCCTCGATCATTGCCGCCAAAATTGTTCCGGCCACTCTGGAGTTTATGGACAACTTCACCATAAAGACTGTGGAGAATTTTCGTGGAGCTGGTCTGAACACCGAGGCCGCAGCCCTGCTGCTTATTGAAGTGGATGGGCATCCCGCCCAGGTGGAGGACGACGCCTCCCAGGTTGAGGCTATCTGCAAAGAGCATGGAGCCGGGAAAGTGACCGTGGCCAAAGACGCCAACCAGCGCGCGGCAGTATGGCAGGCACGCCGGGACGCTCTTCCGGCACTGGCCAGGGTTAAACCGACTACGGTTCTGGAAGACGCCACCGTTCCCCGCTCAAAGATCCCTGATATGATGCAGGCCCTCAAGCGCATAGCCAGGGAATACAAGCTGACTATCGGCACTTTCGGGCATGCCGGAGACGGCAACCTGCATCCGACCATCCTGACCGACATAAGGGACAAGGAGGAATGGAAAAGAGTGGAGAAGGCCATAGACGCGATTTTTGATGAGGCCCTGGCCCTGGGAGGCACCCTTTCCGGAGAACACGGCATAGGCCTGGCCAAATCCAAGTACATGCACCTGGAATACGGCACTGCGGCCATTGAATATTCCAGAAAAATGAAAAGCGTCATGGATCCCAAAAACATCCTCAACCCGGGCAAAATGCTCGGACCACTTCTGACCTGATCCCGGAGGAAATAATATGGCGGATATCAAACGACTGGCCGGGATGCTGCAGGAACTGGACGATCTGCTCACCCGGTGCATGCGCTGCGGATTGTGTCAGGCCCAGTGTCCTGTGTTTGCCAGGACAGGACGTGAAGCCGACGTCACCAGGGGCAAACTGGCGCTTCTATCCGGGCTTTCCCGGGAAATGCTCACAGATCCGGCCCAGGTGCGCGAAAAAATCGACACCTGTCTGCTGTGCGGAACCTGTGAGGCCAATTGCCCATCCGGAGTCAAGGTCACTGACATCTTTCTGCGCGCCAGGGCCATCTTGAACGGCTATATGGGCCTGAGTCCGGCTCAGAGACTGATCTTCAGACGCATGCTTCCGCGCCCCAAGCTGATGAACGCCCTTTTATCCATGAGCGCTCTTTTTCAGGGACTTTTCAGCAAAGAGGCCGATCCGGTCATCGGCAGCTCCTGCGCCAGATTCAACGCTCCCCTGATCCGGGACCGGCATTTCAAGAAGCTGGCCAAAAAACCCCTGCACAGGCAGGTGCCCTCTGTCGATACTCCTGCGGGAGCATCAGGACTCAAGGTGGCATTTTTCCCCGGATGTCTGACCGACAAGATTTACCCGGGAGTCGGCCTGGCTGCACTTAAAATCTTCAAGCACCATCAGGTGGGCGTGTATATGCCGGCCGGACAGGCCTGCTGCGGAATACCCGCCCTGTCTTCAGGTGAAGCAGATGCATTCTCAAGTCTGGTCAGACAAAACGCGGAACTTTTCTCAGCGGGCAAATGGGATTATCTGGTGACCCCGTGCGCCACCTGCACTGCAACCATGCATAAGCTCTGGCCCGAATATCACCGGGGAAGTCTTGGCCGGGTGATCACCGACAACATTATGGATGTTAGCCAGTTCATGATCGATGTGCTGGGTGTGAAACCTTTTCAGAATGAGGCGGACAAGACCCCGGTCGCCTATCACGATCCCTGTCACCTGCGCAACACCATGAAGATCACCGCTCAGCCGCGCAGCCTGATAGAGGCCGGCGGCAGGCACACTGTGGCCGAATTGCCGGGAGGGCCATCCTGCTGTGGTTCGGGCGGCAGCTTCAATCTCAAGCATTACAAACTGTCCACCGAGATCGGCCTGGAAAAAGCCCGGGCCATTGGTGCCACCAATGCGCCGGTCGCGGCCACCGGCTGCCCGGCCTGCATGCTGCAGCTGACGGACATGATGTCCAGGGAGCATGTCTCAATACCTATCAGGCACGTTCTGGAGCTTTACGCGGAAAATTTGTAGCCGGGGTAAAGTAAAGTTGGAAGTTGAAAGTGGAAAGCATGGCCGGAAAAATTTGCAGAAAATATTATCCGTAGTTTTTGTAATGAAGAGAACTATTTGCTAATCTGATTCTGCTGGAGCCAAAATTTTAATATTCCCGGGCAAACAGTCAGGAGCTTTTGGTGGCCAGAAATCTTTATGTAATCAATACCGAACCAAGAAGCGGCAAATCCGCGGTCTGTCTCGGCCTGATGCAGATGCTCAAGCGCAACATCCGCAATGTCGGCTTTTTCAGGCCGATCATAAACGCCCGGGTGGAGGTCAAAATCGATCATGACATTCACCTGATCCTGACCAGGTTCCAGCTTCCCCAGACGCCTGAAGAGGCCTTTGCCTATACCCTCGAGGAATCCAGAGACCTGATCAACCAGGGTAAACATTATCTGCTCATGGAGCAGATTCTTTCCAGGTACAAGGCTCTGGAGAAAAAGGTCGACTTTGTACTTTGTGAAGGCACTGATTTCATGGGCACGGATTCGGCATTTGAATACGATATAAATGCTGAAATCGCCGCCAACCTGGGATCTCCTGTAATTCTGGTGGCTAATGGTCAGAAAAAGACCCCCAAGCAGATTATCGCCCAGACCCAGTTGTCCATTGACACCTTTACGGAAAAGGGTCTGGACATTCTGGCCACCATCATAAACAGGGCAGAGGTCGAGGACGGGGAAGAGATTCTAGCCGGTCTGCGCTGTACATTTCGAGAGGAAGCCGCCTGTCTCAGCTATCTGATTCCTGAAGTTGCTTCCCTGGGCAAGCCGACCATGAAGGATGTACACAAGTGGCTGGGAGGGGAAATAATCTCCGGAGAGGAATTCATGGAGGTCCAGGTAGATGATTACCTGGTGGCGGCCATGCAGGTGAACAATTTTCTGGAATACGTCACCCGCAACTGTCTGGTGGTCACTCCCGGAGACCGCTCGGATATTCTTCTTGGCTGTTTTGCCACCAGGCATTCCTATACCTACCCGGAAGTTGCCGGGATAGTCCTTACCGGGGGCATGCATCCTCCGGAATCAATGCTCAAGATGATGCGGGGCTGGTCGGGCGTGCCCATGCCCATTCTAGTGGTTGATGGACACACATACAGGGTCACCAGAATACTTACGGAATTATACGGACGCATTGATCCTGAAGACGAAAAAAAGGTGGCCACCGCTCTTGGATCTTTTGAAAAGCATGTGGATACAGATGCCTTGTTCGCCAGACTGGAAGCCAAAAAATCAGTCAGGATCACCCCGATCATGTTTGAATTCAGCCTGCTTGAAAAAGCCAAGGCTGATCGCAAGCACATTGTTCTTCCTGAGGGAGATTCGGATCGTATCCTGCAGGCGGCGGACATTCTGCTCAGAAGAGACATCGTTGACCTGACCATCCTTGGCGAACCGGAAAAGATCCGCAACAGAGCCACGCAGATGGGTCTTTATCTGGACAAGGCCAGTCTTATTGATCCGCTGTCATCTGAATATTTCGACGATTACGCGGATACTTACAGGGAACTTCGCCGGTCCAAGGGCATAACTCCTGAGGCCTCCAGGGACACCATGTCCGAACCTACCTTTTTCGGGACCATGATGGTCTACAAGGACCACGCTCAGGGAATGGTCGCCGGATCCATAACCACAACCCAGCAGACCATCCGCCCCTCCCTGCAGTTCATCAGAACCAGGCCGGGCATATCCCTGGTCTCCTCGGTTTTTTTCATGTGTCTGCCGGACAGGGTTCTAGTTTTTGGGGACTGCGCGGTAAATCCCAACCCCTCAGCGGAACAGCTGGCGGAAATCGCGATTTCTTCCGCTGAAACAGCGGTTCAGTTCGGTGTGGAGCCCAAAGTGGCCATGCTCTCCTACTCAACAGGAGATTCCGGAACCGGGGTGGATGTGGACAAAGTGCGCAGGGCCACGGAAATTGCCCGCAACAAGGCTCCGGATCTTCTGCTCGAAGGCCCGCTGCAGTATGACGCCGCCTATGATCCTGAAGTGGCCAGAACCAAAATGCCTGACTCCAGGGTTGCCGGACGGGCTACAGTATTCATTTTTCCTGACCTGAACACCGGAAACAACACGTATAAGGCCGTGCAGCGCGCGGCAAACGCTGTGGCCATAGGACCCGTCCTGCAGGGCCTGAACAAGCCGGTCAATGACCTGTCCAGGGGATGTACGGTATCGGATATACTGAACACGGTGGCCATCACCGCCATCCAGGCCCAGCATGCGTAAGCAGAGGACAGAAGACAGAGATCAGCACTTTCATTTTGTTGTAAGCCAGAGGAACTTTAGACAATGATCATTCTGGTTTTAAATTCAGGCAGCTCTTCGGTAAAATATCAGCTGCTGGACATGAGGAATAGAACCCTGATGGCCTCGGGAATGGCCGAGAGAATCGGGCAGAGCTCGGGTAGTATCGCCCACAGAAGCTTTCCCGGCACCGAAAGGGAGCGCTCTTTTTCCCGGGAACAGGAAATACCTGATCATGCCACGGCCCTTGATCTGGCGGTCAAGCTCATTACCGATGAAAAAACCGGAGTAATTAAGGACGTCTCAAGCATTCAGGGCATCGGACACCGCATAGTTCACGGAGGAGAGTATTTCAGCGCGCCTACTCCTGTCGATGACCGGGTCGTCGAAGGAATCAGAGCCCAGATCCCTCTGGCTCCACTGCATAATCCAGGCGGGCTGGCAGGGATAGAAACCGCTCAAAGACTTATGCCGGGCATCGCCAATGTCGCAGTATTCGACACCGCGTTTCATCAGACCATGCCCGAGGAAGCTTTTCGCTACGCCGTCCCGGAATGGCTGTACACGGAACTTAAGATCAGGCGCTATGGCTTTCACGGCACTTCGCATCTTTTTGTGGCCAAAGAATGCGCAAGGTTCCTGCACAAGGATCTGGCTCAAACCAGCTGCATTACCGTGCATCTGGGCAACGGCTGCTCCATGGCCGCGATCAGGAACGGCAGATGCGTTGATACCAGCATGGGACTTACTCCTCTGGCCGGCCTGGTCATGGGCACCCGCAGCGGGGATGTTGATCCGGCTTTGCACGCTTTTCTGGCGGAGAACAAAAAACTCTCCATCCAGGAAATTGATCTTTTACTGAACAAGCAGAGCGGACTCCTTGGCCTTTGCGGCCACAGCGACATGCGCGACATTCATGACCGCATAGCGGAAGGCGTTGAGCAGGCCCGGCTGGCCCTGAACATATTCTGCCGCCGGGTTACCCAGTACATTGGACAGTACATGGCCATTCTGGAAAACACCCAGGCCATCTGCTTCACTGCCGGAATAGGAGAAAACGACCCCAGGGTGCGCGAACTTTCCTGCGCCACTCTCGGCGGACTGGGAGTATTTCTGGACCGGAAACGAAACCTTGAGGCCCCCCGGGGCCGGGTTCGGGAAATCAGCACTTTGCAGAGCAGGGTCAAGATATTGGTTATCCCCACCAACGAGGAGCTGGAAATTGCCGTTCAAACCATGCAGGTGCTTAACGGACAAAGTTGATCCTGATCAGATATTTAATGCGGCTTTCAGGCCTTTAGTCACATTTTGCGGATAAAACCGGGTGTGCAGGATGAATGCAAAGTACAGAATCACGTCAGGGAGCAATCAAACATTTATATTATTCGCTGGTGATCCAAAAGCGCGTGATGAATTTTATCGTAAATTTAGAAACATTCAACTGAAAAAAAGTGAGGCGGCATGCATCAAGATCTGATTGAACAGTTTACTGCCAAGGCCAAAGCAGTATCCGCTGAGGTCAGGCATATAAAAAACCTTCAGGAAGGCTTTGACTATACGGTTAACATCTGTACGTCCAAGCAGGCCTGCCAGATGCTTTTATCCGGGTGCGATCTGCCTGTTTCGGATCAGGCTCAGGAACTGTGCGAATTAAAACCCGGCGAAAAGGTCATCGCTGCTCCCGGCCTTAAGGACAAGGACTTTGCCGGGCTTGAATCACTGGCTGCAAAACAGGGCATTGACCTGATATCCAAGGATCTGCGCAGATACGCCGGTGGCGTGGACATCGGCCTGGCCGTCGCCGATCTGGGTCTGGCCGAAACCGGGACACTGGTGCTCATGAGTTCTTCTGAAGACCTGCGCCTGGCAACCATGATCTGCGAGATAAAAGTGCTCATCCTGCCCCTCTCGCGTTTGCGGGCCGGAGCATATGAAGCAGCAGACGAGCTTTCAGCAATGATAAAAAATAAGACCGGCTATCTGTCATTTATTACCGGAGCCAGCCGGACAGCGGATATCGAGAGGGTTCTGGCCCTTGGGGTGCATGGTCCTCTTGAATTGCACATCTTGTTATGGGAGGATGAATAATGCTTAACTCAGAAAATATTAATGAATACTTAAATGAAATAGAAGAAGCCCTGCAGAATGACTTCCAGCGCAGAACCCTGGATACTTTTGCCGTGGCCTATCGTACCGGCCGGGCCAACGCCTTTTCCGGCATGGACATTCCGGAGCTGGTAAAAGAAATCGCCAAGGCCAAAGACTCATCTCTTGCCCGTCTGGATCAGCTGTACAAAGAATTCAAGAAAAAAGCCGAAGCCCTGGGCGTACATGTGCAACTGGCTGATGATTCTAAAGAAGCCAATGAAATAATTGCAGATATTGCCAAAAAGAATAACTGCCAAAAAATCGTCAAAGCCAAGTCCATGACCGCGGAAGAGACCCATCTGAACAACCACCTGGAAAAAGAGGGTCTTACGGTGGTGGAGACGGATCTGGGAGAATGGATCATTCAGCTTAGAAAAGAACCTCCTTCACATATGGTTCTCCCGGCCATTCACCTATCCAGGTATCAGGTTGCCGACCTCTTCCAGGGTGTGACCGGGAAAGAGCAGGACACCGACATACACAAGCTGGTCAAAGTAGCCAGAAGAGAGCTGCGCAAGGAATTTGTCCAGGCGGACATAGGCATTACCGGCGCAAACTTCGCGGTGGCAGAAACCGGCACCCTGGGTATGGTCACCAACGAGGGCAACGGCAGGCTGGTCACTACCCTGCCCCGGGTACATGTGGCCCTTGTCGGCCTGGAAAAATTGACTCCCAGGATTAAAGACGCCTTGAGGCTTTTGAAGGCTCTGCCCAGGAACGCCACCGGACAGCAGATCACCACTTACGTAAACTGGATTACCGGGACCAATGAGTGCAAAAGCGCGCCCGAAGAAAAAAAGATCATGCACGTGGTCTTTCTGGACAACGGACGACGCAAACTGGCCAGAGACCGCAATTTCTCCCAGGTGCTGCGCTGCATCCGCTGCGGAGCCTGCGCCAATGTCTGTCCGGTCTACCGTCTGGTGGGCGGGCATAAGTATGGATATGTGTACATCGGAGCTATCGGTCTGGTCATGACCTACTTCTTTCACGGAAGGGACAAGGCCAGGCTGCTTGTACAGAACTGCGTAAACTGCGGAGCCTGCAAAGAGGTCTGCGCCGCGGGCATCGATCTGCCCATGCTGATCAAGGACATTCACGCCCGGATCCAGGACGAAGAGGGTCACCCGCCGAAGTCCAGACTGCTGGGCATGATCCTTAAAAACCGCCGCCTTTTTCATACTCTGCTCAAGAATATGCGTTTCGCCCAGCTTCCTTTTGCCGATTCAGATGCCCGCTATGTAAGGCATCTGCCCTCCATATTCATGAAGGGGCAGGATTTCAGAAAGCTTCCTGTTCTGGCATCCAGGCCTTTCAGGGATCAATGGGAAGAAATAAGGCCCAAAGTCGTGCATCCCAGGCTCAAGATCGGACTGTTTTCCGGGTGCGCCATCGATTTCATTTACCCGGAACAGATGGTCGCCGCGGTCAAGGTAATTTCCAAGGGCCGGGGCATCGCCCAGGAACATCCTGCCAATCAGACCTGCTGCGGACTTCCCGCGCTGATGATGGGCGAAAAAAAGGCCGCGCGCGACGTCGCCCGCCAGAATATTGAGGCCTTTGATCCCGAGGAATATGATTATATTTTGACTATGTGCGCTTCCTGCGCCTCCCATCTGAAGCACACCTATCCAAAGCTGCTGGAAAAGGACAGGGAATCAGGCCCGAAGGTCAGAGCCTTTACCGAAAAAATTATCGACTTCAGTTCTTTTGTCCGGGATGTGCTGCGCTTGTCTCCCATGCTCTTTGAGCATTCAAAATTAAGAGTCGGATATCATTCGCCCTGCCACCTGTGCCGCGGACTCGAGGTAAGAGAGGCCCCAAGGGACAACCTCTCACTGGCTTATGATTATGTGCCTACCGACGAGGAGGAAGTCTGCTGCGGCTTCGGCGGCACCTATTCCCTTAAATTCCC
>SLDX01000115.1 GCA_007125075.1 Desulfonatronospira sp.
AAAATCCTGAAAGACTGACCCAGATTCGGGAAAATTTGCTTAGATTTCAGACTCCACATGTAAAAGTTCTCCAGCTGAACCTGCCTGAGGGAATGGATGCTCTGCCGGATCCGGACAGGGTGTTTATCGGCGGGGGAGGACCTGATCTGCCGGAAATCATAAGGATCTCCGCGAAAAGGCTGATGCCCGGCGGGAGAATAGTGCTCAATCTGGTTGTTCTTGAGACATTGAACAGGGCTCTTGACACCATCAGGGAACTGGGCATGAAACCGGAAGTTGTGCAGGTCCAGGTCAGCAGGGCCGAAGACATGCCCGGCGGAATCAGACTCAGCGCGGGAAATCCTGTTTTTATCCTTACCGCTTCGAAAGGAGAAAGATAACAGTAGGAAGGTGGGGAGGTAAAAGGTGCGGCTGCGCCGCAAAGTAAAAGGCAGGAAAGTAGGAAAGTAGGAAAGTAGGGCGGGCTTCTCCGAAGCCCAGCCCAAATGTTTTTGCGTTACATTTTTATGTCGCGCGCCAGACAATGTACATGCGTTTGACTTATGTAGCCTGCCGCTTGGAGAGCGGCGGCCTACCGGGAGAGCAGCGTTCTGCTGAGACAAAGCGTTTAAGTAACGAATATCGGTTTTCAGTAGGGCGGGCTTCTCCGAAGCCCAGCCCAAAATGTTTCCGCATCAGATTACGGATCGCTGAATAATTTAAATATTTCCTACTATTAACACCTAAGCAAACAAAAATAATCATGGAAAAATATCCAGTACAATTCATCGGCGCGGGTCCCGGCGATCCCGAACTGATCACTGTCAAGGGGGCAAAAGCCCTGGAAAACGCTGACCTGATCATATACGCCGGATCCCTGGTTCCGGAGCCCCTGCTTCACTGGGGCGGGGAAGATGCTGAAAAGCTCAGCAGCGCAGGAATGCACCTTGAGGAGATAGTCCAGCGCATGTACGAAGCCTGGCAGTCAGGCAAAAAGGTTGTTCGTCTGCATTCAGGAGATCCCAGCCTTTACGGGGCCATTTTTGAGCAGATGAAGGCCCTGAAAGAAAAAAACGTTTCCTTTGAGATCATCCCCGGAGTCAGCGCGGCATTTGCCGCTTCTGCATCTCTTAAAATCGAATATACCATACCTGAAATCTGTCAGACTCTCATCCTGACCAGAGCCGAGGGGCGAACTCCCGTTCCTGAGAAGGAGGATCTAAGGGCTCTGGCTGAGCACAGGGCGGCCATGGCGGTTTATTTGTCTTCTGGACTGGCTGAAAAAGTGCAGGATGTACTTGAAGATGCATATGGCCCGGATGCTCCGGTCGCAGTGGTATACAGGGCCTCCCGTCCTGATGAGCTGATCATCCGCACCACAGCCTCCGAACTTGCCGAGTCCATGCGGGACCAGGAAATAAGCAATCAGGCCCTGATTATTGTTGGAGCGGCACTGGAGGAACTTCAGGTCGGAACACCTTCTTCCAGACTTTATGATCAGAAGTTCACGCATGGCTATCGCAAAGGCAGCGGTAGTGAGCACTAAAAAAACCATGGCTGTATGGGCTCTTACCTCCAGAGGGGCAATCCTGGCTTCCAGGATTAAAGAAAATTACTCTGAAGCAGATATCTATCTGGGAGAGAAGGTTAAAGATCATCCCATCTCCCAAGCCTTCTACTTTAAGCGTCTGGCGGATGCTGTAGAGGAGCAGTTTACCAGGTACAGTGTTCACGTTTTTATCATGGCAGCAGGTATAGTTGTCAGAATGATCGCTCCGCATCTGAATTCGAAGCATGCTGACCCGGCTGTGATAGCGGTCGATGATAGCGGCAGGTATGCAATCAGTCTGCTTTCCGGGCACAGCGCGGGAGCTAATCATATAACCAGAGCAATAGCCGAAATTTTCAAGGCCGTGCCGGTCATAACCACGGCTACTGATAACGCCGGTATCCCGGCGATTGATCTTCTGGCCCGCAAACACCGCCTGCGGATGGACAATCCGGAAGCCGTCAAAATAATCAGCATGTCCCTGCTCGAGGGAAAAATTTTCGAGCGCTATGATCCCCTTGGGATTCTGGACAAGGAACTCAAGGAATACACCATTGCTCTTCCGGAACCAGCTTTTTCAGGTCCGGGAATTTATGTCCATCATGAACAGATGGACACACCGGAAAATGTGCTTGTTCTTCGTCCGAAAAGCCTTTTCGTTGGTCTGGGATGCAACAGTTCAACAAGCGTCGGTGAGCTGGAGGAAGTATTGCAGTCTGCATTCCAAGAGTACAGTTTAAGTCTTGCCAGCATCGAGCTTCTGGCCACCATCAGGGAAAAAATCGATGAGCCGGGAATTGTGGAGCTCTCCAGACGAATGGGTGTTCCCCTTGTGGGCTACACCCGAACGATACTGTCCCTTGCCGGGGAAGTGCCCAACCCTTCATGGGTGGTTCAAAAATACATGGGAGTACCAAGCGTATGCGAAGCAGCGGCAATAACTGCGGCGAACAAAGGATCTCTTTTGATTCCAAAGATAAAGAGCGGCAACGTGACCATGGCTGTGGCCCAAAAGTCCTTTATGTGGTAGGGACAGGCCCGGGAGACCTTTCGCACATGACCCGGGCGGCAGGTCAGGCTCTGGAGCACGCGCAGGTGGTACTCGGCTACAGCACCTATATAGATCTTATCCGGCCGCTTCTGAAAGACAAAGAGATTCTATCCTCAGGAATGCGCAAAGAAGTGGACCGCGTCCATGAGGCTGTGAAGACTGCAAGTCAGGGAACTCCGTGCGCCTTGGTCAGCAGCGGAGATCCGGGCATCTATGCCCTGGCCGGGCTGGTTTTTGAGATCTGCCGGGAAAGCGGAATCCCTCTGGGCAGAGATCCGGGGCAGATTCAGGTGGAGGTCGTTCCCGGGGTCTCAGCTCTAAGCGCGGGCGCTGCGTTGCTTGGTTCGCCCTTAACAACCGATTTTGCAGTGATCAGCCTGAGCGATCTGCTCACTCCATGGCAGAGGATAGAAAAGAGGATCCGGGCATCTGCTGAAGCGGATTTTGTACTGGTACTCTACAATCCCAAAAGCAAAAAGCGCAACTGGCAGCTGGAAGCGGCCAGGAACATGATCCTTGAATACCGGGATGCCGATACACCGGTCGGACTGGTTACCGCGGCCATGCGCCCGGAGCAGAGCGTTTGCCTGTTCACCCTGGCCGGGCTGGACTGTTCCCGCGCAGACATGCAGAGCACTGTCTTCATCGGCAATTCAGAAACATTTGTTTATCATGACCGGATGGTCACCCCCAGGGGCTATAAGAACAAGTACGATCTAACACTCGGCAAAGAGACGTATAAGAGGACGACGACTTAAGCGACTTAAGCGACTTAAGCGACTTAAGCGACTTAAGCGACTTAAGCGACTTAAGCGACTTAAGCGACTTAAGAGGTTTAAGAGGTTTAAGAAGTTTAAGAGAATGTACTTAAATGATGTTTGACACTGAACTTCTCTTCTCCGTCACCCCGGACTCGATCCGGGGTCCAGGGTTTTTTCTGGATTCCTCTGA
>SLDX01000053.1 GCA_007125075.1 Desulfonatronospira sp.
CGCTATCTGGACACACAGGCGCTTGTATCGCTTCGCTACGTGAATACGGACAACATAATCGGATGCTCATACAACTATATCGTCAGAGATACCGATCTGTACATGTGGAAGTGATTCTGTTGAATGCTCATGTGTATTAAATGATTTGGATTATTCACTAAGAACAGCTCATTTTCTCTTTGATTATTGCCTCCGGAAACTGTCCCCCCCTTTATGAATGCACCTGCCACAGCCCTCCCGGCAGGTGCATTCTTTTTTTGTAAATGATCCCTATACTGGGCTGCATTTTTTTATCAGTTGAGCGTATGAGCATATGGGCTGGGCTTCGGAGAAGCCCGCCCTACAACCACACCCTCTCCCAGCTTTCCCTGACCAGGGAGAGGAGCTGAAGAAAAAAACCGATGCTGGAGCGTTAATTTGAAACTTGGCAGTTTGAGTAGGCCGCCGCTCTCCGAGCGGCTGGCCAGCTGAGCAGACATGTTGATCAATGGTTAATGCGCGACAAATATACTTGAGCGTATAATTTTGGGCTGGGCTTCGGAGAAGCCCAGCCCTACTAAGCAGGCCGTCTGATCTGAAGACTTACCTTGAAGCGAAGATAGATGCTTCTTCAATAATCGGATCATTATCCAGCAAGGCCTCGTATCCAACCAGATCCCTGCCCATGACCATCCTCAATCCGGCGCTGGACAGGGCCAGAGGATCCACCTGCTTCAACCGGCCTTCACCGGCAATTTTCTCCGCCAGCAAATCAGCAGCAGCATCGTATCCGGGACGATAATAGATCGTCGTCCGGGGGTGGTCGAAATGGGCGGCATTTGCGATCCTGGCAACCCTGAAACCTTCCATCTCCAGATAATTGCCCATCCGTCTGGCCATATTGTTCACTCCGTTGCCGTTAAATATCTCCAGTGATTTCCAGAGATCATGATCTTTCCGGTCCTGCAGAAGATTTCCTGAAAATGGGAGATTATTATTTTTTGCAGCTGCCTCGACAATCATGCGTCTGGACGAGGTGGGAAAGGTTTCTATCTCTTCTTCTCTGGACAGGGTTTTTGCAGCCTTACGCGCGTTTGTTAGTGTCGGGAAGGCCCCCACCCGAACCCGGTAAAGATCATCATTTACGGGACCATCGATATAAACCCCGTAACCTTTATCAAAAAGCCGGAAATAGATCACTTCTACATTTTTCCTGTATCTGTAAGCCCCTACCTGCACTGTAAATCCGGTCCGGGTTTCCTGATGAACCGTTTCAGTTTTTGAAAATTTTTCAGCCTGCTTCGTCTCCGCAACTTGTGTAATTTCAGGCAATACAGGGGCAGCTTCTGGCAAAACCGGTTCGGGCTCAAGCAAAATCGAAGCTGGATCAGTCTTTTCAGCCGGAATAAGCTGCGGCGTGGGCCTATTGATCCTGGTCCGGATTTCTGATTTATTTGATTCAGTGATTTCCCTGGAAGCAAGCACCGGGATGGTTGATCTGTCATTAATATTCTTTTTATCTGAATCATCTGCTGTATGCTCTGTGCTTTTGCCGGGCTCAACCATGGAGTAGGAATCGAGAGAAATCCTGGCTGTATATGGTCTTTTTTCATCGCTCGAAAACTCAGCTTTGTTTTCAGCCCCGGCTTCTGAAGATCCAGAAAAAGAGCCTGGATCACGCTCAAAACGGGCCAGAGCCTTTTTAAATTCTCCCTTCTGCGCGTAGGCCATGCCCAGATTGTTATGGTAGATCATGTTTTCCGGATTCAGCTCAACAGCGCGTTCAAAGGCCTTGATCGCAGAAGTGTAATTGCCCTGCAGAAAATAGGAATAACCCAGGTTGTTGTAGACATAATCGAGCTCATCATCAAGATTCAGGGCTTTCGTGTACGATCTGAGAGCCCTTTCAAAGTCTCCTGTCCTGTCGCTGGAAATGCCCTTGGCGTTCAGCGCCTTTATGTTTTCCGGATCTACGATGAGAACCTTTCTGAACTCTTCAATGGCCGCAAGATCATGCCCATTGGCCTGCAGGTAAAGCCCCTGCCGGAAATGAATTCCAGGATCGCGGATAAACGGTCTTACCCCTGCCACGAACCTGCGGATATCGTCATCACTGATCACATCTTTATCCTGCCTGGAACCCCACCATCCCCCCCCGGGCCTGGTATCCACAGCCGAGGAACAGGCCATGGTCAACGTCAGGATCAATACCAGGCATAGCACACGGATAATAAAGCTTAGAAATTTCATGCCCCTCTGCTCCTTAGATCGCTCCCATGGCCAGCCTGGCTTTTTTGAGATTCTCTCCCGCTGTTACATAAAATGACGGATCAAGTTTGATGGCTGTTTCAAATGCGCTGACGGCTTCCCTGTACCTGCCCTGGCTCATATATACGCACCCGAGGTTGTTATAGGCCTGCGCCTCGGACCCGGCCTTGGCGAAAGCCTCCAGAGCAGCAGAGTAGCGTCCGGTCTTGGACAGGGCCAGTCCAAGGTTGTTGTAGACCGCTGGATCATGAAATCCTTTTACAAGGGCCTTTTGAAAAGCTTTAACCGCCTGATTGAATTCTCCGCTCAGATTGTAGGAAACTCCCAGATTGTTGTACAAAGAACCTTCACCTGGATTTAATTCTATGGCTCTCAAGTGCTCATCAACAGCCTGGGAATGCTTTCCCTGACGATCAAAAATCTTTCCCAGATTGGCCCGGGATCTCCAAAGATCCGGTTCCAGACGCAAAGCCTTAAGCAGATAGAGCTGGGCCTGATCCTGATTTCTCATCCGCATGTAGGCCCGGCTGATGCCTTCATAAGCCGGAGCATTCTCCGGGTCTTCCCCGGCTACAGCCTTAAATTCTTCCAAGGCTTCGCGGATTTTATCCTGATTAAGAAGAACAAGGCCCTTTTTATATCTGGCGCTATGGTTGTCCGGATCGATATCCAACGAACGATTGTACTGAATAAGGGCCATCTCCAGATTTTCACGGGCCATGAGCACGTCGCCCAGCTTCTCATATTCTGAGCTGCTCATTTTATCGCCCAAGTGGTTACTTCCCGACTGTTTAGAAGCACAGGCGCTGAGTCCCATGCATAAAATGATCAGAAGCATAACCCATATCAACAGAGAATCAGATAAATTTTTCATATCCCTCCAGACTTAATAGTCAACAACCCATCATTTTTACCCCGTCTGCCGGGCCTGCCCCGTGTAATCTCTTCCCATTTCACCGGGGTTAAACCAGCTCTTTTGTTTAACTTGGTGATATATACGAAATATCAGCGTAGCGGATTTCACTGGGGCCAGTATTCCAGTGTCCTACTTTCCCACTTTCCCACCTTCCCACCTTCCCACCTTCCTACTTTCCCACCTTCTTCTCCTACATCTGAATAAGCGTCTGATAGATGGGGATGATGGCTGGGCCCAGGATGGCAATGATCAGAAGCATAACCCATATCACCAGAGAATCAGATAAATTTTTCATAACCCTCCA
>SLDX01000147.1 GCA_007125075.1 Desulfonatronospira sp.
CTGCCGTCAACGTCGTCTTACCATGATCTATATGGCCTATGGTCCCAATATTAACATGCGGCTTCTTGCGGTCGAACTTTGACTTGCCCATCTCTCTCCCCCTACTTGAATTTTAAAATTTTCCTTCGTATAAACCAATAATTAGACCGTATAACACTACAGCCGGAGATATTTCACACCTTTCGGAGCCACTATCCGAATGCCTGGACAGCTTGCGGTACCCGACCGAGCTGTCTGCTGGCAACGATTTGAACGCGGTCTTATATTTCCTGCATGTTGCGCATTTGAACAGGTATGCTGATGAAAGCTGCAAGGACGCCGGGTTTGTGCTGGAATGGAGCCCACGACCGGATTTGAACCGGTGACCTCTTCCTTACCAAGGAAGTGCTCCACCGCCTGAGCTACGTGGGCTTACTCATGATTTATGATTAGCTCACAAATGGAGCGGGAAACGGGACTCGAACCCGCAACCCTCAGCTTGGAAGGCTGATGCTCTAGCCAATTGAGCTATTCCCGCCTGATCATGTAGTCCGGCAACAGATCTCTGTCTTCTACAGCAAGCAAGCCTGATCATTGTCAACCCGGCCATGACCGGGATCAAAGCAACATCGATATGGTGGAGGGGGGAGGATTCGAACCTCCGAAGGCTTACGCCGACAGATTTACAGTCTGTTCCCTTTGGCCACTCGGGAACCCCTCCATTGGAGCTGGCGATGGGACTTGAACCCGCAACCTGCTGATTACAAGTCAGCTGCTCTACCAATTGAGCTACGCCAGCCTCACAAAAACATAAACATACAATCCCTGAATAAAAAATGCAAGAGATTTAAATATATTTTTTTCAATTTTTATTTTTATCCTGAATCCGTGAAAGTTATTTTTTGCGGCCTGATACTCCAGCAGGTTCCTGGGTTTGGTCCGGCACCAACTTTTAGCAAATCTTAATCTTTCCATGTTTTTTGCTGGCAGGATTAAAAGTAGGTGCCGGATCAAAATCCTTTAACCCTCTGAGTTTAATCATATAACAAATCATACTCTTCAGCAGAATGTCAGCTCAGGCATAGCCGCGATTTTGATTAGTCTGTCACGCCATAGCGTGAAAGCGGGTCCCGCACTTACTTTTGAATTTTTTTTCATTCTTATGACTGAAGCAACCGGAAAGTAAGTGCGGGATTTCGGAACCTGTTTTCACTCAACAAGGGGAAACCAGACGGCAGGTATTTTTGCTGCTTAAGTCAGGATTTATGTGCTGTGGCAACAGATTCCAGGCTGTTTAGAGCAGCCTGGTCAACTTTTCTGGCGAGTTCCATAAGAGCCTGCCTTGCGGGAGAAGGCTCTTTAATCATGACTACGGGTACGCCCTGATCTTCTGCTGCTACGCTTGCCGGATCCAGCGGGATGGCGCCCAGAAATTCAATACCGAATTTTTTGGCCAGGTCTCTTCCACCGCCTTCCTTGAACAGTGAAATGCTCTGCCGGCAATGCGGACAGATAAGTCCGCTCATATTTTCCACCAGCCCCAGAATGTTGGCTTTGGCGTACTGCAGAAAATTTATTGCCTTGCGCACATCTGCCAGTGAAATCTCCTGAGGGGTTGTAACCACCAGGCACAAAGCATCAGGTATGGTCTTCAGTACCGTCATGGGTTCATCTCCAGTCCCGGGTGGAGAATCTATGACCAGATAATCCAGATTGCCCCAATTAACATCAGCCACAAACTTCCTTATGGCTGAAGTCTTCATGGGGCCTTTCCACATTATAGCCTGATCCGGATCCTTGAGCAAAGACTCTATGGACATCACGGAAAGGTTTTCGCTGTATCGCTTGGGCTCGATGAGACTTCCCCGGCCTGGCTCTAACAGTCCCTTTATTCCAAGAAGATGCGGCACGCTCGGACCATGGATATCAACATCCAGAAGACCGACTTTCCTGCCTTCATTGGCCAGAGCGACTGCAAGGTTTACTGCTATGGAGCTTTTTCCGACCCCGCCCTTGCCGCTCATGATAAAAAGCTTGTATTTGATCCTGCCCAGAGTGGAGAAGATCAGTTCGTCCTGAATGGTACGCGATGGACCTTTGACTTTTTCCTCGCCTTTCTTTTTTCCGCCTGGACAGGAAGGGCATGACTTGTTTCCAGCGGTCATTAAAAAGCTCCTTGACTAATTAGATTTTACTCATGCAAAACTTTGATCTGCAGCTGGTGACTTCAGGAATGCGGCTGCTGGTTCAAAGAAATTGCGGACAATATTAAATAGTTTCTGTCCTTAAACTCTTTTTTTTCCGAATATCGAAACAGCCGGTTTTCAATCCGGAAGTGAAGAGTTTTTTCTTTTGGCAAAGAATGCAAGCAATTATGAAAAGGCGCATCTAATGGTTGGCGATTGATTGCCAGCAATGTCCTGTCAGCGTGCAGCGCACAGGCAGACACAGCCAAAAGGAAAATAACCGTTTACGGATAAAAGTTAAATAAATTTCAAGAAAATAAATCCTACCAACACAAGGATCAAGGCAAGAACAATAAATTTGTCCATTCGCTTTTCCAGAAAAGTCCTTGCTCTTTCCCCTTGCCAGTAAATCAGCGCGGCAATCAGATAAAACCTCACTCCCCTGCTGATCACTGAAGCAATAATGAACACTGCCAGATTGATTTTGAATGCACCTGCCGTCAAAGTGCAGACCTTGTACGGAACGGGACTGACTCCCGCGACAGCCACGGCCCAGGCATCGTATCGATCATACCAGTCTTTAATGGTCTCGTACTGATCCATCAATCCATAAAACCCGATGATGGCCATACCCAGCAGTTCCATGAAAAACAGTCCGATTATATAGCCTGCTATTCCACCCAATACAGAAAAGATCAGACAGATTGTGGCCAGCCTGAAGACTTTTTTTCTCTGGGCCAGACCCATGGGTATGAGCAGAAGATCCTGGGGTACCGGGAAAAAAATGGACTCTGTAAAGGCCACCAGCATAAGCACCTTCTCCGCCCCCTTGCGGGCGGAGAGGTCCCACAACATGCCCATCCATTTCTGAAATATCTGCAAGTCCGGTATCCCGCTACCAGCCAAACTTTCCGATCAAATCCACAAATGCCACGCTGCCCATATTTTCCCTGCTGATTTTTCCCGTTTCCTTGGTTAATCGCAGAAGCTGCTGGAATCTACGGCCTTCACCCACAGGAATGACCATAATTCCAGGATCGCTTAACTGTTGAATAAGGGTATCAGGAACATCAGGGCCTCCGGCTGTAACCAGTATGCGCTCATAAGGAGCATTTTCCGGCCAGCCCATGGTTCCGTCATCAAGCTTGGTCTTGATTCGAAAGTATTTTAATTTGACGAAGCGTTGCCTGGCGCTCTGGTACAAACTCTTTATCCGTTCAACGGTATATACTTCCGCGCCGAGTTCGGCAAGAATCGCGGCCTGATATCCTGATCCTGTCCCTATCTCCAGCACCTTCATCCCCGGCTTTACTTTTAATACGGAAGTCATCATAGCCACTATGTAAGGCTGGGAAATGGTCTGTCCATGGCCTATGGGCAGGGGGTGATCAGCATAAGCCTGAGACTGCAATGCTTCATCCACAAAAAGATGTCTTGGTACTTTGCGCATGGCCCTGAGCACCTCTTCGTCTTTGATGCCCCTGGCCTCGATTTGATCCCGGACCATCTTTTCCCGTATTCTTCTTGGATCAATACTCAATTTTCACCCTGATCTGAAAAAATGTGTTTAGGAATAAGAGTTGAGCTAAGTAAAGCCGTACATCTCCCAGGTCTGATTAAAAGTGTCCGGAGCCTTAGACATTCACAACTTTAAATGAGCACTCCAGAAATATTTTTTGTGTAACATTACAAATCCCTCGTCATAATTTTCCCGTGCCGGATGTAGTACATCCGGAACGGGAAAAGATTATTGACTTAAGCCTGTTTATCCATGTAAAAAAATTGGAACTAGTTCAGCCAAAAATACAATCAATGCCATCCGAAAAATGCGTCCTGATGTTTAAGCCGGATTTTGCAATGGAACCAGCTAAATATCATCAGGTTGCGAATGCTCTGAAGAATAGACTTACCATAAATACCGCAAAAAAAATTGGTCTTTTTCGACTAAATAATCATAAATCAAAACAACAAGGAAGAAAAAGCATGCTACAAGTCAAAGATCTTATGACCCGGGACCTTTTTACTCTGCAGGAAACAGACAATCTGGCTTTGGCCAAATCGCTCATGAACCTGGCTCGCATCAGACATATTCCTATTATCAACTCGGTCATGGATTTTGTCGGCCTGCTCACACACCGGGACATACTTTCTGCTACAGTTTCCAGACTCGCTGATGTGGATATGCAGACCAGGGAGGAACTCGATCTGGGTATTCCAGTGCGTGAAATAATGAACACAAAAATTACGACAGTCACTTCGGAAACCAGCTTGAAGGAAGCGGCAGCGATTCTTCTGGAACATAAGTACGGCTGTCTGCCTGTTGTCAAAAACCGAAGGCTGGTCGGCATCCTCACTGAAGCCGACTTTCTGTCTTTGACTATAAGCCTGATGAATACCCTTGAAGAAAGCGGCATGTAATGTAGATCAAGCCCGGTTTGAAGCTTTTAAAAAAGCTTCGCTGCAATCGAGGCAACATGGCGGCCCTGGAATCTGGCCGCATCGAGTTCATTATCCGAAGGAAGTCTTTCCCCTTCTCCCCCGGTTATAGTCGATGCGCCATAAGGAGAACCACCTGTTATTTCGTCAATACGCATCTGACCCTGAAAAGAATATGGAAGTCCAACCACTAACATACCCTGGTGCAAAAGAGTGGTATGAAAGCTTAGAATGGTCGACTCCTGCCCGCCGTGCTGGGTGGCGCTGCTGGCGAACACACTTCCCACTTTACCGATCAGTGCTCCGCTTGCCCAGTGTTTGCCCGTGGCATCCAGAAACTGGCGCATCTGGCCGCACATATTTCCAAACCGGGTAGGTGTACCGAAAATTATCCCCGCGGCTTCCGGGAGTTCTTCAACAGTACAGACAGGAATATCCTTCACTTCTTCCTGAGCCTCAAGGGCTCCCATCTTTTTCAGAACCTCGGCACTCAGAGTCTCAGGAACTCTTCTAAGCTGGACCTGAACACCCTCTACCTGTTCAGCCCCTTCGGCCACGGCCCTGGCCATGGATAATATATGCCCGTACATTGAGTAAAAAACGATTTTGATAATCATTTGTCCCTCCTGTTCTTTCCAATAGCCATAAACAGTTTTCGAATTATTCCAGGATTATGGTCAATAGACTGCAGATAATTCATGCCCATCCAAAGCCCCAGCCGTGCGGCCATCTGAAAGTCCTTTTTCGCGGCATACATTTTGCCGTCCTTAATCAGCACCACACCACGATTATGATAGGCTTCAGCAAAATCAGGCCTTAAGGCAATGGCTGTAGACAAGTCTTCAGCAGCTTCCCTTATCTGGTATTCATCTATGTGAGCCAAACCCCGTTCATTGTACAGCCGGGCATTTTCGGGATCCAGTTCAATGGCGGAGGACAGATACGCAATAGCCTGCTGGGGAGCTGTGTAACTCACTCCATCCCAGAGGACGTCGGCTTTTGCTTTCCAATCTTTTGCGGTTAAACCCTTCTCTGTTTCCTCTGGTTTTTCCATTTGAGCTGATATTTTTTCTTTTTCCATAAGCACTTGTTTTAAATGTTCATTATTCCTGGACAACTTATCTTTCTCTTGATTCATAATGTTAAGTTCTTTTTTTAATCTGCCAAGCTCGGCCTTGCCCTCTTCAAGATTGAAAGACAGTTGATCATTCTCATTATTCATTTCCTCCAGTTTTTTCTGATGAACGGCAAGTTCTTTTTGAAGCTGTTCCCTGTCCCACCGAAGTTCATCTGTTATTGTCTTCAGTTCCAATTCACGGCTTTGGTACTGGGAAATAAGATCTGATTTGCTCTTAAGCTCTTCTTCCATTTCTTCTGTTTTATTTTTCAAGTCCTTAAGTTCTCTGGCATAGTCAATTTGAACCTGCATGGATTCTTCAAATTTTGCCTGCAGATAATAATGATCCTTTTCCAGAAGTTCGATTTCTTCGAGCAGGAAACGAATGCGTTCAGTCAGCTGAACTTTGGTTTCTTTCGAATCCGGCATGCTTCTTGACTTTAAGGATTTCTTATCATCAGGTATCTTTTGATCATTTTTCCGGACTGTTAATGAATCTTCCTTCAAGTGCGCAGCAGGCTGACCTTGTGAAAAGTTTATCTCCCTCTTCAGTCTGGCTTCCACCTGATCGTTGAGCAGGCTTTTTAAGGCTTCACCGCTTTCATTCTGAAATTTTTGCTTTTTGCTTTGCTTGGGCATAATGAAATTCCTCGCCTGAATTAAGTTAATTATTTACGCTCAGATGGCTGAACAGGCCTATTAATCCGTCCTTACCAGCCTGCAGATGTACTTTCCACAAATGGACAGATGACCCCGCGCTTAACCTCCTGAAGTATAATGAACGCAGGACAGAGAAAATGCCGTCGGCAAGGCAGGCAGAAGACTGAATAACCCCAGGGCGTGATGAACTGAGCGATTATGCTTCAGGTTCAATTTCCATCCTGCACCTGCCCCATCCTCTGGACCATTTCCTCGGCAAAAGAACGGTAATCAGCACAGCCAAATGACTTTGGATCCAGATCGCAAACACACCTGTTGCTTAGGTTGGCCTTGTTAATGGTCGTGTTTCTGCGGATCACGGTTTGAAAAACCATTTCCTGGAAATATCTGGTAATAGCCTGCGTCACAGTCTTTCCTGCAGTGGTGCGCATATCAAACATGGTAACCAGAGCCCCCAGCAGCTTGATCGCTGAGCCGCTGTCCTCACGGATGGCCTCTATCGCCTGCATCAGGTGACCTACGCCCTGTACCGCATAAACAGACTCACCTTCAATAGGCAGAACATAGTAGTCTGCGGCTGCTATGGCGTTGGTAATCAAAGCTCCCTCTATCTGGGGGGGACAATCGATAAGTACGTAATCATGATCAACGCCTTGCCCGGAAAGTTCTGTAAGCTTGTTTTTAAGTCCGTAGATCCTTTTGGCGGAATTTGAAGGAAGGGCCGCAACAAGGGCATAAGTGTGCAGATTGGCTGGAATCAGATCAACCTCATAAGGGGTTTTCACCATGCATCTGCCAGGTGAAAGCTCCTTGTCCGCAAGGAGGTTTCCTACGGTAAACTCATGCTCAAAAGGATTATGACGACCCAGAGTCAGGCTTGCATTGCCCTGAGGATCCAGGTCCACAACAAGCACCTTGTGCCCGTTCTCAGACAGAGCATAAGCGGTATTAACCACACTGGTTGTTTTGCCCACTCCGCCCTTGTAATTGGCAAAGGCAATGATTCTGCCCATAGAGTAACTCCTGTCTCTTTTTAAGACATCTGCTTTTAAGCTGTAATGTACAGCTTTAGAATAATCATGCTTCATAAGCGTAAGAGACCTCTTAAGTCAATGCCTTGGCACGCTTCTGCTTCAGCCGTGAATTCGAAATTCAACTGTCAGGCAAAGTTACAATATAGGTATGATTATAAAGACGTTGCATTGACAAGCTTTGGATTTTAATGAATGCTTTATTATGTTTAAACAATTTTCTGCATGCAGCCTCATCTTCTTTCTTTTTTTCGTTCTTTGTTCCTGTGGATCGAGACATGCTCGGATGGAACCTCCGCGCCATGGCGTGCTTGAAAACATGCAATACACAATCCAGGCTGGAGCTTTCGCCTCTATCAGCAATGCTGTGCAGCTTATGCTCTCCCTGGAGATGGAAAATCTTCAGGCTTATTATTTTCTGGATGACAGGGACAAATTATACAAGGTCCGCTTCGGCAATTTTTCAACGTATAAGCAGGCTGAAAGGCATGCGCAGAATCTTAAATCGCGCAGGCTGCTGGATGATTATTTCATTGTTGTTCCTGACAGTTATGCTGCCCGGCAGGTCCCCGGTAAAGGACCTGAACATCTGCGCAAAGAACTTGTCCGGACGGCGAAAAGTTTTATCGGTGTTCCTTACCAGTGGGGCGGCTCTTCAGTGCACAGCGGATTTGACTGCAGCGGCCTGACTATGGTTGTCTACCGCAAAAACGGCTTGAATCTGCCCAGGATCGCTTCTGAACAATACCGTTTCGGAAGAGCGGTTTCCTTAAACTCTATCCGGGAAGGAGACCTGGTCTTTTTTGATACCAGGAAAAAGGGCCGGGTAACTCACGTAGGCGTCTATATCGGCAATGGCCGCTTCATTCATGCCCCGGCCAGCGGGCGCAATGTGATGACTGACAGCTTGTCCAGACACTACTTCAGATCAAGTTTTGTCGGAGCCAGAACGTATATCTGAGAGGCAGGCCAAAACATGGATGACACTATTTACTGTTATTCGAGAGCTGTTGAGCATCCTGCCCTTATTGCGGCCAAAGAAGTTGTCAGGACCATGACCTTAAGAGGCTGCACAGCACTGATCGTCGGCGGAGCTGTCCGGGACCTCATCTTGAACAGAGAGATCAGAGAGGTGGATCTTGTTACTGATATGCGGCCCGAAGATATGTCATCCCTGTTCAGAACATATGAACCGGGCAAAAGCAGGGACTTTAAAACTCTGTGCATAGTCCACCGCGGCCATCATTTTGAAACCACCATGTTCAGGGGAATTGAGTGGGGAATAAAACCTGAAAGATTGCATTGCCAGGGAGAACAGTACAAAAATTTTATTTTATTCCAGGACGCTGCGCACCGGGATTTCACCATAAACGCCATGTTCCTGGATGAAGAATTCAACCTGATTGATCCGCATAACGGCCTTAAAGACCTGCGTGCAGGCCTGCTTAAGGGAGTTCAGGATCCCCCGGAACGCTTCAGAGAGGATCCCCTGCGCATGCTCAGGGCCGTGCGCCTGTCCGTGCAGCTTGGATTAAGACTGGAAAAATATACATTCTCATCCATCAAGTTCCTTGCGCACAGAATAACCTGGGTTGCTCCTGAACGTCTGGGCAGTGAAATTTTTAAAATGGCCTCCCTGAGCGGGCCTGAATTTGCAAAAGGCATGGAGATGATGGAGGAAACAGGACTTTTAGGACTTCTGCTGCCCGAAGTTCAGGCATTAAAAGATATATCAGGCGTGGCTGATCAGCGCCGAAGAAACTTATTTGAGCAGACTGTGGCTGTTCTCATACAGAACCGGGCTGCACGTCCTGAACTTAATCTGGCTTTGCTGACACATGCACTTGGCCGGCCGGAAACCGGCGGGTTCGACCCGGCCGGTCCGGTCCATACCGGAAGCAGGGGCTATGAGCCTAAATTGATCCAGGACATGAGCAAAAGATTAAGACTGGCTAAAAAGACGGTCCAAGCCATGCATGCCGTTGCAGCCAGACACAGGCGGATAGAAAACATACATCAGCTGCAGCCTTCACAAATTGTGAACATGATTGAAGATCGTCACTGGAACCTGCTTGTTACCGCAACCCGCTGCATTGTGGCAGCCCGGAAGGGGAAGGCAGCAAAAAAATTTGATGAGAACCTGTCCCTGGCAATGAATAAGGTCAGTCACGCAGTTTCAGAGCTGAATCGCAGTGGGGTCCGTGTAAAAACAGTAATCACCGGAAGGCAGGTGATGGAGAATACCGGTCTTGAACCCGGGCCAGCCGTTGGCCGGATCATCAGAGAAACAACAATGTGGGCCAGGGATCATCATATCCTGGATGAAGAAAAAATTATCAGCCATGCCCGGCAACTGGCTCAAATGATTAGAATGGAAGAAGACTTAAGGTCTTCAGTGCTTTCTGGACCTGATCATGGAGAAAATCAGTCTTAGGCCCAATATTAAGGCGATTATGTATCCGAACAGGCCCAAAGCAGGATAACCCCAAATCAGCGGACCGGTTCCGGCCATGATGATCAACCCCGAGCCCAGAAACATGGTCCCGATGATTATCCCGATCACCAGCCTGTTGATTATCTTTTCCAGGGTGCCCTGCAGACCTTCAAGATTCTGGTGCTGAAATCGAATGGCCAGGTCGCCGCGATCCAGCTGGGTGATTATATCCATAACCTGCCTGGGCAACTGGTGCTGAAACTTATAGAGGTACCTTATATTTTTCTGCAGACCTTTAAACAGATTTTGCGGCCTGTATCTCTCCTTGCTTATCCTGCGGACTATGGGCTCAGCTTCCCTGATCACGTCCAGATCAGGATACAGCATTCTGGCGGTACCTTCTGCCGTGATCAATGACTTGATCATGATGGATAGATCGGTAGTCAGAATTCTTCCCTGCGACCGCAGGATGCTGGTCAGATCCATCAGCACCTGCCCCAGATTTATTTCCTTCAGGGGCATGCTTGTAAAATTGCTGATAATTTCCAGGACCTCATTCTGGACCATGTTCCGGTTCACGTTTTCTCTTCCGGTGGTGAAGGAAATCAAAGCTTCAGTGACTTCCTCCACATCGTTATCCACCACTGCTGAAATGAGATCGACTAGTTCATAGCGGACTCTGTCAGTCAGCCTTCCAACCATTCCCCAGTCCAGTAAAATCATATTCTCATCTTCATCAATGAGGATATTGCCCGGGTGTGGATCAGCGTGAAAAAAACCGTACTCCAGGGCATGAGACATGGAGAAGCTGACGCCTTTCTTGGCCATAGTCGCTCTGTTTTTAAGCTCATGGATCCTGACGTCCTTCATCTTGCTGCCCCGGGACAGCTCCATGGTGATCAGAGATTTATTGCAGTACTGCGGATAGACATCCGGAATCACGATACCCTCATCCGGATTCAACCTGGTTCGCACCACCTGCATATTGCGCATTTCCTGGATAAAGTTCAGTTCCTGGAGCATCAGTTTCCTGATGCGCTGCACCAGCTGGGGCAAGTTGTACACTTTAAGGGATTCCACCCGCCCATCGAGGCGGACAGCTATGCGCTCCAGGATATCCATATCCATCTTAATGGTCTCGGTAATGCCCGGTCTTTGAATTTTTATGGCTACTTCGCGATCGTTTTCCCTCAGTACGGCCCGGTGCACCTGGGCCAGTGAGGCGGCAGCGATGGGTATTTCCTCTATTTCGGAAAATATCTGGTCCAGGGGACGCTCAAAGTTTTTTTCCAGTACTTTTTTCATCTCCGGAAAATCTTCCGGAGGCACGTCGTCCTGGAGCTTGACCAGTTCTTCCAGCAGTTCCCGGGGCAAAAGATCAGCCCGCTGAGACAGTATCTGTCCGCATTTGATAAAAGTAGGACCCAGCTCCTCCAGTACCTTGCGGATCCGCTCCCAGGTGGTCATGTGCCGGGTATGCACCCTGATCTTTTCCAGATACTTGCGTCCCGGGATATCCAGACGGTCCACGATGTCATCGAAACCGTATTTGACCAGAGTGGTGGTTATTTCCCGAAAACGCCCCAGATGGGCAACAGCTTTAAGATCCATTTACAGTTCCTGTGCAGGCAGCATGATCAGTATGAGCTTTTATTTTTTGTCTTCCTGCATCTTCAGGCTCTCCAGGGTGGCTACCCTGTCCTCCAGACTGGAAATCCTGGCCTCAAGATTTTGCAGTTCATCTTTCCCCGCAAGATCCAGATTCTCTCTGCCGGTCTTTATGCTCTCCATCAGCCAGTCTTGAACTTCTTTCTGCTGATCCTCGCTTTTCTGAATCAATTCCCGGACAATTTTTTCACCTTCCTCAGCAGACAGCTTTCCCTTTTCAACCATCTGGTTGACTTTTTTTTCCAGTTCGTCTGCTGTGACCACGATAAGACCAAGTCCGGTCAAAAAACCTTTTTTAAATACATCCAGCATACTAATCTCCTTTGTTGTCAAGCTTAAATGGTGGGACACTCAGCAAGGCACTGCTTAATTTCCTCCTCTGAAAAGGCTTGATCCTTCAGTCTGCCCTGCAGATAAGCATCATAAGAGCTCAAGTCCAGCAATCCATGTCCGGAATAGAGAAACACGATCACCTGACCGGGCTCGGCTTCCCTGGCCACATCAATTGTGGCCTTGATTGCATGGGCTGTCTCAGGGGCAGGAAGGAAACCTTCAGTCTGCATGAATAACCTGGCAGCATCAAAGATCTCATTTTGAAAATAAGCTCTGGCCTCTATCAGACCATGCTTGGCCACATGGGAAACAATGGGGGCTTCTCCATGATAGCGCAGTCCACCGGAATGAATGGGAGGCGGAAAATAACCGTGTCCCAGAGTATACATTTTAATCAATGGAGTCTGGCGGGCCATATCTCCATAATCATAAGTAAAAAGCCCCTTGGTCAATGTGGGGCAGGCCTGCGGTTCAGCAGCCACAAAACGGATTTTCCTGCCTTCCAGCTTATCCGGAACATAAGGCATGACCAGTCCCCCAAAATTGCTGCCTCCTCCAACGCAGCCAATCAGTACGTCGGGTTGCTCATTAATCATTTCCATCTGCTTCTTGACCTCCAGTCCGGTGATGGTCTGATGCAGAATAACGTGATTGAGCACGCTTCCCAGGGCATATTTTGTGTCCGGACTGGAAGCCGCGTCTTCCACAGCTTCGGATATGGCCAGTCCCAGACTTCCTCCGGATTGAGGATCTTTTTCCAGGACCTGTCGCCCTACTTTTGTTCTTTCTGAAGGAGAGGGAAAGACCTCAGCACCATAAGTCCTGATGATTATTCCCCGGTAAGGTTTTTGATCATAGCTGCAGCGGACCATGTATACCGTACAGTCCATGTCGAACATCTTGCAGGCGAAAGAAAGCGCAGTGCCCCATTGTCCGGCCCCTGTTTCTGTCGAGAGCCGCTTCACTCCCTCCATCTTGTTGTAGTAAGCCTGAGCCACAGCTGTATTTGGCTTGTGTGAGCCTGCGGGTGACACCGATTCATCCTTGTAATAGATTCTTGCCTTGCTGCCTATGGCCTGCTCCAGACGCCAGGCCCTGACCAGGGGAGAAGGTCTGTACAAGGTGTATATCTCCAGAAGTTGCTCAGGAATATCCACCCAGCGCTTGTCAGACATCTCCTGTTCGATCAGGGACATGGGAAAAATTGCTGCCAGTTTTTCCGGAGCAATGGGCTGCTTGGTTTCCGGATCCAGCGGAGGCGCCAGCGGTTCGGGCAGGTCCGGCAGAACATTGTACCACTGTCTGGGCATATCTTTTTCGTTTAAAATGATTTTAGTCTGCTGCATTCTTAATTCTCCTTGATGCCTGAGCTGAGTTTTACAGGGATGAATCCAAATGACTACTATAGCCGCGTTTGCTTTTCAAGACAGAAGGCAGGCTTACAAAAAAGCTGCATTTTAATATTTGAATGAATCTGCAGGGCGAGCGAAGCCCAGCCCAGAATCTTTTTCGCTATCAACTCTCTGTATCGCAATGAGCAGCAACCCTCATGTTTCATCAGCAAAAGCCTGCCGCTCGGAGAGCGGCGGCCTGCTCTCAGGCAGAGCGTATCAACATATGGGGCACGACCCGGGCGTCGTCTGTACGCAAAACTGCAGTCTGTCCGGAATGGGCCACGGACAATGGCGTTATATCAGCTGTTTCCAGACAGTATTCATTATAACTGAGCACAGGGCGTCTTAGTCCGGGCAAGACAAGCTCAACATCTCTATCAGTATTCCATAAGGATTTCACCTGAACCAGCCAGGTGGACGGCTCCAGCATCCTTACTACTCTTGCCAGTATGGCTTTATTTTTCCTTTTATCTTCAGGGCGTACAAAAATCTTTCGCTCCGGCAGAAAAAATCCGGAACTCAGAGGTCTGGAGCCGGCCAGAGCCAATTCCTTAAGATACAGATCCGGCCTGAACATCTTTTTATTTATGTCATTAAGCGCCGTCCTGTAGACGTCAGTTACTATCCCCAGGTAGCCTGCACTTTTCATCCTGCCTTCAACCTTCAGGCAGTCAATTCTGTTGCGGATCATCCAGGGCAGATACTTTACCAGACACAGGTCTTCAGAACTTAATATGCTTGAATAATCATCCTCTTCCCAGACCTGCCAGGTTATTCTTCCCGGTCTGGTCCTTTCCTCCAGGGCCATTGCTCTGGGGCGATAGTCAAAACGGCAGGGATGAGTACAAGATCCCTGATTGGCTGATCTTTTGTTCAAATGTGCGCTCAGCAGGCAAAAGCCTGAAACAGCCATGCACATTGCGCCGTGCACGAAAATCTCCAGCTCGGGCTTCTTTTCCGTACTTCTGGAAAGCAGCCTTATCTCCTTAAGAGAAAGCTCTCGGGCCAGATTGACCCTGTCCACTCCCTGCTCGCTCCAGAACAAGGCAGCCTGGCTGTTGTAGGTTCCCGCCTGGGTGCTCAGGTGCAGGGCTTTATCAGGAAAAGCCGTGCGGACCATCCTGATAAGGCCCGGATCTGAAACAATAAATGCGTCAAATTCCAATCCGGACAAAATATCCAGATACTTCCGGACAGGTTCCAGATCGTTCTCGGTTGCCAGGGCGTTCAGACAAAAATAGATCCTGGCTCCAGAGCCGCGGGCCAGGGAAACAGCACTGGATAACTGTTCAAGATCAAAGCCCCTGGATTTAGCCCTCAGGTTAAATGAGCTTCCGCTAAGATAAATGGCGTCAGCTCCGTAAAAAAGTGCTGACTGCAGACGTTCCAGGTCACCGGCTGGACATAGTAGCTCAGGCACTCTGTCTATATCCAAAGACCTTGCTCCACTCTTTTATCCTTCAATGCCTGCAGTATGGAATAGGATAGATTGAGGTTGCCTTTTCCGGATCCAAGGTCGATTTCAGGCTTTACAGTACCATGGAAATCCGAGCCTCCAGTAGGCAACAGATCAAGCTTGCGGCACATGGATGCATAATGTTCCGTCTGCGCTCTGTTATGTTCCGGATAAAAGACCTCCATACCATCAAGGCCCAGGTCCTTGAGCCGGGTGAGTTCCTGGTACAGATCCCGGCCGATAATCCCCAGGGAACATGGGTGAGCCAGAACAACTAGAGCTCCTTCATCCTTGAGCACAGATATGGCCTTTTCAGGACTGAATTTTTGCTTGGGAACATAAGCCGCGCCGGTGGATCCCAGATAGCGATTAAATGATTCCTGCACCGAAGAGACCACGCCCTTATTCATGAGCACTCTGGAAATATGAGGCCGTCCTATGGAGGCTTTTCCTGCCAGCTGTCGGACTTCGTCATAAGTAATGTCTACGCCATTTTTTTGCAGTTTTTCAATAATGATCTCATTGCGCGCATTTCTTTTTTCTCTCAATTCCTTAAGGGCCCGGTTCAAGGCTGGAGCCCCGGGTTTGAGCCAAAATCCCAGGATGTCCATAAGTCCAGGATACTCGACACTCAACTCGCAGCCAGGAATAACTTCAAGATTAAGATCTCTTCCGGCCACAAGGGCTTCTTCAAGCCCTCCGGTAGTATCGTGGTCTGTAAGTGCGATGGCTCTTAGCCCTTTTTTTCCGGCGTAACTGACAAGCTCACGGGGTGTAAAGGTGCCGTCCGAGGCGGTGGAATGGATATGCAGGTCTATTTCTGACATGTACAAATAAATGCCGGTTTTCCGGCCGGGAATCCAAAGAAGGCAGAATCAGGTGTGAGCAGTTTACTTGAAGCGATAAGTTATTCTGCCCCGGGTCAGATCGTAAGGAGAAAGCTCCACCTTGACCCTGTCTCCAGGCAGAATCCGGATGTAGAATTTGCGCATTTTTCCTGAAATATGTCCCAAAACTTCATGTCCGTTATCCAGCCTTATGCGGAACATGGCATTGGGAAGGGCTTCTTCTACAACACCCTCAACCTCTATTGCTTCTTCTTTGGCCATATATTCTCCTTGAATAAATTTAAATGTTATTTGTTAGATCCATTAAGGTTTTATGTCAAGATTTTTCCAGATTGGAGCCGAAAGCTCAATACACAGGCTCTTCTTTTAACAAATTTCATTCATAAAAATTTTAATCTTCATTCCATGAACTGTCAGAGAACTTTTATATACTCTCCTGAATCGTGTAGTCATTTTTTTAGCCTGATTGACCCGGCAGGTTCCGTTGTTTGGCCGAACAGTCGTAAACTGTCTGAGCGACTTTATCACGCCAGCGGCGTGACTAGTCAAAATCCTTTAACCCTCTGAGTTTATACATATAACAAATCATACTCTTCAGCAGAATGTCAGCTCAGGCACAACTGGAATTTTGATTTAGTCTCTCACGCCATGGCGTGAGAGCGAGTCCCGCACTTACTTTTGAAATTTCTATTCATTCCATGACTGAAGCTGCGGGAAAGTAAGTGCGGGACATCGGAACCTGTTGTACGGATTCAGCACCTCTTACTTGCCTTGAATAAAGGTTTGCTGTAAAATTTTTTTTGAAATAATCCAGAAGAAATAAGCCATTGTATTGATAAAGTTACTGTAAGCTAATGAAAATTCATAATTATAATCAGTGTGCCACCAGGCTGAGCAGAAGGGACTTTCTGTATCTTTCAGGCATCGGTACTGTTGCGCTTCTCTCCGGCTGCGCTGTCCATCCCGTAACCGGGCGTCGCCAGCTCATGCTCATGAGCGAAGACCAGGAAATAAGGCTGGACCGGGAAAACTCACCTCATCAGATTTCAGCGGATTACGGGCTTGTTCAGGATCAGGCCCTTAACGATTATATATCCGGCGTAGGACGGCAAATAGCCGGGCAAAGCCATCGTCCTGATATGCCTTATTCCTTCAACACCCTGAACGCCTCCTATGTCAACGCCTATGCCTTTCCCGGGGGGACCATCGGCTTGACCAGGGGCATCCTTCTTGACCTGGAAAACGAAGCTGAGCTGGCCTCACTTATAGGTCATGAAGTCGGGCATGTCTCTGCCAGACATACCGCCCAGAGGATGACCCGCGGACTTCTGGCGGCCGCGGTATTTTCCGGTGCTGCAGTTGCTGCCGGACCTGAATTGCAGAATGTGGTTGCCGGACTGGGAGGCATAGGAGCCGGGGCTCTTCTTGCCAGCTACAGCCGCAATCAGGAAAGAGAGGCTGACGAGCTTGGCCTGGATTACATGGCCGGCTCAGGATATAATCCGCAGGGATTTGTGGGTCTCATGGAGATGCTTATGGACATGTCCGGAAGGGACAAAGGCCATCTGGCGGTTCTTTTTGCCACCCATCCGATGAGCAGCGAGCGCTACCAGACCGCACTCATCCGTGCGGATGCCGAGCGCGCTTTAAGGGATCAGCCTGTCTACCGGGAAAGATATATGGACAATATTTCCGGGCTTCGGCGTATAGAGGAAGCCATCCGCCAACTGCAGGAAGGAGATGACCAGATGATGGACGGCAATCCGGTAAACGCCAGGAAAAATTATGACCGGGCTCTTGTTATTGTTCCTGATGACTATGCTGCCAATTTAAAGCAGGCCAAATGCCTTTTGGCCCTGAATCAGGGCCGGGAGGCGGAAATACATGCCCTGGCGGCCAGAGAAGCTTACCCTGACGAGCCTCAGGCGGTTCATGTCCTGGGCATGATTCACTTGAACCGCAACAGTTTTGACCAGGCCCTGACTCACTTTGAAGCATATAACACACAGCTTCCCGGAAACCCCAACAACGTTTTTTTCAGAGGCTACTGCCTTGAAGGCATGGGAAGAAGAGACAGAGCGGCCGGAAAATACTATGCGTATCTGCAGCATGTAAGCAGCGGCGATTACGCCCGGCACGCTCATGCCAGACTGCAGGAGTGGGGATATATATAAATTATAAATCCTGAATCCATGAAGTAATTTTTGTAGCCTGACTGCCCCTGGAGGTTTCGGGTTTTGGCCGAACGGTGGTAAACTGCCCGAGCCACTTGGACAGACTTGATCACAATCCATTAACCACATGAAACAGTTCATAATAAAATCAGACTCTTCAGCAGAGTGTGCTGCCTCATCCTATATTGATCGATTGCAGACTTTGAGGTGTTTCGACATACTTTTTTTGCCGCAGAACCGCTGATAAATTTTTATAAAATGCTGAATCTATGCTTAATGAAAACGTGTCGGCTTCACATAGTATGCTCATCTAGTATGCTCATCTAAAAACATCATTTACACGAGACAGGAACGTCATGAAAAACCGCAAAACCAAAATCAGTGCTCTGCTCATTGTTCTTCTCTGTTTCAGCCTCAGCGGATGCTGGTTTGCCCTGGGCGGGGCGGCAGGCGGAGGAGCCGCCATCTATTACAAGGGCTGGCTCAGGGAAGACACGGCCAGAAACATGCACACGGTGCACGAGGCAATTCTTAAGGCCACGGAGGAAAAAAACATCCATGTAGAGGAAGAGACAAGGCGCACCGACTTGGTAAGATTAAGGGGCAGATACCAGGATGGAACCAATGTCTGGATTAATATTGAATATCTGGCTGCGAACACCTCAAGGATCAACATCCGGGTAGGGATTCTTGGCGATGAATCCCGCTCCAGAGCCCTTTGGAATGAAGCCAGGCGTCAAATGGGCTGATTTTGCTTGCCCTTGACTTATTACAGTTTTTTTCATTTAGAAACAGAATCAACTGCCAGGCAAAGAGCTGTGAGACTTTCTTGACTCTCTGCCTGTTTGACAATAATGCCTCTTCCACTTAGACCTGTGCCATGAATGAAGAAGAAATGTCCGGATATGTGCCTGCCGGTAAATCCACTCTGAACTATGATGTTCAAAAAGAACCTCAGGGATTACTCCGGGTAATTCTAAACGGGCGCATGGAGGCGATGAACATTGGGCCTCTGTGGAAACAGCTCGGAAAAATTTTTAAAAAAAATGATGCAGCCAAAGTTATCCTTGATCTTGATAATGTCGATTATATCGACATGTCCGGACAGGCTCTGATTTTACACTACTCCAGACTGGCAAAGGAAAAAGGGCTGCAGTTTCAGCTATCAGGCCTAAGGCCTGATTTCAAACATGTGCATGATCAGGTATCCTGCTTTGACTGCAAGCCTGGTCCGGGCTTTGTCAAACGTTCTTCTGTCGAGGAACTGGGTCATGCAGCTGTCAATCTGGTTCGGGATGCCAGAGACTTTTTTTCCTTTGTCGGAGAATTCGTTTCTACGTCTGTCTACGCTCTTATTCGTCCAGGGAGCGTCAGGTGGAAAGACGTCCTGCTCCATGTGGAAAACGTAGGCAGCAAGGCTGTATTCATAATCGCCCTGATGGGCTTTCTGGTCGGGCTTATTATTTCCTTCCAGTCGGCTCTGATCCTGAGAATGTTTGGTGCTGAAATATTTATCGCCCAGCTTTTGGGCCTGACCATGGTTCGCGAGCTAGGCCCCCTGGTAACAGCCATAATACTTGCCGGTCGTTCAGGATCCGCATTTGCTGCAGAAATCGGGACCATGAAGACCAATGAGGAGATAAACGCCCTGCAGACCATGGGACTTAATCCGATCAGATTCCTGGTATTGCCCAAGATGCTGGCAACCATGCTGGTTACTCCTTTTTTGTGCATCTTCTTTCTGTTTTTCAGCTTTATAGGCGGAGCACTGGTCATGCTTTCACTGGACTTTACCTTGACCGCTTATTTGAATCACCTGAGAATTTCCATCGGTATGATTGATTTTCTGGGCGGCATGTTCAAAGTTCTTGTCTTCAGCCTGCTGGTAGCCTGGATCGGATGTGTTCGGGGTCTTCAAACCGGCTTTGGAGCCAGAGCGGTTGGAAGGTCGACTACGAGTGCAGTTGTGAGCGCCATTGTCCTGATTATTTTGGCTGACGGCATCTTTGCCGTTATTTATTATGTTTTAGGGATATGATTTATATGCGGGAAGAACAGGTACACCCGGTATCGGCAGTAAATCTGAGCATCGGCTTTCCTGGGGAAATGCTTCTGGAAAACGTCTCCTTTGATGTTTATTCAGGAGAGATTTTTGTTATCCTGGGAGGTTCCGGCAGCGGCAAAAGTACTCTTCTTAAACATATCATCGGGCTTTATACACCATTGAGCGGAAAGATTTTTATTCACGGACAGGATCTGACCACAGCAGGCCAGGATGAAAAAACAAGCATTTTGAATCGCATCGGTATCAGCTATCAGAGCGGAGCCCTTTTCGGATCCATGACCCTGCTTGAAAACATCAGGCTTCCTTTGGAAGAATTTACCAATATGCCTATGGAGGCCATGAACCTCGTGTCAAGACTCAAGCTGTTTCAGGTCGGTCTTGAAGGCTATGAAATGCGCATGCCCTCTGAACTGAGCGGAGGCATGCAGAAAAGAGCGGCCATTGCCCGGGCCATGGCTCTTGATCCATCAATTCTGTTCATGGACGAACCCTCGGCCGGACTTGATCCCCTGACTTCTCTCGAACTCGATGAATTGATCCTGGATATCGCTCGAAGCCTGAAAATAACTTTTGTCATTGTCACTCATGAACTGGCCAGCATCTTTAATATTGCAGACCGCATGATAATATTGGATAAAAAAAGAAAAAGAATCGCCGCCCAGGGAAACCCGGTGGAACTCAGCACTTCCAGCCCTGATCCCTGGGTGCGTTCATTTCTGAACAGGGAAAAAAATGTTGGCAACTAACCGGATCTTATCCGTTTAATGGAACTAATGAGCAGCCGTCCCAGTTATTTTACCATAGGTGTTTTTGTAAGCGCAGGTCTAATTCTGCTCCTGGGAGCCCTGATGATTCTCGGAGCCGGTGTCCTGTGGAGGGAAACAGTAACCATTGAGACCTACATGGATGAATCAGTGCAGGGAATAGCCGCAGGTTCTCAGGTTAAGATGCGCGGCGTGCATATCGGCAATGTGGACAATATAAGCTTTGTCTTTTTCCAGTATCCTCAGGCCAGAGAGGCTAAAAAACGCTATGTGCTCATCACGATAAGCATTGATGTGAAAACCTTTGGAGACATCCCTGTTGATGATTTTAAGGACACACTGCAAAGAGAGGTTCAAAGAGGGCTGCGGATCAGACTCCTGCCCATGGGAATCACTGGAACAGCCTATCTGGAAATGGACTATACCGATCCGCAGCGCCATCCTCCCCTGCGGATAAACTGGGAACCGGAAAATCCCTATGTCCCTTCGGCTCCCGGCACCTTTGCCCGTCTGGAGGAAACTTTTGAATCCCTGCACAGAACCATGGCCAATATAGAAGAGCTCGATCTGCAAAACACCCTGAACCATATGGACCATCTGCTCCAGAGTCTGGACCATACTGTCCAGTCCTTAAACATGCAGCATCTTTCCCTGCAGGCGGAAAAATTTTTAGAGGAACTGCGCGAAAGCAACCGCATGGTCTCAAACCTGCTCGGACCGGAACAGGTTGACATTGATGACAATAATGAAAAGGCAAACCTGCATGCCGTGCTTATCGATACCAGAAACATTCTGAAAAAGGTGGAGACCGGCATTGACCGGCTGGAAATCGACCAGGAGGACGGTTCCGCGGACAAACTGGCACAGACCATCGCCAGGCTGCACGAGAGCTCCATGATAATTCCAGGAGTCCTGGAAGACATAAGCGAAACAGCTCAGAGCCTGAAAAAGGGCAGCCAGGGAGTTGACAGCCTGACCCGCAACACCTACGCCATGATGCGCGCCACAAATGAAGAACTGCGCCTCATATTGGACAATATGCGGCTGATAAGCGAAAATTTGCTGGATTTGAGCCAGGATGCCAGGGAGTATCCCTCATACCTTCTTTTTGGAGATGAACCTTTGGAGCGCGAACCGAAATGATGATCCGAAATTTCTTTATATTAATCATTGGACTTTTATTACTGGTTCCGGGAACGTCCTGCGCCCCGAAAAAGCCCCCGATAGAACGCAGTCACTTCATCCTGGAGCCGGCAAAGTTCCCCAGAGAAAAGCCTCCCTCAGTTCCCGCGGTCTTAAGCATACGCAACTTTAAAGTTTCGCCCGGGTATCAGGGCAGGGAGCTGATCTATAAAAAAGAATGCGGGCGAAGCAGCAGGGATTTTCATAACCACTACTTTATCTCTCCCGGTCCGATGCTCACCCAGGCTGTCAGAGATTGGCTTGAAGATTACGGCCCTTTTGATGCGGTCATACCACTGAGCAGCCACAGACAGCCTGACTATATTCTGGAAGGAGCGGTAGTCTCCATGTTCGGAGACTTTCAAAACCCGGATCAGCCAAAGGCGGTCATGCGCATTCAGTTTCTGCTGCTTGGGGCAGAAGGCCTGGACTACGACATGATCATGCATGGGACTTATCATGAAGAGGTTTTAATGGACCGCCCCGGAGCTGCCCCCATGATCTCGGCTCTGAACGACTGTCTGAGCAGAATACTGGTCCGGCTGGAAAAAGATCTGGTTGAATCCATTGGCGAACGTTTACAAAACTGATATGCAGCTCAACCGTTCATAAGCCTCCTGGCAATATTTCTTCCCACCAGCCAGACGGCCAGGAGAATGATGACACCCAGACTGACAGCCGCGTATGCCCCCAGCAGTGAACTTATGGCTTCGGCATGTACCCAGAAATAGTAAAAAACATAGCCGATAATGAGATTCCAGACAAGAGTGCCCATAAAAGTATAGGTTAAAAAGACCCTGAAATTCATGCGAATAATACCAGGAGGAATGGATACAATAGTCCTCACGGTTGGTGCCATTCTTCCGAAAAAAACCAGCCAGTGCCCTTTTCTTTTAAAGTAGCCGAAAATCTGGATCAGATCATTGCTGTTTAACAGATAATATCTTTCCAGTTTCCCGACCAGTTTGAAAAGCCTTTTTTCCCCCAGCATGGCTGATAGAAAATAGATCGCGGCTGATCCGATGCTGCCTCCTATACTGACCACCAGAATGATTACCAGAACAGCCAGAGGGGGTTGGTCGGTCATAGCAGCGGTAACAAACAGAACAGCTTCCGGAGCAAGCAGCAGGCTGGAAATAAATATCAGCAGGTAGCTCTGGCCAAAAACGATTATGGATTCTTCCATGCTTGAATTCCGAAGTTACCTGTTGTGCTCTTGATGTTCAGTGCAGTTTTTCTGGATCTTTTTTAATGACTGGGCTTTAAAGTTTTTTTACAACCTGAATCCGTGTAAACAAATTGAAGCCAGATTGCCCCTGCAGGTTTCGGGGTTTGGTCCCGCGCTTACTTTTGAAATTTCTATTCACTCCCATGACTGTAGCAGCTAGAAAGTAAATGCGGCATCTGAGCGACGTTCACTGGGGTGATCTGTCCTCAGTCTTCTGTCTGCCACGCATCCCAGCATGGTCTTCTGTCTTCTGTCTGAGCCTGCCACGCTTTTAGCGTGGTCCTCTGTCCTCTGTCCTCTGCCTTCTGTCCTCTAAATCGGCAGGTCCAGAATCCCGGCTAAAATGGCCACAGCCAAAACCCAGACATAAAAAGAAAAAACTTTAAGCCTGGCCCGGTAAAGAAAATAGACCACCAGCTTCAGTGAGACTATGCCCACCAGAGCCGCGACTATAAATCCGACCGCCAACGCCCCGAAATCAAGCCCCTGCATACCCCCGAGACTTCTGACCTCCAGGCTTTGAAGCAGAGTGGCCGCCAGGATTGTGGGGATGGCCAGAAAAAAACTGTATTCAGCTGCCCAGCGTCTCTTAAGGCCGGTAAAAAGGGCAAAGACAATAGTCATGGCGCTTCGCGACAGGCCGGGCATAAGAGCCAGGCCCTGGGCCAGACCTATTACTCCGGCCACTCCAGGATTGATTTTTTTCAAGCTTCTGCGCCTTGGTTTGAGTCGATCGGTCCACCACAAAAGCAGGCCGGTCAGGATAAGGGTGACTGCAACCATTTCCGGAGTGGCAAAGATATGTTGAAAAGCACTTTTGAAAGACAGACCCAGTATTCCTGTACACAGCACTGAAAACATGCCCAGCAGAAAAAGCCGGGGATAAAGACCGAAAGAACCGTCACCCTTTTTTCCGGCCCATCTTACGGACTGCTGAATCAGCTTGATACAGAACACCTTGAGGCTGACCCAGAAGACCACGACTATAGAAATCAAGGTACCGACATGAACAACCAGGTCAAAGAGGATCATTTCCGGGGAATCGGGTGCGGGCAGAGGATGATCGCTTCGGATCAGCCAATGCTGGACCAGGACCAGATGAGCTGTGGAGCTCACCGGCAAAAACATAAAAACACCCTGGACAGCACCGAGCAGTGCGGCGATCCAAAGACTCATTTTTACACCTCAATCAAGGATCATCTTCTTTTGACTGGAAACATTGATGTTCATTAAATCCTATTCAGCAGCGGTGTCCGCTATCACCCGGCCTTCAAAATCAAGGAGCACCCCGCGTATTTCGGCCCCGCCCAGTGCAAACTTACGGGCCTGATCGACCATTTTGCCGGCAATGCACATAAATATCCGCGGGCATCTGTCCTGAAGCAGAAAAAAAGCCTCTCTGGCTGTATTGGCGCTGCTTATTCTGAAAGCAAGCTCCCGATCTTTACATTTATTTTTTACCAGCTGGCCCAGCTCTTCCAGGGCCAGAGCAGACTTTGCCGCATGGGTGTGCTCAGCTCCCTGCGCCATTTTCAAAGACTTGCCGAAAAAGACCACCAGAATTATCCGCCCCAGACCTCTGCGTACTGCCTGTTGCATACTGCGTGCAAAAAAGTCCCCGATCTGTACAAAAGCCTCTGTCGGCAGCTCGGGGAACAACCCCTGGGCAAAGCGCTCGCTTCTTCTTCCTGTGGTGCACACAACGCTGGTGGAGCCGCATGCCTTTGCTACAGCCAGAGATGAATCTATGGTGGCCATATAAGCTGCGTGGGACATGGGCTTTACCAGTCCGGTTGTTCCCAGAATGGAAATGCCTCCCAATATGCCAAGTCTCTTATTCAGAGTGCGTCTGGCCAGGATCTCCCCTCTGGGGGCAAAAATCTCCACAAGAAACCCTTGACCCATTATATCTTTGTCAGAAATAGAAGTCAGATTTTCCCTGATCATCCTTCTAGGTCCCTGGTTGATGGCCGGTTCCCCGGGAGCAAGTTCGAGACCGGGTTTGGTAATCCGGCCAACTCCCTCTCCAGCGGCAATGACTATCCCTTCTGACTCTGGCAGAGTGGATACCCTGGCTCCGATCACGGCCTTGTGAGTCACATCCGGATCATCGCCTGCATCTTTGATCACTGTGCATTCCGAAGTTCCGGACCTGTTCAATCCGCAGCTGTTTACCGGAATATTCAATTTCTCTCTGTCCGGCAGGCTGACCATTACCAGTTCGGGACAATAACCGGTGAGCAGAAGTTCCTTTGCAGCCATTGCGGCTGCGGTAGCAGCTGTTCCGGTTGTGAACCCGCTGCGCAGGGCGCGTCTTTTTTTTCTTGTTTTTTTGTTTGATCCCGGGAACAAGCTTCTTTCCTTGAAGATCTGCCTTAACGCTGTTTCCGAGCCAGAATTATCAGACTGTTGACTACTGCAGCGGCCACGTTGGAACCGCCTTTTCTGCCTTTATTGGTTATAAAGGGCACATCCAGTCCGGCAAGCAGATCCTTGGACTCTACAGCATTGACAAACCCGACCGGAAGTCCCACTATCAGCGCCGGTGCAGCACGGCCCTGACCCAGCAGGTTTATGAGCCTCAAAAGAGCGGTGGGCGCGTTGCCCACAACATATATACCTTGTTCCATATCCGGCAATGCTCTGTCCACCGCCGCCTCGGCTCTGGTGGAACCTTTCCTGGCGGCAAGCTTGATCGCTTCCGGATCATCTATATAACACCTGAATGGACATCCCAATCCGTCCAGGTCTTTTTTGCGCAGCCCGGCAAGGACCATATTGGTATCCGTGATCACCGACCTGCCCATGAGAAGGGCGGATATGCCGGACTCAACAGCTCTGGGATGAAATCTTACGCTGTGCAGGTACTCGAAGTCTGCACTGGTATGAATCATCCTGGAAACCACAGCCCAGCGTTCAGTGCTGAAACCGTGTTCACCGGCCTCCCTGGCAATGATAGCCATGCTTGCTTTCTCAATTTCTTCCGGCAGCAAAAGGGCCTCCTTTCCGAGCTGAATGCTCATAAATATTTTTTCAAAATGATCGTTGCTGATCAGGTAAAGATGAATCAAGAAGATTTCAAGCTTGCAGAATTTCGGCTGAAAAACCTGCACCTTTCATCAGCAGGAAAGTGCTGTCATTCGGAAGTTCTGGACATCTGATGAAATCGGCTTACAAAAACCCTTATTCTTCAAGCACAGAAGCATAGGGCGTGCCGCAATGGGAATCAAGGACAAAATACTCCAAATGAACCGTAAATGATCGTCCTCATTATTTTAAATCAGTATGAGAAGCAGCGGCGCAAGATACCTGACCTGAAAGACTGAAATAAAAAAGCTTTAAATGTCCATGAACCGGTTGACATCTCTTCTTTTCCCGGGTGAATACTCCAGAGGCATAGCCTTGGCCTTGTCCGGAGTGTTCGTCTTAAGCTTTGATTCTCTGCTGATCCGCATGGCTATGGCCGACCCCTGGACGGTTCTTTTCTGGCGCGGGTTGCTGATTGGAATTACTTTGAGCCTCGTGCTCTTTTTTGCTTCAAAAAAATTATTATGGTCGGCACTGGCTGTCCACGGACCGGCAGCTTTTGTCTCAGGAGCGCTGTTCGGGCTCAGCAGTGCGGGGTTTGTTCTGTCCATACTCAATACACATGTGGCCAACACTGTACTCATATTCAGCACCGCGCCCATTTTCGCGACCATATTCACCTGGTTTTTCCTTAAAGAAAAAGTGGCTCTCAGAACATGGCTGGCTGTTCTGGCAACCATGGCCGGCGTTATCATTGTGTTTAAGGGCTCCTTCGGGACGGTCAATCTTGCCGGGGATCTCTTTGCCCTTTTTGCGGCAGCAGTCGTCGGAGGCAATTTCACATTGCTTAGGCGGCATCCGCATATAAAACGCACGGCGGTTGTGGCTCTGGGAGGATTTGTGACCGCTGCTCTGGCCTGGTCCTGGGCCTCACCTCTTGGGCTTGGATTTGAAAGTTACCTGGTCCTGGGCCTTATGGGAATTGTGCAAATGCCCCTGGCGCTTATGCTTTTGACCGTTTCCACCAGGATTCTGTCATCACCCGAGGTCAGTATAATCCTTCTTCTGGAGGCTATCCTGGCTCCCTTTTGGGTCTGGATGGTTTTCGAAGAATCCCCTCCCGGGCTGACCTGGCTAGGAGGAATCATCATCGTATGCACCCTTTTACTGTATTTTTCTCCTGTCGGCCGTAAACATCATCCTCCCCGGGCAGCGCCCAGGTCATGAACTGATAGACTTGCATTGACTCCAGGCTCTCTTATCATCCGAAGGAAGCTTCCTGATATTTTCTGCAGGCTGCTGCAAAACAGCCGGATGAGCCTGGAAAACTTAAAAAATGAAGATGAGCGTAGCTGCCCAGACAATTGCCTTTCAGCCAGCCCGGACAGGATCTTTGCAGCCCGTTTTTGTCCGTTGCTCCGTAAACCTGCTGAACCGGGCCCATGGATTCTTTTTCCCGCAAACTGGAGTAATGAAATTCATGTCCCCGGAACATGCTTTCTTTGTTGCCCAAAGGAGTATGTCTCAACATTCTTATTTCCCTGTAGCCCAGGGAGGATCTTTTCGCCTGCATCGTTGTCCTGAAAGGAAACACGCCGGCCATGGTATGGATCTTCCCCTGCAGATCCTCAAGATCACGGCACAGATACATAAACCCGCCGCATTCAGCATACACCGGCATGCCCGAAGCGCAGACACTTTGTATCTGTGCCAGCATGTTCGAATTTCCTGAAAGCACATCTGCACGAAGTTCAGGATACCCTCCTCCAAAATAAAGACCCTGAATATCTTCAGGCAAAAAATCGTCCTCAAGCGGGGAAAAAAACACTGTCTCACAACCGCTGCTGCGCAAAAGATCAAGATTGTCCGGGTAATAAAAGCAGAACGCTTTATCTGCGGCTACTCCAATCCGGACGTCCGGTTCCGGAATATGCCTGTCTGGAGGACGACCGGCAGGAATTTCCGGCAGATTGTGTATAAGGTCATCCAGATCGATATTACTTTCTACAAGACCGGCCAGAGCATCTATAGTGTCTTTATTCAGAACATAGTCCTGTGCCGAAATAAGCCCCAGGTGCCTTGAAGGAATCTTTATCCCTGATTCTCTTGGAATTCCTCCCAGCAGCTTGATCCCCGGCACTGCGGATAAAGAACCTCGCAGATAATCCAGATGTCTTTTGCTGCCGATATTGTTGGCTACAATTCCGCAAAAATTCAGATTAGGATCAAATTCAATAAAACCTTTGACCAGCGCGGCAAAACTGCGGGACATCTTTGAGGCGTCCACAACCAGCAGGACTGGCAGACCCAGCAGTTTAGCCATCTGGGCTGTGGACCCGGCTTCCGATGTGCCGTCCACTCCATCAAAGAGACCCATGACCCCCTCAACCACAGCCACATGAGCGCTCTGGCAGGAAGATGAAAATATTTCCGTATTGACCCTGCTGGAAAGCATCCATCCATCCAGATTGCGGCTGGCCCGGCCGGTGATCCGGGAATGATGGCCGGGGTCGATAAAATCCGGGCCGATCTTGAAAGGTGCAACCTTAAGCCTTCTGCGGGTCAAAGCTGCCAGCAGCCCCAGAGAAAGTGTCGTCTTGCCGCTTCCGCTGGCCGGAGCGGCTATTACCAGTCCTTTGATCGTTTGCATTCTTAAAATTTACTCCTGAATCCGTGAAATCATTTTTTGCAGCCTGATTGCCCATGCAGGTTCCGGGGGTTTGGTCCGGCACCTGCTTTTAGCAAATGTTAATCTTTCCATGTGCTTTGCTGGCAGGATTAGAAGTAGGTGCCGGATTTCGGAACCTGTTGTACGGATTCAGGATATTATATTTGTTAAAAATGTGGTGCAATAAACAGTTTGGTTTTTTATTCAAAAAACTGTTTGAGGTTGAAATTCAGCTTTGAGGACCTGCTAATCTTTTTCAACCGTGCCAGGCTACTCTTTTTCCCTGAATATTTTTGCGCCCACTGCCTGGAGTTTTTTTTCCATGGCCTCATATCCGCGGTCCAGATGGTAAATCCTGAGCACCTCGGTCCTGCCACTGGCCTTCAGACCGGCTAGAACCAGACCTGCACTCGCCCGTAAATCCGAAGCCATAACCGGAGCTCCAACCAGATCCGCTCCTCCCCTGATCACAGCGTTTTGCCCGCTGAGCCTTATTCTGGCGCCCATACGATTGAGCTCCAGAACATGCATGAACCTGTTTTCAAAAATAGTTTCCCTGATTGTCCCTGTACCTTCGGCCACGCACATGAGAGCCATGATCTGGGCCTGCATATCAGTGGGAAAGCCTGGATAGGGAAGAGTAACCACATCCACCCCTCTCAGGGAATCACCGTTTTCGACATATATATCTTCTGCATCGTCCCATATGTGTACGCCCATTTCCAGGAATTTGGCTATTACTGAATCCAGGGTGTTTGGAGGATAATTGGTCAGAACAAGATTGCCTCCGGTTATGGCCGCTGCGGCCATATAGGTTCCGGCCTCGATACGATCCGACATGACCCTGTATCTGCACCCTTTTAACGAATCTACTCCCTGAATTCGGACCATACTGGTTCCCTGACCGCTGATTCTGGCTCCACAGGTGTTCAAAAATCCGGCCAGATCAGATATTTCAGGCTCTCTGGCTGCGTTTTCCAGAATGGTTTCCCCCTGAGCCAGGCATGCGGCCATGAGCAGATTTTCAGTGCCTCCCACCGTGGCCAGATCAAAGTTAATATGCGCCCCTCTTAATCGATTGCACCAGCCCACGATGTAACCGGAATCCAGCTCAAAAGAAGCTCCCATTTTTTCCAGGGCCCTTAAATGCTGATCAACTGGACGGGAACCGATGGCGCATCCCCCGGGCAGAGCGACCTTTGCTTTTCCCAGTCTGGCCAGAAGCGGACCCAGACAGAGTACAGAAGCCCTCATGGTCCGGACAAGATCATAGGGCGCTTCAGGCGTAAGGTTCCCCGGACTGATGACCACATTGTCTCCGTCAAAGTCGGCCCTGCATCCCAAAAGGGTCAAAAGCCTCAGTGTGGTGTGGATATCTTTCAGTCTGGGCACGTTTTCCAGAACAACATCTGTATCAGCCATGATCGAAGCTATAAGCACGGGCAGGGAAGCATTCTTGGAACCGCTGATCCGGATTTTTCCAGCAAGCCTGATTCCGCCCTCTATTACCAGTTTTTCCATCTGTCTGCCTTTTATTTAATACGGATTATTTGAGCTGGTTCAACAATCTTTGCCGAGAAATAAGCCGCCTGGAACCCTTCAGAGTATAAATCGAGCGCCGGCTCAAAGTAAACCCCAAAAGAGGAAAACCTATTTTTCCTTGACTGGACAAACATCTATAGGGCAGTTAAATATGGATATCTTGAAGGCGGGCTTATTTATCATACTGAAGGAGAAAACCATGGTCTTTGATGTGCAAAAAGAAACCCTTCCCCGGGATGAACTGGAGGAACTGCAGTTAAAGAGGCTTAAATATCTTGTCCAGAGAATTTATCATAATGTCCCCTTTTATCATCAAAGATTTAAAGAACTGGAACTTAAGCCAGACAGACTGAGGTCCCTTTCAGACCTGAAATACCTGCCCTTTACTGAAAAACAGGATCTGCGAAACAACTACCCGTTCGGCATGTTTGCCGTGCCCCGGGAAAGCGTGGTCCGGGTCCATGCTTCTTCGGGAACAACGGGCAAGGCCACTGTAGTGGGATACACTCAAAGGGATGTTGAAAACTGGGCCGGTCTCATGGCCAGGTCTTTTGAAGCCGCCGGAGCCACCAGGGCGGACATCGTGCACAACGCTTATGGATATGGTCTTTTTACCGGCGGCCTGGGTGCGCACTACGGAGCCGAAGCACTGGGAGCAACTATTTTGCCTGTATCCGGGGGAGCGACCAAGCGCCAGGTTATGCTCATGCGCGATTTCGGATCCACTGTTTTATGCTGTACGCCTTCTTACAGCCTGCACCTTTATGAAACCGCTCTGGCTTCGGGAATCAGCATAGAGGACCTTAAGCTGAGGGTGGGCGTTTTCGGGGCAGAACCCTGGACTGAAGAAATGCGCAATGATATTCAGAATAAATTCGGAATCAAAGCTCTGGATATCTACGGCCTTTCTGAAATCATGGGTCCTGGAGTGGCCATGGAGTGCATTGCCGCCCAGGAAGGTCTACATATCTGGGAGGATCATTTTCTTCCTGAAATCATCGATCCTGAAAGCGGGGAACCCTTGCCCCTGGGGGAAAAGGGCGAGCTTGTGGTCACCACTTTGACCAAAGAGGCCCAACCCCTGCTTCGTTACCGCACCAGGGACATTACCAGGTTAAACCCTGTGCCCTGTAATTGCGGCCGCACCCATTACCGCATAGAGCGCATCACCGGTCGCAGTGACGACATGCTCATCATCAGAGGAGTCAATGTTTTTCCCTCCCAGATCGAAAGCATTCTGCTTGAGACCGAAGGCTTGTCACCTCACTATCAGCTGATAATAAACCGGGAAAGCGGTATGGATACTCTTGAAGTCAGAGTGGAAGTGGACGAGAACATTTTTTCTGATGAAATCAAGCATCTGCAGCGTCTGGAAAAGAAAATCCAGACTCATATCAAGGACTTCCTGGGGGTCACTGCCAAAATAACCATGGTGGAGCCAAGAAGCATCGCCCGTTCAGAAGGCAAGGCTCAGCGGATAGTCGATTGTCGTAAATTATAGCTTAATTGTTCTGCAGGGAGGTATAGAGATGAAGGTTGAACAGATTTCCGTTTTTTTGGAAAACCGGGCCGGAAGACTGGCTGATGTAACCAGGACGCTGGCCGAATCCGGAGTGAACATCAGGGCCTTGTCCCTTGCAGATACCACTGATTTCGGCATTTTGCGCCTGATAGTCACTGATCATGAAAGAGCCAAAAAAGCCCTGAAAGAAAACGGATTCACCGTGGGCAGAACAAATGTGGTCGCTGCTGAAGTTGAGGACAGGCCGGGCGGACTGCACGCAATCCTGACCATGTTCAGTGAAAGCGGAATCAATGTGGAATATATGTATGCCTTTGTCCAGCAAAGCGGCAAAAATGCAGTGCTCATCTTTCGTTTTGACCGAACTGACGAAGCCGTTGAAATCCTCCAGAAAAACGGTGTACGCATCATTCCAGGAGATGAGATGTATAATATATAGTTTTTCGACTCTACCCGGGCTTGTCGGCTGTTGTTAAGAGCCGATGCCGCGGGCCTCGACAGCTCGGTAATTTCCTCTTGACCGATCTGAACACAGGGTATATAATTTTTTTTCTAATCAAGACTGTGGTGAGTGTAGCTCAGTTGGCAGAGCACCTGGTTGTGGCCCAGGAGGCCGTGGGTTCAAGTCCCATCACTCACCCCAATAAAATCCTGCCCAGTTAATCGCCTCCCTTTTACTCCCGAAATCCATCAGAACGGATCCCGTGCCTGCGCATTATTTTTTGCAGGGCGGTCCGGCTGAGCCCGGCCATCTCCGAGGCCCTGGTCACATTTCCCCCGGTATGTCTGAGCAGACGGCTGACGTAGTCATTGGTGAAGCTCTCTACCAGTTCTTCCTTGGCCTGCTGATAAAGCTCAAAGGTTTCTCCTTCTTTTGCAGGGTTCGCTTTTTTTCCTGCCGGGCTGTACAGGCTGTTTTCAGCAGAACGGACCTCGGAAAGACCGATTTCCTGATCTGGCGAAAAGAGCACTACCCGGCGAACAAAATTTTGAAGTTCGCGTGCGTTGCCCGGCCATGAACCGCTCATCATGTACTGCATGGCGCTTACGCTGAAACGCTTCAGAGACAGGTCAAGCTCAGTGCAGACTTCGCGCAGAAAGTGATCCGCGAGCAGGGGGATGTCCTCGGAAATTTCGGACAGTGAAGGTGTGCGCAAAGTAACAACATTTAGTCGATAATAAAGATCTTCGCGGAAAGAACCTTCGCGGATCTTGGCTTCCAGATCCTGATTCGTACAGGACAAAATGCGTACATCCACCTTACTGGACCTGTTTGCTCCCAGGGGACGGACTTCTCTTTCCTGCAGGACGCGAAGCAGCTTGGTCTGAATGGACACCGGCAGATCGCCCACTTCGTCCAGCAGCAATGTCGACCTGTCCGCTTCCACAAACATGCCCATGTGATCCTTTTCAGCTCCTGTAAAAGAACCTTTCTTGTGCCCGAAAAGTTCGCTTTCCAGAAGATGTTCGGGTATCGCCGGGCAATTGACAGTAACCATATGCCGGCTGTTGCGCCAGCTTAAATTGTGAATGGCCCTGGCTACCAGCTCCTTTCCCGTACCTGATTCTCCACGGATGAGCACTGTGTAATCGGTGCGGGACAGGGCCTGGATACCGTCGTAGAGTTTGCGCATAGGGGAGGATTGCCCTACAAAATCCGCAAAAGGACCTTGTTCGGATACTTTTTTGCGCAGGTTCATATTTTCCCTGATCAGGCGGCTGCGTTCCAGAGCTTTATTCAGAATTCTGATCAGATCGGGAATTTCAAAAGGCTTGGTCGTAAAATCGTAAGCTCCGCGTTTTATGGCTTCTACAGCCTTTTCAATACTGCCGTAAGCGGTGATCATGACCACGGTGATCCATGGATCGATTTCTTTGACAGCGCTCAGTGCATCCAGCCCGTCCATCTCAGGCATGCGGATATCCAGAAGCAGGACATCGGCAGGAGTATTTTTTATGCGCTCCAGGCCGCTTAAGGCGCTCTTGTCCGTCTCGATCTGAACTTCGTCCAGTTCCTGGGTTAAAATGCGCTCCAGACCCTGGAGCATGTCTTCTTCATCGTCAATTATCATCAACCGTTGCTTGGGCATGTTTTTCAGAATCCTTGATGGAAAATTCTTGAGAGACTCTTACGTCTCTTACATCTCCTAAGTCTCTTATGTCTCTTATGTCTCTTATGTCTCTTATGTCTCTTA
>SLDX01000019.1 GCA_007125075.1 Desulfonatronospira sp.
ATGGTCGGGATGGCAGGATTCGAACCTGCGACCTCAGCGTCCCGAACGCTGCGCTCTAGCCAGACTGAGCCACATCCCGAATGTTTAAATTTAAATCAAGATAAGCAAAAAATCAATACTTAGAATAGTGTTCAATGATAAATTTCAAGTTAATCAGTCCGGGAGCAGTCTGATAGATAAGAATCAAAACAAAAAGAAAAAACTAAGCCGCCGGGAATTGTTCAGGAACCTGTTCAGTATCCGCAGCGAATCCCTGGAAGGAGAAGTCTCGGGAATCGATCCGGATATGATTTATGCTGACAGGCTCATGAAAAAAAGGGATTATCAAAGGGCTCTTGAGTATTACACCCTGCGGCTGGAGAAAGAACCCGGACATCTTGAGGCAATGCGCAATCTGGGCTACTGCAGATTCAAGCTTGGTGAGCCTGAAAAAGCAATAGAGGCTTTTGAAAAGGTCTTGAGTCTGCGCCCCGGAGATAACGTAGCTCTTCTTTATCTGGGTCTGATCAATGCATACCGGGGCAATGGAGAAGAAGCAGTGCGGCACTGGAAATCATACTTCAACATTCATAAGCCTCTGATACAAAGAGAAATCAACCTTATTCTGGCCAGACATGAACGAGGCGACCGGCTGGATCCTCAGGAAATGGCCGATATGGTTGCCCGGGCAATGGAAAAGCAGAAGAGCCGCTAATTAGTTTCCATCCGGAAAGTCGTTCTTTCCGGATGAAAACTAATTATCCTTCTGCGATCCAGGATGGCTGGGCATCACGTTCTGGGCATCCAGGGTCAGCCCGATTTCCCGGGCGCTTTCGCTTTTTTTCCACTCATCAAAGATCTCCAGCCACTTCTCAAAATCAAGAACTTTTTTATCCAGCTGATCTTCATGCAGTGAAACCCAGGTGTTATACAGTTGAATTTCCGTCTTGAAAATCCTGTTGTCCAGTATCCTTGGCACAAGTCCAATTTCATAGACCTTGCCGTCAAATTCATCCATAATGTGATCCGCAATCGCCTTGCGGCAAAGTTCCGGGTTGATCTCCTTATGATTGAGCGAACCAGCCAGTCTGGACAGATGTCCATATTCTTTTTCTAATCTTTCCAGCATCTGATCATCCAGATCCAGGGACAGCTTGCCTTCATTGTCCTGGATAAAATAGAAGCGAAGCCAAAGTTCAAACTTGAAAACTCTGGACAAGGATTGTATGGCTTCGCTGGTTTTATTTTTTTTGTTTTGCATGTTAATCTCCAAATGAAGCGTTATAAAAAAATGTTATGTCCCGTAAAAATTTAATCCAGCTTAGAATGTTGCAGAAAAAAAAATTTTAGCAGGAGAAATGCAAAAAAGGTATCAAATTTTCAATTTTCAGGGTTATGAGCAAAAGTTTGCATATGTAAAACCCGTAATTAGTTTAATGGTTTGTTTAAAAGAAATAATTATAAATTGCAACTCTAAAATTTTGATGTAATTTATGATTGACAATATTTATTTGCTTAATTATTTTTATATTAATTTTGTGGTTAAATAAAAAGGTACTATTAATACTTATTACATCATTCCGGCCAAAGAACTTAAAGAGCCGGATACCTGTTGGAGGTAGAAATGGAAAATTACGTAAAACAGGCTCTTGAAATAGTCAAAGCTCAGGCAAGTGTGCGCAATATGACTGAGGAAGAAATAAATTCCATGATCAAGACTCTTACTCAGGGCATTAAGAGCGTTGCTGATCAAGAACTGGAAAAAGAAGAACAGCCTGTTGAGCCTGCTATAGATCCCAAAAAAGCAATTAAGGAAAAAAGCATTGTCTGTCTTGAGTGCAACAAATCATTCAAGGTTCTGACCAAGAAACATCTGGCAGCCCATAATCTTACACCCGAAGAATACAAGGCTAAATGGGGCTATAAAAAGAATGCTTCTCTTGTGGCCAAAAGTCTGGCCAGGGAACGGCGGAAAAAAATGCAGGACATGCGGCTCTGGGAGAAACGCAGGAAGGCACAGTAGAGCGCTGTTATCTTTAGTTGGCAGCAATTTCGGCGCAAGAGAAATGCTTTCTTTTCTGCCTGACCTCGATCACTGGTCAGGCGGGTAATTCAGATTTAACTTTCTAAAGTACAGAACGTCAGGTCCTGCTTGCGCAAAGCATGTACAAGCCATGATGCCGCAAGCAGAACGTTCTGAACAAGACCTGCCCTTTTATCCGCTTACTTTATAGCCAGTCTGGCGAACTGTTTCCCTGACCAATTCCATATCAACCTCCGGTTCGGCGTCAAAAGCAACTTCCTTGTCCTCCAGGCTTACCCGGACATTGGTTATTCCCGGCAGAGCATTAAGGGCATTAGTGACAGTATTCGCGCAGTGCTGACAGGACATTCCTTCTACCTTGATCTTTTTCATATTTTCCTCCTATAATAAAAATAATGCTTTATACTATCGCAGCAGTCAAGCAGAAACTAAGTCTTTCGCAGTGTTCAGTTAATAGCTTGACTTTTTAAATTGCATAAGAAAAGATAAAATTTTATGTAGTATTGTCTGTTTAAGAACAATATTTTTGTTCAATTTTTTAGGGTCCATAACAAGAGCCAGAATTATCAGGAGAAGAATATGCCGGTTTTGGTTGTAAATGTGGATCACGTGGCCACCATCAGGCAGGCGCGTATGGGCAGGGAGCCTGAGCCCGTTGCTGCCGCCCAGCTTTGCGAGTTTGGCGGAGCACAGGGCATAATAGTTCATTTGCGCGAAGATCGAAGGCACATTCAGGATAGAGATCTTGAGATGCTTAAAGCCACCATCGGACTCAATCTGCATCTGGAGATGGCCGCAATTTCAGAAATGCAGGACATTGCCCTGAAAACCTCTCCGCATATGATCTGTCTGGTCCCGGAAAAAAGAGAAGAGTTGACTACTGAAGGCGGCCTTGAGTGCAAAGGACGCGAACAATTCCTCAGGGACTATCTGGCCCCGTTCAGGGATGGGCTCATTCATACCAGCCTTTTCATAGACGCCGACAAGTATCAGATTGATGCCGCAGCCGAGGCAGGGACTGAGTACGTCGAAATACATACAGGTCATTATGCCGATGCCGGGGATCCTGTAACAAGGCAGAACGAACTGGAGAAGATCATCGCAGGCATTGATCACGCGCTTTCTCTGGGACTGAAGGTTAATCTAGGGCATGGTCTTAATTATCAAAATATATTTGCTTTTGCCAGGATGCCGGGCATAAAAGAGTATTCAATCGGTCACTCGATTGTCTCCAGAGCGGTTATGGTGGGTATGGCCAGGGCTGTTGAGCAGATGGCCGTTATAATCCGCGGCTTTGTGGATTAAGGCAACTCATCTGTAAAAATTGATTTTGTTCCAAAGACTTATGAATAGTCCCTTTTTCTTAATGTATGTAAACCGCGTGTCAGTACTGGCGTGATCGTCGGCCTGGGCATTGATGTGGTGGAGCTGGACCGGGTGAAGACTGCATATGAAAAATTCCGCATTCGATTCGTGAGCAGGATTCTGACCCAACGTGAAGCCCAATTATTGCCTGAAAGTCCAGTTGCTTATCTGGCTTCCAGATTTGCGGCCAAGGAGGCGGGAGTAAAAGCTCTGGGCACCGGTTTTTCACAGGGGATCACCTTAAAGCACCTGGAAATAGCAAGAGGCAAGAGCGGGCCGGTCCGGCTTATTTTTACAGGTCCTGCCCGGGACAGATTCGAGTTTCTTGGAGGCCGAAGAGTTCATCTAAGCATTAGTCACGGACGCGATACCGCAGTCGCTGTGGTTATTTTGGAAAGATAGACCACTAACCAACAAAGCAGGAGTTTTGTTATGTACCTGCCTCTGCCCACACCAGAGGAAATGGCCGCATGGGATCAAAAGTCCAGCCATGATTTCGGTCTGTGGCCGGAAATCCTCATGGAGAACGCCAGCCGGGAAGCCTTTAGAATGATCAAGCGCAAGATCGCCGACCTGCCCGGACGCTCAGCCCTGGTTTTTGCCGGATCCGGCAACAACGGAGGGGATGCCTTTGCCCTGGCCAGACATTTGTGGAACCATGACGTCAAGGTCATGATTCTGCATTCCAAAAGATTAAAAGAGTATAAAGGTGCTGCAGGCTATCATCTCTCCCTGCTTAGAAGCCTGGATATCCCCCATACCTATCTTTATGAATACAACCTGGATTTTTTAAAGGGAGTGGATATAATAGTTGACGGTCTTCTGGGTACTGGTTTTCGAGGAGAACTGCGTGAGGGCTATGATCAATGGATCAAAGCCATAAATAAGCTGGGAAGGAAAAGCTACATTGTCTCCCTGGATATACCTTCCGGTATCGATGGAATAACCGGCAAGCCGAGTCCTGTTGCAGTCATGGCCGATGATACCATTGCCTTTGAAGAAGCCAAGATCGGTCTGTTTCAGCCCGAAGCCAGACAATATGTGGGTTGTCTGAACATAGCCAAAATAGGCATTCCCCAGAAAATAAAAAGGGAAAATCCTCCTGTGCATTATGCTCTGGATATTGATGTACTGAGTCTGCTCGATTTTCCCAAAAAAAACATGCATAAGAAAGAAAACGGACATGTGCTGGTTCTGGGTGGCTCCCAGGCTCTTTCCGGAGCCGCGGTCCTGGCCTGTATGGGAGCCTTGAGAGCCGGTTCAGGACTGGTAACCCTTGGCTGTCCCGCTGGTCTGGTCCGTGAAATCAGAAGCGGATGGCCGGAGATAATGACCTTGCCTCTTGGTGACAGCCCGGACTGGAATAAAGATATGCTCGCCCGCTTAAAAGAGGAATTGCCCCGGTTCGATTCCGTGGTCATAGGCCCTGGAATGGGGCGCAAAGAGAATGTGCTTGAGTTTATCAGGGGATATCTGGATTATGTTCATCCCAGGACCTTGTTTGACGCGGATGCCCTGTACTGGCTGGCCCAGGATGAATCATTGCTTCGCGCCCTTTCCGAGCATAAGGAAGTAGTGTTGACTCCCCATCCTGGGGAGCTGGCCAGATTTTACGGTATCTCTGCGAAGGAGATCAACACGGACCGATGTCATTACGCCAGGGAGTTTACTTCCAAATATAAATTTAATCTGGTCCTTAAGGGTGCATGCACCATAATCTTCGGAAATGACCAGCATTTCTACATATCGCCTTTTGCAGTCCCCAATCTGGCTGTGGGAGGTTCCGGCGATGTTCTCTCCGGTGTGATCGCAAGCCTTATGGGCAGAAAAATGAGCACCCTGAATGCCACTAATCTGGGGGTTTACTGGCATGGTCTGGCAGGCAAGGAACTGGAAAAGAAATATCCTTTCCTGGGCAATCTGGCCAGAGAAATCGCCGAGTCCCTGCCCGCAGTAATGGCCAGGTTCAAAGAAGAAATCCGTGAATGCGATTCTCAGATATTCTGGTAAGCCCTGTGAGCTTTACAGGCACATGACAATAAAGAACTTCAGTTCCCCGGTGAGCTGTCTGGAAAATTAAGAGGGTTTACATGACCATTGCTGAAGATATTATGACCACTGACTGCATCACAGTGCATCCGGAAACGGATATATCCGAAGCTGCAAGGCTTCTTCTTGAGGAAAATATAAACGGCATACCAGTGGTGGACCAGGATAACAGGCTGGTCGGAATCATCTGTCAAAGCGATCTGGTGGCCATGCAGATGAAGATCCCTCTGCCTTCGATGTTTACCCTTCTGGACAGCCTGGTTCCCTTGGCCTCCATGTCCCGGGTAGACAGGGAAATCAGAAAAATCACCGCCGCACGGGTAGAGGATGCCATGACTCCCGAACCTCTTGCAGTAACCAGGGATACGCCGTTAGAAGAACTTGCGCAGATAATGGTGGACAAAAAATTCCACACCCTGCCCGTGGTGGAGAACAAAAAGCTGTTGGGTGTGGTGGGTAAGGCTGATGTGCTAAAGACGCTGCTTAAGGAATAACATGCCCTTACCTATGTGCTTTTCTGCCTGAATTTCTGTTGTTTTAGGTATCCAGCGTGCAAAAAAAGATCTCACTTTTTCTTCCAGACCAGAATGCCACCCTTGCCTTGGGCGGAAAGCTCGGCAGATTCCTCAGTTGCCGGACTGTGTATCCTGCGGTATTATTTCGAGGTGAGTTGGGAGCCGGCAAAACCACGATGATCCGGGGCATCGTCAGCGCCCTGCCCGGCGGGGATCAGGCCGAGATAAGCAGCCCCAGCTTCAATCTGGTGAATATATATCCTACCAGCCCCCAGACAGCCCATGTGGATCTGTACAGGCTGGGAGGAATGGATCTTGATGAGTTCGTTCAGGAGATTCTACTAAGTCAGGATATGCTCGTACTTGTGGAATGGAGCGAATATTTGAGTCCCGGGCTAACTCCTGCAGACAGAATTGAGGTTGCTCTCAGCTTTTCAGGGGAATCAAGAACTGCAGTTTTTTCTTTCCATGGGACAGGGGAAAAGTTTTCCATTTTGATAGAATATTCAGAGATTGAGGAGTGATTAATAAAAATGCGTGTTATAGTGCAAAAGTACGGAGGCAGCTCAGTAGCGGATCTTGAGCGCATGCTCAAGGTCAGGGAAAATGTGTTGAAAGCCCTGGACAAAGGTTACCGGGTCGTGGTCGTGCTTTCGGCCATTTACGGGGAAACAGACAGGCTTATCAACCTTGCCCGTTCCTGGTCCAAGCGTCCGGACAAATCAGAACTCGACGTTATTTTGTCCACAGGAGAACAGATATCAGTTGCTCTTTTTGCCATGCTGCTCAAGGATTGCGGAGTAAAAGCCAGATCATTTCTGGGCTTTCAGATACCCATTCAAACCGATCGCAGTTTTGGAATGGCCAGGATTCTGGATATTGAACATGAACATATCAAGCACATGCTTAAAGATTACGACGTTCTGGTGGTTGCCGGATTTCAGGGCTGCGATACTCAAAGGCGCATCACCACCCTGGGTCGGGGAGGCTCGGATACTTCTGCAGTAGCCCTGGCCGCGGTCCTGGACGCTGAATTATGCGAGATCTATACCGATGTGGAAGGCGTATATACGACTGATCCGAATATCTGTTCCCAGGCCAGAAAAATGAACAAGATTGCTTATGATGAGATGCTGGAAATGGCCAGTATGGGCGCCAAGGTGCTTCAGATACGTTCTGTGGAATTTGCCAAAAAGTATAACGTCCCGATACATGTCCGCTCCACTTTTTCGGACAATTCAGGGACTTACGTCGTTCAGGAGGATAAGAGCATGGAAGCGGCAATGGTTTCCGGAATTGCTTATGATAAGGATCAAGCCAGGATCACCCTGGTGGATGTGGTCGACGCTCCAGGCACTGCCGCCGCCATTTTTGAGCCCATTTCCAGGGCCAATATCGTGGTGGACATGATAGTGCAGAACCCGAGCCGGCAAGGAGGCCGCACCGATATGACCTTTACTGTTCCCAAGAGCAGTATAGAGGATTCCTTGAACATACTTAAGAAGCTCAAGGACAAAATTGGGGCCAGAGAACTCCTGCATGATGCCAATGTGGCCAAGGTCTCGGTCATAGGAGTGGGCATGCGCAATCATTCCGGGGTGGCGGCTATCGCATTTTCAGCTTTGAGAAAAGAAAATATCAATATTATGATCATCAGCACCTCGGAAATAAAAATTTCCTGTCTGATAGAAGAGAAATACACAGAACTGGCAGTGCGCACCCTTCATGAAGCGTTCGGACTTGGCGATGCTTACGATGCCAGCCTGAAAAAAGAAGAAGAAAGTCCGGCAACTACTGATCGTAGTCAGCCCTCAGAGTAAAGGTCAAGAATGTTGAAAGAAGGCGGGCAGGTAAGAGACAGTAAGCCGGACATGCTTTTAATCCGGGTTTAAGCCGATAAAAATAACTGAATTTTTCAGTCAAAGCGAAAGGTTATGCACAAGATTCAAGTTTACGACACCACATTAAGGGACGGAACCCAGGCTGAGGATGTACATTTATCCACTGAGGATAAAATCAGGATTTCCCGCAAACTGGATGAACTGGGAATCGATTATATAGAAGGCGGTTGGCCGGGCTCAAATCCCACGGACCACAGATTCTTTCAGGAGATACAGAATTATGCCCTGCACAACTCCAGGATAGTGGCCTTTGGAAGTACGCATATGGCCAAGAAGACGCCGGAAAGCGATCCCAATCTGGAGGCTTTGATCAAAGCCAAGACCAGGGTGGTGACCATTTTCGGCAAAACCTGGGATATCCACGTGAAGGACGCACTAAGAACCACCCTGGAGAGGAATCTGGAGCTGATTCATGATACCGCAGCCTATTTGAGACCGCAGGTGGATGAACTTTTCTTTGACGCCGAGCATTTTTTTGACGGATTCAAGGCCAACAAAGAATATGCTCTGTCCTGTCTGCGCCAGGCACTGCAGGGCGGGGCAGAGGTGCTTGTGCTCTGCGACACCAACGGCGGCACCATCACCATGGAACTGGCCAGGATCATCCAGGAGGTGCAGAAGGAAATTCCCGAGGCCCGACTGGGCATACACGCCCATAATGATTCCGAGCTGGCCGTGGCCAACAGCATAACCGCGGTTGATCTTGGCTGCGTCCAGGTCCAGGGAACCATTAATGGTTACGGGGAGCGCTGCGGCAATGCCAATCTATGTTCCATAATACCCGTCCTGCAGTTGAAGATGGGCTACACCTGCCTGCCGGAAAACAATCTGAGCCTATTGGCTTCCACTGCGCATTTTGTGGCTGATGTTGCCAATATTGGAGCGTTCCACCGTCAGCCCTTTGTGGGCAAGTCCGCTTTCGCTCATAAAGGCGGGGTGCATGTCAGCGCTGTACGCAAGAATCCAATGACCTACGAACATATTGTTCCTGAGCTGGTGGGCAATAAGCAGCGCATTCTTCTGTCCGATCTGGCAGGGCAGAGCAACATCCTGTTCAAGGCCAGGCAGTATGGATTTCATCTGGACAAGGACGATCCCTTTGTCCTTGATCTGTTGTCCCAACTCAAGGAGCTGGAGAGCCAGGGTTATGAATATGCAGTGGCTGAAGCTTCCTTTGAACTGCTTCTGAACCGGACTCTGGGCCGGGCTCGCAGGTATTTCTCCCTGGATACGTACCGGGTGCTTGAATCAAAAAAGAATCCGGCCGACAATCCTTTTTCCGAGGCCACGGTCATGGTCCGGGTGGGAGGAATGCAGGAACATACCGCAGCCACCGGCAAGGGACCTGTCAATGCTCTGGATAATGCAATGCGCAAGGCTTTGGAGCAATTTTATCCGACTTTAAGAGAAATGCATCTTATCGATTTCAAGGTCCGGGTTTTTGCCATTAATGATACCGGCTCATATTCCGGCACCGCATCCAGAGTCAGGGTTCTCCTTGAATCTGCTGATCAGCACGGGCAGTGGATGACGGTAGGGGTTTCCTACAACATAATAGAGGCCAGCAGGCAGGCCCTTGAGGATTCTCTGAACTACAAGCTGTTCAAGGATGATCAGGCCAAGCTGACCAAAGCCATCAGGGAGGCTGAACAGCCCTGAGCTGCAATCCGCATGCACAAGCCTTTAGCTGAAACAATCCGTCCCCAGAGCCTTGAGGATTTTGTCGGGCAGGATCATTTGCGCACCAGACTAAGAGCCATGATTCAAAGCAGGCGCCTGCAAAGCACTCTTTTTTTCGGTCCTCCCGGCAGCGGCAAGTCCACGCTGGCTTTGATCATGGCCAGACACCAGAATCAGCCTTTCTTAAGGCTGAGCGCGCCCGAGGTTGGTCTGGCCGATCTGCGCCGCAAGCTGGACGGAGTAAACATACTCATTCTGGATGAACTGCACCGCTTTTCCAAATCCCAGCAGGATTTTTTTCTGCCCCTTCTTGAAACCGGTGAAATAGTGCTTCTGGGTACGACCACTGAAAATCCTTCATTCAGCGTCACCAGACAGCTTCTGTCCCGAATGAACGTGCTGCGTCTAAGACCACTTGAGTCATCCGAGCTGAAACAGATTGGAAAGCGCGCCCTGGCGGAACTGGACAGAAACATTCCGGATAAAAGCACGGATATAATTTTATCCCTTTCAGGAGGCGATGCCAGGGTTTATCTGAACCTGCTTGAATATGTGCGCGATCTGGATCCAAAGGATGCAGAGCCGGATAAGATTAAAACTCTGCTTCCTGAAGCGGTAATCAGAGGAGACAGGGACGGAGATGTACATTACGAGCTTGCTTCAGCAATGATCAAGTCCATCCGGGGCAGTGATCCTGACGCAGCTCTTTATTATCTGGCCTGTTTTCTTGAGTCCGGGGAAGACCCTAGATTCATCTGCCGCAGACTTATTCTGTCAGCTTCCGAGGATGTCGGCCTGGGCGATCCAATGGCACTTCCTCTGGCGGTCTCCTGCCAGCACGCGGTGGAGTTCGTAGGCATGCCCGAAGGATTTATTCCCCTGGCGGAAACAGTTGTCTATCTGGCCCTGGCTCCCAAGTCCAATTCCACTTATGCGGCCTATCTGAGCGCTCAAAAAGAAGTAAAGGACAAGGGGCTCAAACCTGTGCCTCTGCACCTGAGAAACGCTTCCACCAGCCTGCAGAAAAAGTGGGGCTACGGAAAGGGCTACAAGTATCCGCACATGTATCCGGGCGCGTGGATCGATCAGGAGTATCTGCCGGAAGAACTAAAGGAAAGAAAATTCTATCAGTCCAAGGATCAGGGCCAGGAGCCAAGGCTTATAAGCTGGCTGCGCAAGAGAAAAAAGATTTAAGATGTTTCTTTGGAAAATAGCAGTTCCTGCATTTCCATGATTGTGGAAATTCCCGGTTTACCGTCCGTACTCTGGGGACAGAAAACAGGCCTGTAGCCGATCCTGGATGCCTGCTTGAGCCTTTGTTCATGTCCCGGTACCGGCCTGATCTGACCGTTCAGATCCACCTCTCCCCAGAAAACCGCTCTTTCAGGAAGGCAGCGGTTATGAAAAGATGACAGAACTCCAGCCACAATGCCCAGATCCAGTCCAGGATCAACAAGTCTTAGACCTCCTCCGATCTTGGCATATATGTCTGATTGGGCCAGTCCCCGCTGCAGCTTTTTTTCCATGACCGCCAGCAGAAGATGCAGTCGGTTCAGATCAAATCCAAGTGCTGTTCGTCTGGGAATGCTCAAGAAGCTCGAAGCGGACAGAGCCTGAACCTCCACGCCGAAAGGTTTGCATCCATCAACCGCCATGACCACGGCGGTTCCACTCAACCCGGGTTTTCTGGCCTGAAGAAAAAAAGTGGAGGGATCGCTGATCACCTCCATGCCCAGAGAGCTCATGCTGAACATGACAATCTCATTGGTCGGACCGAACCTGTTCTTGTTCACTCTCAGGATGCGAAACAGACGCTCTTTATCTCCTTCCAGGTAAATAACCGTATCCACCATGTGTTCAAGGAGCCTGGGACCGGCTATCTGGCCCTCTTTGGTCACATGACCGACCAGAATTATGCAGGTTCCATTGTCTTTGGCCTCCTGGATCAGCCTGGAAGCCACCAGACGGATCTGAGAAGGTGATCCCGGAATGGAATGAAGCTCTGAACCGCTTATTGTCTGAACCGAGTCTACAATCATCAGAGGGCATGGTTTTTCCATGTTCAGGGCGTGCAATACATCTTCAAGTGAACTGGTGGCCAGAACCTGAATACTTTCCTGATTGAGCTTGAGCCTCTGGGCGCGGGATCGAATCTGGGGCAAAGACTCTTCCCCGCTGACGTATAGAACCCTGCCGGTTCCTTTTTCCGCCATGCTTAAAAGCTGCAAAAGAAGAGTAGACTTGCCGATTCCCGGTTCTCCGCCAAGCAGGACCACGGATCCGGGTACCAGGCCCCCGCCCAGGACATCATCTAGTTCATTGAATCCGGAAGCGAGGAAGTCGGCCTTGGTGACGTCAATATCACTCAAGCTTTGAGGATGATTGCGCGCTTCAGTGCCGTCACGCACCTGCCTGGGGCGCTTTATCTCCGGTTCAAGGCTGTTCCATTCCCCGCATTTAGGGCACTGGCCCTGCCAGCGAAGCAGACTGGTCCGGCAAAATGAACAGATGTATACTGTTTTATCTTTCATAAGCAGGCTTTCTCTGCCGCAGTTTAATTACCCGGCCTAAGAAAGTCACCAATAGATCAGTGATGTTGATCCTGATGCAATCAGCCAGCGGGCCTGTGGACCTCGATGACCTCCAGACCGAACTCGACTACTTCTTCCGGCGGGTTGTAAAAGACGGTCATGAAAGGAGTTGATGCGCCCGGGGCGATATGTTTGTTCGTGGTCAAGACTCCAAGCCTGGAATTGAGTATGGATTCCAGTTCCTCCCTGGAGGAAATCTGCAGCTGAAAAAGTGAAGCCACATTGCCGCACAGAAATTCGTTTTTCCTGACTGCTTCCCCGTCCGGATCGTACAGGACCGCTCTGAGCATGACCATGGACCTGGGGTGATCAAACCGGTTTACCGCCCTTCCTTCTACAACAAACATCTGCCCGATGGCTTCATTGGTTACGAAATACTGACGGATATTCTCCAAAGAAATGTTCCGGAGTTCATCTTCTGCAAAAATCTTTTTCAGGGTTACTTCGCTGCGACCTTCATCAGTACTCAGGTAAGGGATATACACGTGTTCGGCGATCCTGGGCAGCGCAACATACAGACTTATTCCTATTATGGCGGCCAGTATGACAATAAAAACCGCGTTTCTTGTCTTTCTGGCCTTTCCTGCTGTTTCAGTTCCGCTGACATCTCCAAGCAGAAAATCATGTTCACTCAAGGTTTCGGATTCAGTCTGACGCATTTCATCATCCGTCTTTTCATTTTGGGGAAGATTAAAGACGTGTCTGCACCTGGTACAGCGCAGCTTAAGGCCTTTATCTTTTCCAGGACGGTCGAGTCTGTATTTTGTGCTGCAATTAGGGCATTCAACAATCATAAGGCGTCTCTTGATTAATGGCTTTAATTTCTTTATCGGGATCCACCTCACAGATTTCGGGCAGATTCCTGTATTTCTCCGCAATGTCCAGTCCATACCCTACTAGAAAGCCTTTTTGCAGGGTGAATCCGGGATAATTCACCCGGATGGAAGTTTTTCTGCGTTCGCGTTTGTCTACGAGAGCACAGATTCTAACTTCTGAAGCTCCTTTTTTCTGCAGGTACCTGCTCAGATAGGACAGGGATAATCCGGTATCCACGATATCTTCCACCAGAAGAATATTTTTATTTCGGATGTCGGTCTCAATGTCCCTGGTGATCAGGATGCTTCCGCTTGAATCAGCATGACTGCCATAGCTGGACAGGCGCACAAAGTCTATCTTCAGCTCAGTGTTTATGCAGCGCACAAGGTCTGCAAAAAAGATGAAGGCCCCCTTGAGAATACATACAGCCAGCAGTTCCCGGCCCCTGTAGTCTTCAGTGATTTTTTCCCCTAATTCCCGAACGCGGCCGGCAATCTGCCTGGCGGAATAGATTTCCTTCATCTTGATATACCCTGAATTGAAGTTGAGCTACATTTCCATGAGCATGGCTGTTTCGTCGCAATCCGGAAATTTCGGGCATTGAAGACAGTCCGCCCAAACCTTTTGAGGGAGCATATCCTTGGTGATCTCTCTGAAACCCTGTCTGGCGAAGAAAGCGGTCTGATATGTCAGGGTGAATACTTTGTAGATGCCCAGGGTCAGTGCCTCGCTCAGACAGGATTCAACCAGTTTTCCGCCCCAGCCCATGGTCCGCAGTTCCGGTACAATGGCCAGTGAACGTATTTCAGCCAGGTTGTCCCAGACTATGCTCAGGGCACAGCAGCCGTAAATTTTTGCGCCCTGATCTTCAGCCACAACGAAGTAATCCCTGAGATGGCTGTAAAGATCACTGTAGGACCGGGGCAGCAGAAGATCCTGTTTGGAACACTCCATTAATATCGTGTGGATGGACTTGACGTCGCTTATTCTGGCTTTGCGTAAATAAAATCTTGTCAATTTGAGTCTGCCAGCAGGTCATCAATTATTTTCAAGATGATTTCCCGGTCCAGATGTGTTTCGTGTACCTGATCAATATCCCCATCCTGATCATATATCAAGGTGTATGGAATGCTGGTCACTTGAAGTTCGTCCATTACATTTGGAGCGGCAATGTACACGGGGTAATTCATATTTTTTCTCTGCATAAACGGAGGTACTGCAGCAGGATTGAAGTCAAGTGAGATGCCGATGATGCTTAGTTCATCCTCTGGAAATTCATCCCTGATCCGGACCAGGTCCCTGATTTCCGCTCTGCAGGGAGCGCACCATGTGGCCCAGAAATTCAGTATGAGGATTTTCCCCTTTTCCTGCTCTACAAGGCGCTCAATGTCGGCAGTATCCACCCGTTCGGGTATTTCCCGCTCCTCTCCTGATACAGTACCGGGCAGGAACCAGAAAATCAGCAGACATAGAAAAAAGCTGATCAATTTTTGCTGGATATTCATAGCTTAAATCCTTTATAATGCAGTTTGTTTCAGCGAACACAGTTTTTGAGCCGTTTTCACTGCACTGACAGCATCAGGGGCATATCCGTGCGCGCCGATCCTGTCCGCATAGGCCCGGGTAACCACCGCACCTCCGATCATGACTTTGCAGTCAATTTTTTCCCGGCGCAGCAGTTCAAGACATTCTTCCATTCTGGTCATGGTCGTGGTCATAAGCGCTGACAGTCCGATAAGGCTGGCCTTGTGCTTTCTGGCCTGAATCACGATATCACCTGCAGGAACGTCAATTCCCAGATCGACCACATGAAAACCGTAGTTTCTGAGCATAAGACAGACAATGTTTTTCCCGATGTCGTGGATGTCTCCTTCCACAGTGGCCATGATCACAGTCGGTCCCTGTTTTTGCTGATCCTGCTGCAACAGAGGGTGCAGGTACTCAAAGCCCGTCTTCATGGTTTCAGCGCTTAGAATCAGCTGCGGCAGAAACAGAGTGCGTTTTTCATATTGTTCACCCACCAGGTTGATCGCCGGGATCATTTCGCTGTTGACCAACTCAAACGGATCTCTTCCGGAATCGACTTCCTGCTTCAAAAAAGAAATTATGTCATCTTTTCTGCCTTTGACCACTGCTTCCTGAATAGCTGATTCAAAGGAACCGGCAGTTTGCAGCGGCTTCGGGCTGTATCCCCCGGCCGGCGTCCATCCGGCATAATCTCTGGTGAAATCGCCGGCCTGAGGGTCATGGCCGAGCAGGACATTGCAGGCGGCCAGGGTTTCGTTAAGACGCGCCGAATGGGGATCTCCAATAAAGGAGATCAATCCGTGGGCCAAGGCCATGCTCAGAAACCCGGAATTGATCAGGTCCCTTGCAGGAAGCCCAAAAGAAATATTAGACAGACCGGCCACTGTGCCAAGTCCTAAATTTTCCCGGCAATAGCGTATGGTGTTCAGGCATTCCATCGCCGCCTGGGGATGTGAGGAAACAGTCATGATAAGTACATCCACCAGGATGAGTCTGCGCGGAATGTTCAGCTGGTCAGCCCTGTCAAGAAGCCTTTCAATTATTTGCAGGCGTTCTCCCGCAGTGCGGGGCATTCTGCCGGACTGCAGGGGAAGCAGGATGAAGGGAGCTCCAAAATCGCGGCAGACCGGACCCAGAAGTTCAAGTTTGTCTTTTTCACCGCTTATGGAATTAACCAGGGAGCTTCCGGGGTATTCAAGCAAAGAGGTGTAAATGGCCTGGATGCTGCTTGAGTCGATGCAAAGAGGAGTATCCAGCCTGGACACCAGTTCGCGGCAGAGAGCGGGCAGAACTTTTTCTTCTTCGACCATGGCCGCGCCGACATTGACATCCAGCACTTTTGCCCCTGCCTGAGACTGCTCTTCAGCCAGTTTCATCGCCCGGGTGAAACAAAAGCCCTTCAGCTCATCAGCCAGATCGCTCTTGCCCGTAGGATTTATTCTTTCGCCGATAAGCACGGGCGGGTAACCAAAGCCCAGAGGCACGCTTCTGGTCCTTGACGTCAAAACAACACAGGGAGTTTCCCGCGGTCGCGCAGGTTTGTATTCAAGTCCTGAAGCCATACGTCTCAAAGCTTTGATATGTTCAGGCGTCGTCCCGCAGCAGCCTCCCAGAAATTTTACTCCAAGTTCAGGAAAAACCTTGAGTTTTTCCGCAAACTCATTTGGTCCGACTTTGAAAACTGTCTGTCCGTTTTCCAGTTCCGGGATGCCTGCATTGGGTTCGATGAGCAAAGGAGTACAAAGTCTGGGCAGCATGGAACGGATGAGCGGGACAAAGTCCTCCGGGCCGGAACCGCAGTTTATGGCGATTATGTCAGCGCCCAGATTCCGCATTGTGTCTGCAAAAACTTCAGGTGAGGTTCCGGTCAGGCTGATGCCTTTTTCGAAGGTCATGGAGATGGCCACCGGGATTTTGCTTTCCGACCGGGCAGCCATGACCACTGCTTTTGCTTCGGCAAGATCAAGATGTGTTTCTCCCAGAATCAGATCAACTCCTCCCTGGACCAGCCCGCGTACCTGTTCTTTGAAAGCTTCAAGAATTTCCAGGAAGGAAATGTCTCCCAGGGGCGCAAGCATTCTGCCTGTAGGTCCAACGCTTCCGGCGACAAAAGCCTTATCACCTGCAACGCGGCGCGCCAGAGCGGCCATAGTCCGGTTGAAGTCCACCGGATCAATTTTTGGATTCAGCTTGCAGCGCGTTCCTCCAAAGGTGTTGGTGGTGATGATTCCAGCTCCTGCTTCCAGATACAGGGTATGCACTTCCATGATTGCATCCCGGCTGTCCAGCCCGAATTCTTCGGGAGACTGCCCGGGCTTCAGTCCCTTTGATTGAAGCAGGGTGCCCATGGCTCCGTCAAAAATTCCGATCTCGCTGTTGGATAAAAATTGTGAAAATTGCATGTGCCACAGATATCGTTATTCATAATGAAGGTAAAGTGGAGTTTTGGCAGCATAAATTAACTGTTGAAAAATATTGATCATGCAAAATAAAAGATTTACGTAATTGTTGTTTGATAATAAAATTTATTTTTTAAAAGCCATAAATCCGGCAGGTAGATTAAATGAGCAGCAAAAAAAAACATCAATCCTCACTGAAAGGACAGGATGGACAGCTGAACGAAAAAAAAATGGCCGAAAAACTGGAAAGCACCGTTGGTCAGGAAGTAAACCCTTTGCCCAGCAATGCCCCGGTGCCCATGGATGCCTTGCGCATCTATATGCGTCAGTTAAGCAGTTTCCCTACCATGAGCGCTGAAGAAGAGTTTGAACTGGCCAGAAAATTCCGCGATGAAGGGGATCAGGATGCGGCATTTATGATCATCACCGCCAACTTGCGTCTTGTGGTCAAGATAGCAATGGAATTTCAGCGCAGATGGATGAAAAACGTGCTTGATCTCATCCAGGAGGGCAATGTGGGTCTGATGAAGGCTTTGAAGAAATTTGATCCGGACAAGGGAATAAAATTTTCCTATTATGCTTCATTCTGGATAAGGGCCTATATTTTGAAATTCATCATGGATAACTGGCGCATGGTCAAAATAGGCACCACTCAGGCCCAGCGCAAACTATTCTATAATCTGAGCAAGGAAAGACAAAGGCTTGAATCCCTGGGCATCACCGCTGATACGGATGCTATTTCCCAGAGCCTGGATGTTTCTGAATCCGTTGTGGTTGAAATGGGCCAGCGGCTCGGACAGCACGATCTGTCTCTGGATATGCCATACAGCGAAGACTCCGATGTAACCCCGATGAGCGTTATCCCGGCAGGAGGAATCGGAGCTGAAGAGGAAGTGCTCAAGGGTGAAACCGCTGAACTGCTGCACCAGAATATTGAAGAGATGATGCCGCAGCTGACCGATAAGGAAAAAGACATCATCGAACTGAGACTTCTGGCGGAGTCACCCTCGACTTTGAGGGAAATCGGGGATAAACACGGCATAACCCGGGAGAGGGTGCGCCAGATAGAATCCAGGCTGCTGGAAAAGATAAAAGCGCGGATCAAAAAAAATATCGGTGATTTTTCTGAGGAGTGGATCGAGGAATAACCTGCTTCAATGTGTCCTGGAAAGTATTTAAGTCTTATTTGCCAATCTGGAAAATTATGTATTGCAAAATATTTTTTTTATCCCTGCTCCTTTTAAGCTTGACCGCCTGTGCTTCTAAAACGGAGCCGTTCACTGATCAAAGGGCCGGGCATGAAGTGCAGTGGAAACTTTCACCGCAGGCCCTGGTTATCTATCATTATCTGGAAGCTCTCGACCATCTGGCCAGGAAAGACAGTGACAATGCGGTTCTTGCCCTGGAAAACGCCCTGAGCATTGCTCCGAATTATGGATTGTTCATGGAGCTGGCCCGGGTCTACCGGGATCAGGGCAAAAAGTCGCAGGCTCTTTCCGCCCTGCACAGGGGTATAGAGCTTTTTCCGCAGAACCCGGACCTGCATTTTCTGCTTGCTGAGTTTTATCTTGAAGACAACAAACAAGAAGAGGCTGTTCAGTCTTTGATGCGCTATAAAGATCTGGTTTCCGGAGATCTTCGGGCCTATGAAAACCTGGCTGCCTTTTATCTTGAATTAAATGAGCACGCCAGGGTAGTGGATCTTCTGGAGGAAATCCCTGCTGATCAAAGAAGTCCGGAAATAAACTACTATCTGGGCCGGGCCAGCAGCGAGCTTGGGGATTACAGAAAAGCCTCAGCTTATCTGCAGCAGGCAGTGAGGCAAAGATCCGGTTTTTTGCAGGCCTGGGCGGAAAAAGCCTTTATCTATGAGCAGAAAAGAAACTATCTGCAGGCAGAAAAGACTTATCAGCAGCTCCTCAGACTCGGAGAGTTTAATCCGGATCTGATACTGCGCATTGTTGAACTCAATCTGCTCTTGAATAATCCGGATAATGCCCTGAAAATGGCCAGAACAGGTCCTGAAATGGATTATTTTCAGCTTAGAGTGGTCCAGCTTTTTGTGCACAACGGATTTTTCGAACATGCCCGGAGTTTTCTGCAGGACATGATGCTCAATCAGGATTATTCAGCAAGCATCTATTTTTACCTGGCTGTGGTGGCATACGAAGGCTTTGACGATGCCGGCGGCGCTCTTGAGCATCTGCAGCAGGTTCCTGTGGACAGTCCCAAACACCTGCAGGCCCTGACACTGAAGCTGCAGATTTTTTTCAGCATGGGGGAATACGAGCATGCTCTGGAACTTGCACGCGATGGTCAACAAATCCATCCTTCCGCCCGCAGTCTTTATCTCTATGAAGCGGTGATCCTGGAGATTACGGATGAGTACGCGCAGGCAATGACTGTCCTTGATCAGGCCCTGGAAATGTGGCCTAAAGATACAGATTTTCTATTCCGCAAAGGCGTGGTCTGGGATAAAAAGGGGGAAAAAGACAAGTCAATGCAGGTTTTGGAAGAAGTAATCGCCATTGATCAGGAACATCATCAGGCTTTGAATTATGTGGGGTACACCCTGGCCGATCAGGACCAGGACCTGGAAAGATCCCTGATTCTCATTCAAAGAGCGCTTGAGCTTGACCCTGGCAACGGCTATTATATAGATTCCCTGGCCTGGGTTTATTACCGGCAGGGAAAGTTTGCCCTGGCCTGGGAAGAGATTCTGCGCGCAGTAAAAGCAGTGAATGACGACCCGGTCATCTGGGAGCACTACGGAGATATCGCCCGGGCGCTGAGCAGAATTGACGATGCACTTTTCGGATATAAGCAGGCCCTGGTGCACGGATCAGAAAATGGTAAACATATTCGAGAACTCATCGATAAAATCAAAAGTATGCCCGACAAGAACACCCGGGCCGCGATTCCATGATGAATTATTTTAAAATTTTATGCCTTGCTTTAAGTGTTTTATTCTTGACGGCTTCCTGTGCACCCAAAAGAATGCCTGTCGAGCGTCCTCCTGAAGTTGTCTGGAGCGATTTCCGAGCCAAAACACCTGAATACGCACAGGACAAGGGTTTCATAATCCGTTCCAGCATAAGCTTTGTCACCGCAGAGAGCAGAAACCGTTTTCAGGCTTCTATTTGGGGTTTTTCCGGTTATCCTGTGCGCATGGATCTTTCCGCAGGTTTCGGGCGGATATTTTCCATGTGGCTTGAAGATGAACTGACCTGGCAGGCATACTTCCCTGATGAACAGACCAGATATCTGCACTCCGACGGAAGCATGGGAGCCGCACTTCTTGGATTTCCCATTCCTTTTAATCTGCACGAGACAGCTCTTATCCTCATGGGATATTTAGATGTGCTCATCCCCGGGCAGTATCATCATGCTCAGTTCAAAAACGGCATGTGGAAGTATCATTTTGAGGATGAACGCGTAGGCAGTGTGGTTCTGGATCAGGCAGGCAACCTGAATTATGTTTCCGGTAAGGGGTGGAGGGTTGAATTTGAAGGCCTGGAGCAGAAAAACGGCCTTGTTTATTTTTCACGTCTGGACATGCAGCTCTTCGATGACAATCAGGCGACCATCCGGATAAGATCCATTGACCTGGATCAGGACTGGGAACCTGAACAGCTTGAACTGGATCTGCCGGAAAATATTCAAAGCGTTTTTTTATATTGACCTAAGGCCCATAATATTTCATGAAAGCCCTGGCAACAGCTTTTCATTGACTGTTTCGGGCATCTTTTTCTGTCCCGGCTGTCAGGCACTGAATAATAACAACAGACCTGGTTGATCTTCCGGTTAAATCTCAAAGAGCAATCCGGTTTTTCTAAATAACAGGCGACGTGTTCCAGTAAAAATAAGTTTTTCAGGTAATAAAAAGACTTGTCCAACCAACCTATGGAGTAAAAGATGGCCTCTCAGGTACCGATGCGCGGTTACACTCCCCGTTATGAACTTGATCCATGGCAGTTGTTTACCATTGCCTGGCGGCTGATTTTCAGCGAGATCCGCTGGAATTTCATTCGTTTATGGCACCAGTGGGAAATCAATCAACTGAAAAAAAGACTTGATCAGGAAAAGCTGAGGCTTGCAGAGGTGATCTGCAGCAGGCGCAACGTCAAGAATAAATATCTGGATCTTAAGGATCCGGACCTGGATCTGGTACTGGGGCAGATCTTTTTTCTGGAGGAAGAAATCGCTCACCTGCGAAAAGAGCTTGAGGTCAAGCGGCAAATATATGTGGAAAACCGAATGATCAAGTATATGGGCGAGTAAGTTTTTCAGGAGTGATAGTGGAAACTAAGACCATTGTCTTTGGCTCTGATCATGCCGGACTTATACTCAAGAAAGCCCTGATGGATCACCTTGGTCCTGAGTGGAACAAGCTGGATATCGGTCCGCTGGAAAATAAAAGCTGCGACTATCCGGAATACGCAGCAAAGGTCTGTACGCAGGTGCTGGCGCATGACTGCCCGGGAATCCTTATTTGCGGTTCAGGCATAGGCATGTCCATGTCCGCAAACAGGTTCCAGGGTATCCGGGCGGCTCTATGCACCAATGAATATATGGCCAGGATGTCCAGGATGCATAACAATGCCAATATATTATGCATGGGAGAAAGAATCATCGGGGTGGATCTGGCCAAAAGCATAATGGATGTTTTTTTGCAGGCCAGGTTTGAAGGGGGCAGGCACCAAAAAAGAGTGGAGCACCTGGAAGAACTGGGCAAAGAGCCTTTACCGTCCATACAGGGACATGTTCAGGATTGATTCATTTTTGTTCCTGAATCAACATTCAGCTACTCCATTGGAAAATCCACCTTGATCTTGAACATTTTCCGGGCAGGCAGGTTGAGTATCTCAATGCCAGTTCCGGCGGTGATTTTTTCTAGTGATTTTTGCACTTCTTCCTTTGAGGGTCCTATATAAGTGAACCAGACATTATATATGTGCCGCCTCAGGTAGTTATGGGTCACACCGGGATGCCGGTTCACTTCAGCCACGAATTCTTCGAGCTTATCCTCAGGAACTGCTGCTGCACATAAAGTGCTGTGCCATCCAAGCATGCGGGACTGAAAGTTCCCCCCGATCCTGCGGATCACCCCTTTTTGCTTCATGGATCTGATCCTGGCCAGAGTTTCAGCCTGCGTCAGCCCAGTTCTTTTGCCTATCCAGGCGTATGGCCTGTGTTCTATAGGAAAGTCGGTCTGGATGATGTCCAGAATCTTTTTATCCACATCGCTCAGGTCAACAGAGGTCTCTTTCATGATCCTTCTTTCTCCGGATAAGGACGATATGCTCCTACATGTGTTTTTGGGCTCTGTCCGGAAGATATGAGCACAAAGGCTCCTCCTCCAGAAAGTCTTCGCGCATGGTGTGCGCCCTGGCTCTGCAACCTCCGCAGACCCGGTGGTATTCACAGATCCCGCATTTGCCCTTGTATTCCTTAATATTTCTCAGCTGCTTAAACTGAAGAGAATTTTTCCATATTTCAGGAAAGAAAGTTTCTTTTATGTTGCCGCAGTCCAGTTCCAGGTAGCCGCAGGGCTGAACCTGTCCGGTATGAGAAATAAAACAGAAGCCGATTCCTCCCAGGCATCCCCTGGTCATGGCGTCAAGTCCGAAATTTTCCTTGTTCACAGTCATGTTTTCTTCTCTGGCCCGCTGGCGCATGATCCTGTAGTAATGGGGAGCGCACGTGGCTTTGAGATGCATGCTCGTGGTTTTGCGAAAATCATAAAACCAGTTGAGCACTTTCTCGTATTGTGCGGCAGTGATGAACTGATCAGTTATCCTTGCTCCACGTCCGGTAGGCACGAGCATGAAAATATGCCAGGCAACGGCTCCAAGCTCCTGGGCCAGATGAAATATATCCTTGAATTTATCCAGATTATCCCTGGTGACCGTGGTGTTAATCTGAAACTCCACTCCAGCGGCTTTCAGATGTTCTATGCCGGCCAGGGACTGCTCAAAGGCTCCCGGGACTCCTCGCAGCGAGTCATGCAGGGCGGCGGTGGAGCCGTCAATGGAGATGCTGCAGCGCTGGATACCGGATGTCCTTATCCGGGCCGCGTTTTCAGGATTGATCAGTGTTCCGTTGGGGGCCATGACGCAGCGAAGCCCCAAAGAATCGGCGTAAGCAATAAGTTCAAAGATATCCGGTCTGAGCAGGGGCTCTCCGCCGGTAAATATGATCACCGGACTCCCGGTTTCAGGGAAGCTGTCGATCAGTTTTTTGGCCTGAGCAGTATCCAGTTCTCCGGGATAAGGCTCGGGATGGGCCTCAGCCCGGCAGTGCCTGCAGGCCAGATTGCATGATCTGGTTATTTCCCAGGCGATGAGCCTTAAAGGAGGATTTCCAGTATTTTTTGAATGTTCATGATCCATTATTTATCCTTTCTAAATGTTCAACATATTTTTTTCCTAACCGGTGATCCACCCGGAAGAAGCACGAGAAAAAATCAGAAGAGCATTTTGAAAACATGGTGAATTATTATTTCTTGCCGGCAATCCATTTCAGTATGTCCCGGGTGAAATATGTAAGAATAATATCCGCACCAGCCCTTTTGATGGCTGTAACCGATTCCAGGACCGCGCCCTTTTCCTCCAGCCAGCCCTGACCGGCTGCCGCCTTGATCTGACTGTATTCTCCGCTGACCTGATAGGCGGCCAGCGGCAGATCAAAAGAACCGCGCAATGCGCGTATGATATCCAGATAGGGCAGGGCGGGCTTGACCATGAGGATATCGGCGCCTTCCTGAACATCAGCCCGGGATTCGCGCATGGCTTCCCGGGCATTGGCCGGGTCCATCTGGTAAGTCTTTCTGTCTCCAAAGGCAGGTGCGCTCTGGGCGGCATCCCTGAATGGACCGTAATAAGCCGAAGCATATTTGACAGCGTAGGACATGACCGGCAGTTCCCTGTGACCGTTGGCGTCCAGAGCCTCTCTGACAGCCAGGACGCGACCGTCCATCATGTCGGAGGGAGCGACGATATCCGCTCCGGACAGGGCGTGGGACAAAGCGGTTCTGGCCAGAAGTTCCAGGCTGGGATCGTTTTTCACTTCACTGTCCCTGATGATCCCGCAATGTCCGTGATCCATATATTCGCAAAGGCATACGTCAGTAATGACCACAAGCTCAGGGAAGCGCTTCTTGATCCTTTGTACTGCCTGCTGAATAATGCCGTTTTCAGCATAAGCGGCGCTGGCCCGGCTGTCTTTATGTGCGGGTATGCCGAAGAGGATAAGGTTTTTCAGACCCAGATCGATGTCTCCGGCAACAACCTCCAGCAGGCGTGCTAGTCCCAGCTGGCTCTGCCCGGGCATGGAGGCAATGGGTCTTAAAGTGTTTTCATCTGGACTTTCCAGGACAAAATAGGGCTGCACAAGGGCAGAGGCCTGGATGCCGGTTTCCCGGATCAGATCCCTGATGCCCGGGGATCTGCGCAGTCTTCGGCCGCGGTGAAATTTCTGCAATTGATACTCCTGTGCATGTAAATTTATCAAGCCGATATTAATCAGGCCCGGAAAAGCTTCATGTCTGCAAGGCAGCTTTTAATTCCCGGCTTAATCTAGGCCCTGATTTCCTCGTCAGTCAGATAGCAGGCTGGATCCTCGGCCCAGACGTCTCCATGGCAGGCCTCAGCCCTGGCCCTGAAATTACCGGCGCATATGTTCAAAAAGCGGCATCCGGCACATCTGCCCCGCACGTATTTTTTCTTATCCTTGAGCTTGGATAGCAGCTCTATTGAATCGTCCTCCCAGATCATGGAGAAAGGGCGGTGCAGGACATTGCCGAAGACGTGCTGCCGCCAGAATTGATCCGGATGGACACTGCCGTCCCAGGAAATACATCCTATGCCCCGGCCGGAATTGTTCCCTTCATTGAACTGCAGAAGCTTGAACACTTCTTTCGCCCGTTCAGGGTCCTCTTTCAGCAGACGCAGATATATGTACGGTCCGTCAGCGTGGTTGTCCACGGTCAGGACTTCCTTGGGCATTCCAGACTCAAAAAGGTCTCTGGTTTCGTCAAGGATCAGGTCCACCAGCCGGCGGGTGGACTGATGGTCCAGGTCTTCGTTCATGAGTTCTGAGCCCCTGCCGGAATAGACCAGGTGGTAAAAGCAGACCCGGGGGATCTCCATGTCCTTCAAAAGATTGAAGATGTAACTGACCTCGCCTACGTTGCGTTTGTTCACGGTAAAGCGAAGTCCCACTTTCAGGCCTTCGGCCTGACAGTTCTCAACCCCCTCCATTGCCTTTGCAAACGATCCGGGGACGCCCCGGAACCTGTCATGCACTTCAGGTCCGCCGTCGATGGAAATGCCCACATAGGAAAGGCCTACTGCCTTGAGTTCGCGGGCTCTGGTTTTGGTGATCAATGTCCCGTTGGTGGAAATGACCGCGCGTATGCCCAGGCTGACTGCGTGACTGGCCAGTTCGGTCAGATCCTGGCGCACCAGTGGTTCTCCGCCGGAAAAGAGCATGACCGGTGCCCCGTAAGCTGCCAGATCGGCGATGACCGCCTTGGCCTGTTCAGTTCCGATCTCGTCCAGGCCATGAAGATCCCGGGCCTGGGCATAACAGTGCACGCATTTCAGATTGCAGCGTCTGGTCATGTTCCAGACTACGACAGGTTTTTTATCTATGGAAAACTGCAGTAAATGCGAAGGCAGCTTTTTGGCTTCGCGACCGTAGCGCAGTGCGTCAGAGGCTTCCACAGCCCCGCAGTAAAGTTTTGATATTCCAATCATTGTAAGTCCTTAAGTTAGATTTATCTTTATCTGGGCGACATCATAAGTGCGGCCATCAATGCTAGCAGAAGCACCGGAGTGATCAAAGCCAGAATGACCCGGGAAAAACTGGTGCCGTGAATATACTTGTAGCCGATTACAGTCACCACCAGGGACCACACGGCACCAATAAACGGCCCAAGGACGGGCAGAACGCCCAGAAGCATGGGCGCGCTTCCGTAGGCCGTGGCCCGGAAGGTGCCTTCAAAGCCTGCTCTTCCGGCCTGAAAAGCCAGAAGAAAAATATGCGTGATGCCGGCGGCTATAAAGATCCAGGCAGCCATCATAATCGGATACAAAATAAGGATCATTACCGAGCCGGCACCCACCATGCCTATCCCCATACCCGGAGCACCGTGCTGGGCGGTGACCGGTAAAATTCCAACCATGTTCCACATGAAGGTGGCCAGCATCTGAATGACGGATACCAGAAGAAAAAAACCAAGCGGCATGCCCAGACCGCCTGGATGCATGCGGCTGAAAAATGCGCTGGGCGCAAGCATTATCCTTTTAACCGTCTCAAAGAAACCCGGAAAAAAACCGTAGTGCTGCAGATTCTCCCAAGGAGATGCAGAGCTTTCTTCCTCTTCCTGCCCGGGTTTTCCTGAGGCATGTTCAGGGTCGCCCATGTCTTCAAGAGTGGTCCACAGATTCTTATCTTCAGCTTCCTCTTCCCTGAAAGCAGATGAGCCCTTATCGCCTGATTCGGATTTGGCAGCTTGAGCAGACTCTTCTTCCAGAATAAAATTATCCTGGTTCTCTACTTTCCGGAACTGAAACTTTTCCTTGCATCTGGGGCAGGTTGCCTTCTGAGCCTGAGATGGAATCTTCTCATCAGGCACATCCTGCTCGAAATTGCATTTAGGACAGGTTATGTGCATAAATGTGTCCTTAAGATCAAAAACTTTATAATCGTTTTTATTAACATGTATCAGGTCCTAAATTAACACTTTATCCATATAAGCTTTCGGAATCAAGTCCGGATGTCCAAAGAGAAAAATGCTGAATTACAATCCTTAAGAAAATTAAAAAGGATAAAACCTGAGATATGAGAAATGCTGTGCAGGGCTGGGCCGGGAAGTAAGCTTTTTTTATGGCTTATTCATCCAGGATTTTTCTGGCCAGTGCGGGGTCCAGTCCTCTTTGGCCGGCGATGCGCTCCAGATTTTCTTCAGCCTCGGAAGCTCGAAGATAAGCGGGTGCGGGCAGTTTTTCGGACCACTCCGCTTCAAAGGCAAGCTTTAGAAGGTTTAGCGGCATGGCTGTATCCCATATCAAAGGTAGAACTGATAAATTCTCTTTATTGAAGTGCTCCCGATTGCGGCGAACTCCACTGCCCAGCAGGTATCCGGGTTCAGGGTGGCGGGAGATGAGCGATTCAATATCGACTGCGGAAATATCCAGAGCAGGGCATAAGCTGCTCAGGTCGGGAACGGAAAAACCTTGAGCGTATACCTGGTTCTTTCTGGAGTGCACCAGGACCCAGAGAGTGCCTTTGAGCAGAGCTCCGGGGCCCAGGGCCAGAGCCCGCAGATAACTTATTCCGGCCAGGGGCGTGCATCGCGCGCAGGACAATCCCAGTGCATGAGCCAAGCTCATGCGGATTCCGGTAAAAGAACCGGGCCCGGTGACACAAGCGATTCCGGCAATGTTCATGGGTGCCAGGTCCAAAAATTTAAGGCCCCGGTCTATGGCTTCGGCCATGTACTTCATGGCCCGGCCCGGCACATTGAAGCTCTGGAAGTAATCAACCCTCCCCGGTATACCCATGATGACCTGCAGGTCGCCTTCGGCACAGTTCAGAACCAGGCAGGGACCGGCTTGCATTTTCATCAACCCACAAGGCGCAGAATATCGTTTATAATGGCAAAAGCCATAAGGGACAGAATCAGAATGATCCCTATCCGGGTGGCCATCTGACGCATGCGCGCATTCAGGGGTCTGCGGATGATCATTTCAATGCTGTAGAAGAGTATATGCCCCCCGTCGAGTACAGGGATAGGCAAAAGATTGATCAGGCCCAGATTGATGCTGATCAATGCTGTCAGGGCCAGAAGGTTTACCAGACCCTCCTGGGTCTGTTCACTGACCAGTTGCGCGATAAGGATCGGACCGCCTATGGTATCCAGGGGAATGATCCGCTCAATGAGCTTGATGATCGCCTCCACGGTCAGGCGGATGAGCATCCAGGTCTGAGCCAGGCCTTCCCCGGCCGCGCTGATAAAGCCAAGAGATATGTGCTCGGTCTCTCCGGAGGCCACTATGCCAATCTGCGGGGTTTTGACCTCTTCACCGAATATTGTCTCCTGGACGGCCAATTCCGGTGTAATGGTAAACTCATATATGTTTTCGTTGCGCTGGACCTGCATATCGATGGGTTCACCCCTGTTGTCCCGGATATGCATGACCAGCTCGTCCCAGTACTGGATTTCTGCATTGTCGACCCTAAGGACCCGGTCACCGGGCTGCAGGCCGGCCTCCTGAGCAGGTCCGTCTTCGGCCAGCTGGCCGATTTCCGGTAAAAGCATGGTTTGCCCGTGGGCAAAGAAAAGTCCCCAGTATATAAACCAGGCCAAAGCAAAATTAAATACCGGGCCTGCCGCCACCACCAGAATCCTCTGCCACGGAGGCCGGCGGGCAAAACTTTCCCTGTTGGTGAACCCTTCGGGCAACTGGGCTTCTTCACTCTCTCCGACCAGATGAACATAGCCGCCCAGGGGCACGGCAGAGAGACGGTATTGTGTCTTGCCCAGAACAAAACCGAAAAGTTTGGGTCCAAAGCCCAGAGAAAAGGTGGATACACCTATGCCCATAATCCTGGCCACCAGAAAATGGCCAAGCTCATGGAAAAAAATTAGAAGTCCAAGGACTATTACTATGGCTGCCACGCTTTCTATCATTTTATGCCTCTATCCATTGATATATGTTCTGCCTGGTCCTGTTGTCCAGTTCCAGAATGGCTTCAGCGCTGTCCACGTCTGCTGGGCTGTGTTCATCAAGAGCTCTGGTATTGAGTCTGGCAATATCAGTAAAGCCAATTTTTCCGGCCAGAAAGCTTTCCACGCATACTTCATTGGCGGCATTGAGGACCACGGGATAGCTGAGACCGCTCTGCATGGCCGAAACAGCCAGATCCAGACAGGGAAAAGCCTCCTTGTCCGGAAGGTGAAAACTGAGCTCCGGGGTGCGGGTCAGATCCAAAGGAGTAAGGTTTACCTCCAGACGTCTGGGAAAACCCAGACAATGGGCTATGGGCAGCTGCATGTCCGGAGTGCCCATATGCGCCAGAAGCGAACCGTCTTTGAATTGTACCAGAGAATGGACAATACTTTGCGGATGCACCAGGACATGTATTTTGTCCATGGGCAGACCGAAAAGATGATGAGCCTCGATCAGTTCCAGACCCTTGTTCATCATGGTCGCGGAATCAATGCTTATTTTGGCTCCCATGGACCAGTTGGGGTGAGCCAGGGCCTGGCTTGGTTGAATATTTTTCATCGAGGAAGCCGCACAGCCCCAGAAAGGTCCTCCTGATGCGGTAATGATCACCGAGTCCAGATCAGCCTTGTCATGACCCTGAAGAGCCTGGAGAAGAGCGTTGTGTTCGGAGTCGACAGGAAGGATCACGCTTCTGTTGCCGGAGCACATTTCGCGTACCAGATGCCCGCCCAGGACCATGGATTCCTTGTTGGCCAGCAGGACAACTTTGCCTGCTTCCACTGCTGCCAGGGTGGGCAGAAGCCCGGCGGCTCCGACCATGGCCGAAAGGACCAGCTCGCACTCGTCCAGGGCGGCCAGCTCTTTGTAGCCTTCAGTGCCGACCAGAATTTCAGGAGAGTATCCAGGCTCAAGCAGGGACTTAAGCTCATGGACCAGTTCCTGACTCAGGACCGCCAGATAATCCGGCCTGAATTCGTTGGCCTGCTCGGCCAGCAGTTTTGTGTTTCTGGCCCCGGCCATGCCCTGGATATGAAACTTCTGTCTGTGAGAGCGGACCACTTTCAAGGCGCTTACTCCAATGGAGCCTGTGGAGCCGAGAATAGTCAGTGTCCTGGGACGGTCTTCCTGAGCTTTTATATTTAATGATGATATGTAGTTGTGCAAGGCTGATCAGTGTATTGATTAAAAAACTGTAACAATTGATGAATATAACACATAAACCGGCAAAAGCAAGAGCACGCTGTCAATGCGATCAAGCATCCCGCCGTGGCCGGGCAGAATATTCCCGGTATCCTTGACCTTGGTCCATCTTTTAAGCGATGACTGAAAGAAATCACCCAGCTGAGCGGCAACCCCCAGGACAACACCCAGAATCAGATAATGCCACCAAACGACTGCTCCCAGAAACAGCCCCAGGAACAAGGTCACAGCCAGACATAGGATCATTCCACCGCTGCTGCCCATCCAGGTCTTTTTAGGGCTGACCTGGGGCCAGATCTTTCTTTCCCCCCACAGCGAACCCGCGTAATAGGCTCCGATATCTGAAGCAAAGGCTGCGCCGAAGACGAGCATGATTTCAGGGATACTCAGCGTTAAAATAAGGCTGAGCACCAGGGGCAGATAGACTATGCCGCCGATGAGAATCAGGTAGTCGTCCAGTCTGGCCTGCTCTTTATGGCGGCTGTATTCCACAAGAAAACAGAGCCAGGCCGCCCAGAAGAGAAGGACAAGAAAAAGGACAGGACTATTGGTGATCTTAAGGCCGGTGTCCAGGACAAAGAGTATGCCGGCAGTGCAGCCGAGCATCTTGAGCAGGATTCTCCTGGTACCGGTCCAGAACATGGAATAAAACTCCCATAAGGCAAACAGTGAAACCAGTAAAATGACTATGGTTACGGCTGCGTGTCCCAGATACAGAACTGTGATCAGGATGAAAAAAAGGATAAGTCCGGTGAGGACCCTTTTCTGATGCGAGGTTAGATTCATTTGGGTCAGATCCTTCCGAAGCGGCGCTGTCTTTGACTGAAGCTTTGCAGAGCCTGGTGCAGGTCGTCAGGTGTAAATTCCGGCCACAGGGTGTCGGTGAAATACAGTTCGGAATAGGCAGACTGATAAAGAAGATAATTGCTGATCCGGTATTCGCCGCTTGTACGGATAATCAGGTCCGGATCTGGCTGACCTGAGGTATATAAATACGTGCTGAATATTTCAGGGGTGAGATCTTCAGGCTTCAGGCCCTGCTCGAGGATCTTTCTGCACGCCCGGACAATTTCCAGCCGCCCGGAATAGTTGAGGGCCAGGTTTAAGTGCATGCTCTGGTTGTTTCTGGTCTTATAGCAGGCCATCTGGATCACTTTTCTGGTACTCAGCGGCAGGGCATCGATTTCTCCAAGAATGTTCAGCCGGATATCCTGCCTGATCAATGTTCCCAGCTCACCTCTGAGAAAATCAGCCAGCAGATTGAACAGAAAATCGATCTCATCCTTGGGCCGGGCCCAGTTTTCATGAGAAAAGGCATACAGGGTCAGATGTTTGATGCCAATCCGCCTGCACTCTTCGACTATGGTCCTGGCACTTCTGGTTCCCTGCTTGTGGCCTTCCACCCGGGGCAGGCCGTTACTGCTGGCCCATCTGCCGTTGCCGTCCATTATGATGGCTATATGGCTTGGAAAATGCACCTGCAGTTTAAAACTCCATGATTTCTTTTTCTTTCTCGGCAAGAATCTGATCTACCCGCTCCACATAAGAGTCGATTATTTTCTGGACCTCTTCGTATCCCTTGTGCATTTCGTCTTCTGTGAGCTCTTTGTTGTTTTTCATTTTTTTCAGGCTTTCATTGGCTTCCCTGCGAATATTTCTAAGAGCCACTTTGGTGTCCTCAGCGGTTTTCTTGGCCATCTTGACCAGTTCTTTGCGCCTTTCTTCAGTCAGAGGAGGAAGATTGATCCGGATGATCTTACCGTCATTAACCGGGTTCAGTCCCAGATCAGATTTCATGATGGCTTTTTCAATCCCGGAGAAGGCATTTCTGTCCCATGGCTGTATCGCGATTGTCCGGCTGTCCGGGATGGAAATGGAAGCCAGCTGATTAAGAGGGGTCATAGTTCCGTAATATTCGACCATCACGTCGTCGAGCAGGCTTACCGAGGCCCTTCCGGTCCGGAACCTGCTCAGTTCCTTGTCCAAAGTGGCGATCGCCTTGTTCATTTTATCCCTGCATTCATTGAGTACGGCTTGCATGTTTACCTCCTTGTATCAGGGTACCTGCCTTTTCACCTTGGAGCACCCGACTTATGTTGTCCTTGTGGAAAAGGTTAAAGACCACTAAAGGCATGTTGTTGTCCATGCACAAAGAAACAGCGGCAGAGTCCATGACTTTTAAGCGCTTGTTCAACACATCTATGTATGAGAGCGATATAAACATTTCGGCGTCTGGATGGAGTACCGGATCCTTATCGTAAACTCCATCGACTTTGGTTGCTTTGAAAATGACATCGGCTTTCAGTTCCATGGCCCTGAGAGCTGCTGCAGTATCCGTAGTGAAATAGGGATTACCTGTGCCTGCAGCGCAGATGACGATCCTTTTTTTCTCCAGATGCCTTAATGCCCTGCGCCTGATATAGGGTTCCGCTACTTCGTGCATGGATATGGCAGTCATTACTCTGGTGTCGGCATCCATTTTTTCAAGGGCGTCCTGAAGGGCCAAAGCATTGATCAGTGTGGCCAGCATGCCCATATAGTCGGCTTGAGCCCGGTCCATGCCCTGCGATGAAGCGGATACGCCGCGGAATATGTTTCCGCCCCCGATAACCAGAGCAATTTCAGCCCCTAAATCCTGAGCGGCTATGATCTCCCGGCAGATGGAAGATAAGGTCTCGGAGTCGATTCCGTACTTTTTGTCTCCGGCCAGGGCTTCCCCGCTCAGCTTGAGAAGCACCCGCCGGTATTTAAGTTCGCGCATGGGTATATCCGGATACTACTCTTCGCCCAGGGCCAGGCGGGTAAAACGTCCTATCTGGATGTTTTCACCCAGGACCGCTATGGTTTCGTTCATCAGATCCTCAATGGTCTTGGAGTCGTCTTTGATAAACGGCTGCTGCAGCAGACAGACTTCCTTGAAGTATTTCTGCATCCGGCCTTCGATGATTTTTTCGGCAATCTGCTCCGGTTTTCCTTCTTTCTGGGCCTGAGTTCTTAAGAATTCGCGTTCTTTTTCCACCAGTTCCACCGGAAGGTGCTCTGATGCTACGCAAACCGGACTTGTGGCTGCGATCTGCATGGCCAGGTCCTTGGCCAACTGCTGAAACTTGTCGCTTTTGGCCACAAAGTCTGTTTCACATTTAAGTTCCACCATAACCCCGATTTTTCCATTGCTGTGGATGTATGATCCGATCCAGCCTTCTGAGGTGGATCTGCCGGCTCTTTTCCGGGCTTTGGACAAACCTTTTTCCCTGAGCCAGTTGATGGCTTTCTGCTCGTCTCCGTCGCTGGCCTGCAGGGCTTTTTTGCAATCCATCATTCCGGCCCCGGTTTTTTCACGCAGAGCCTTTACTTTCTGGGCATCAATCATTGTCTATTCCTCCTCTGTCTCTTCCTGCAAGTCAGGTTCACGAATTTCTTCATTCATTCCCTGCTCTTTTTCAGTTATTGCGGTTTCTTTGGCCATTTCTTCCTGGTCTTCCCTGTCGCCGCGCCTGGACAGTCCTTCCAGACAGGCTTCGGCAATGCTCCCGGAAAAGAGCTTGATAGCCCGGATGGCGTCATCATTGCCGGGAATGACAAAGTCGATGAGGTCCGGATCGCAGTTGGTGTCCACCACCGCGATAATGGGGATATTCAGTTTGCGGCATTCCTTGACAGCGATCTCTTCCTTCTTGGGATCGACAATAAAGGCCGCACCAGGCAGAGAATCCATATTCTTGATTCCGCCCAGGTCACTGTTCAGTTTGTTGACTTCTCTTTGCAGCATGACCACTTCCTTTTTGACGAAACGATTAATGCTGCCGTCTTCAAACATCTTTTCCAGACTTTTCAAGCGGTCTATGCTTTTGCGGATGGTTTGAAAGTTGGTCAGGGTACCCCCAAGCCAGCGGTTGGTCACATAATACATTCCGGCGCGTTCTGCTTCGGTCTTGATGACTTCTCTGGCCTGTCTCTTGGTTCCTGCGAAAAGTACCTGTTTGCCTCCGGCTACAGTGTCCACGATGAAATCGTGAGCGCTCTTATAGAGCTTGACTGTCTGCTGCAGGTCAATGATGTGGATTCCTTTTCTGGAGCCGAAAATATAAGGCTTCATTTTCGGATTCCAGCGCTTGGTCTGGTGACCGAAATGCACCCCGGTCTCCAGCATCTGCTTCATGGTCACGTAATTCATGGTTCCTCCCTGGGTTAAGCCTCCATCCGGTCGGCACCTCCACCACTGGAAGCACCCAAAGGGCTGCGTCCCGGACGTGTGTTTTTATGAAACTTTTTCTGATAACCAAAAAATTCATTTCTGGCAAGTTCGAACTTGAGATGCCTGCAGGTTTGAAATAGTTAAAAATAATCTTGCCAACAGCAAGCGGATGATTTATAAAATTTAGTCTTTTAAAATTCTGGAGGTTTTTCATGAAAAAAGATTTGCATCCATCGCTTTACGACTCTGTGGTTAAGTGTGCCTGCGGCAATGAATTCGAGACCAAATCCACTGCTGGTGAAAAAATTATGGTTGAAGTATGTTCCCAGTGTCATCCCTTTTTCACGGGTCAGCAGAGATTTGTGGATTCAGCCGGGCGCATAGACCGGTTCAAGAAAAAATACGGCCATCTGTCCAAATAATTTTATTACAAAATCTTGGCCGGGTTTCGGACTTTGACCAGGGAGAGTCAAATGCGTACCATGAAGACAGGAACCGAACAGTTATCAAGAATTTTAACTTAATGAAAGAACATGTTTGTCAAACTGGATGAACTGGAGCAGAAGTACCGTCAGGTGGAGAGCGATCTCAGCGATCCACAGGTATATTCCGACCAGGAAAAATACAGAAAATTATCCAAGTCCCATGCCGATCTTGCCCCGATTGTAAATGCCTATCGCGCATTCAGGCAGATTGAGGAGGAGATCGCAGAAAACAGGGAGCTTTTAAGGGACAGGGATCCGGACATCAGGGAGCTTGCTCAGGCTGAACTGGACAGGCTCGAAGTCGATAAAGACCGCCTGCTGGAGGAACTCAAGCTTTTGCTTCTGCCCAAGGATCCACTGGATGAAAAAAATATCATCCTGGAAATAAGAGCAGGCACGGGTGGAGAGGAGGCAGCATTATTTGCGACTGATCTTTTTCGCATGTATTCGAGATATGCAGAGGACAGAGGCTGGAAGGTGGAGGTGTTGAATCTGCATCTGACCGGCTCCAAAGGAATCAAGGAAGTCGTGGCCTCTATTTCCGGCAAAAACGTTTACAGCAGGCTCAAGTTTGAATCCGGAGTGCACCGGGTGCAAAGAGTTCCGGAAACGGAATCCCAGGGCAGGGTGCACACTTCTGCGGTTACAGTGGCGATTCTGCCTGAGGCCGAAGAGGTGGACATCAACATCGACCCCAATGATCTTCGTGTGGATGTGTTCAGGTCTTCAGGTCCTGGAGGGCAAAGCGTGAACACTACTGATTCCGCGGTCAGGGTGACGCATGAGCCTACCGGCATAGTCGTTTCCTGTCAGGATGAAAAATCGCAGCATAAAAACAAAACCAAGGCCCTGAAGGTTTTGCGCTCCAGGCTGCTTAAGATTCGCGAGGAAGAACAGAAAAAGGAACTTGATGAAAACCGCAGGGCTCAGGTAGGTTCAGGCGACCGTTCGGAAAGAATACGCACATACAATTTTCCCCAGAGCAGAATAACCGACCACCGGGTTAATCTGACTTCATACAATCTTGAGTCCATTCTGGAAGGCCAGATGGATGAGATCCTTGACCCCCTGATTCAGCATTTTCAGGCCCAGGCCCTGCAGGAAGCGCAGGCTGCCTGATTCTGGAGCCAACCGCACCCGGCATCTATGGGTCTTCCATCATGATCCTGCGCATTAACCCTGTCCTGACAGGTATCAGCCTGCAGGACCTCAGGAATTTTTTCCCATGAAGACCACAGCGGAATTGCTTGAATGGGGCGCTGACCTGCTGCGCAGCCGTAACGTTGATTCACCTTCTCTTTCAGCCAGGCTGCTCCTGGCGCATGTTCTTGATTGCTCCCTGGAAAAGCTGTTGATTGTTTTGAATGATCCTGTCGGGTATGAAGCGTCCCGTCGCTTTGCCGAGCTCATTCAGCGCAGATCAAAAGGTGAGCCGGTTGCCTACATCCTTGGCCGGAAAGAATTTTTTGGACTGGATTTCCTGATCTCCGCGGACGTACTTATACCCAGACCGGAAACAGAAATGATCGTGGATCTTGTTGACAAGATTTTTGATCCGTCAGACAGGGCCTTGTTTGCTGATATTGGTACTGGCAGCGGAGCTCTGGCTGTATGCATTGCCTTCAGGTTTCCCTTGTTTCAGGGTCTTGGCTGCGATATCAGTTATAAAGCACTAAATGTTGCCCGGGAAAATGCCTTGATCCATGGGTTGCAGGACAGAATTCTTTTTGTTGCTTCAGATATGGGGCGAGGGATCAAGGCGGACAGCCTGGATCTGATAGTCTGCAACCCTCCATATCTGTCTTTAAGCGATTATGAGCAGGCAAGCCGCGAAGTCAGGGATTTTGAACCTGAACCCGCTCTTTTATCTTCTGCTGAGGGTCTTGAGCATATACGCTTACTGAGCATCACCGCCCGCAGAGTATTGCGTCAAGAGGGTGTTTTGCTTCTGGAATTCGGCTGCAGCCAGGCTGAAGAGGTCAAAAAAATCTTTTATGGCTGGAAGGAATTGAAAGTACTTAAGGATCTGGCTGGAAGAGACAGAATAATGAAGGCTGTCAACCCTTAAATAAGAACTGTGGTGTTGTAAATATACAATTTTTGTGAAAAAACCACAAAAATGCCGAAGGCGCGCCTAAAAAAATCCTTGAATTGTGGGAGGTTATGGCAAAAGGATTTTCGGCGTGATTTTTGCTTACGCAGGGCAGGAGGAAGAAATGAGGCAGCAGACTATCAAAAAGGATATTCGGTGCTTTGGCATAGGTTTGCACGGAGGAGAGAGGGTGTGTCTGCACTTGCGTCCTGCTGCGGAAGATACCGGACTGGTCTTTGTGCACAAGGGAGTGGACGGCTCAAGGAGATTTAACCTCAGTCCGCACCAGGTGATATCCACTGAGTTGGCCACCACTATCGGGAACAGCGAAGCATCCATTTCAACTGTTGAGCACCTTCTTGCCGCAGTCTTCGGTCTGGGCATTGACAATCTTTATATCGAGGTGCACGGGGACGAGCTGCCAATCATGGATGGAAGCGCCGCTACCTTTGTTTTTCTGCTGCGCTCCGTAGGGTTTCGAAGACAGCGGTTGCCCAAAAGAATCCTTAGCTTCAACCGGCATGTGGAGTATAAAAGTGGTGAGCGGTGGATAAAAGTAAAGCCTTACAAAGGGCTTAAAATCAATTACACCATCGATTTCGCCCATCCCATGGTCGGCAGACAATCCTTCAGTTTCGAGCACGATCCACAGCAGTTCATAAGATCCCTGGCCAAAGCCAGAACATTCGGCTTTCTTCAGGATGTGGAAAAGCTGCAGAGCATGGGCCTGGCCCTGGGGGGATCGCTGAACAACGCAGTGGTTCTTGACGAATACGGGGTGATCAACCCCGACGGTCTCAGGTTCAGCGATGAACTGGTCCGGCACAAGATTCTGGACTTTATGGGCGACATGGCTCTGATGGGTACGCCTGTCTGGGGAGCTTTTGATGTGCATTGCTCAGGCCATGCCTTCAACAACTCTTTTCTGCGCTTTCTGGATAAAAATAAGGACGATTATCTGAGCTGGGTTGAGTTTGATAATCAGGGACACATGTTAAATGTTCCCGTACCAGAAAGACTGCCGCAGACTGAACCGGTGCAGGCCTGCTGATTTTGCATTATTAATGGGCGCTTCAGGGCGCCTTTTTTCTTGATTTTATTAAGCCTGCTCATCGCCAGGACAAAAGCCTCAGAGCTTCCAGCCAGTGCCTGTAAGATCCGGAAAAAGGATTGTAGCAGGGTTCAAATCTCTTGCTATTAAGCGCTTTGATCAGCTCATCAACGGAATGGATGGGTTCAAAGAACCTGGTGACTGCTCTTCCCAGATCACTCAGATGATGAGCGTCGCTTCCTCCGGTAAGGTGCACCTGATATTTTTGTTGCCAGGCTTTGGCCATGGCGTTTTCCTGGCTGGTGTTGCCTCCGTTTATCCCTTCTGCGTATTCAATCAGGCCTGCTTCAGCCAGTCTTTCGTCAATTTCCTGCATAACCCGGAAAGGGTGTGCGGCCACGGCCACCGCGCCCATGTCCTGAACCATGCGCAGCATATCCCTGGCCGGCATGAATGACGGCAGTTTCTTTGCCGCGCCGAAAACAAGAAAGTGACCTTCCTGGGTGGAACATTCCTGCCCGATGACCACACACAGTCCGTCATCCTGAATTCCTTCCCGAACGTGATTTCTGGCTTGCAACGAATTATGGTCGGTTATGCATACTCCATGCAGGCCCAATGATCTGGATCTTTTAAGGATGTCTCTTATGGGCAAAGTGCTGCACGCGGAGATTTGAGAGTGAACGTGCAGGTCAAATAAAAAGGACACTCAGCATACCTCGGCTTGACTATTTGGATTCATCGTTCTCCCCGGAACCAAACATCTGCCCCAGTCCGGTATTTTTGAAGATGAGCCTGGTCGCTGTTTCATCGGCAATCTCAGCCAGATCCATAAGCCTCTCCAGGTAATCCAGGATCTCCAGGCGTCTGTCTTCTGAGGAGTGCTCGAAATCTTCTTCAAGTTCACCGGACTTAATGTAGCGTTCTAGATCGTTTAAGAATTTTTCATTGAGCATGAAGACTCCATTTGATTTGGGGTAAAAATCCTAATTGAATTAATAAATAATCATGCCACAGCAATTTGGCCCGGTCAAAGAATTTCCCTGTTTCCAGGAAGCCAAAAAGATATTGACTGAATCAGGCATGAATTATATGAAACAGATACATGCCGGGGTGGTGGAATTGGTAGACGCACGGGACTCAAAATCCCGCGGGGGCGACCCCATGAGAGTTCGAGTCTCTCCCCCGGCACCACAACAATCGAGCTGCCAACATTGGCTCATCAATTTTTTTCAAGCTCACTTACCCATCTCCAATCACTCATCTCTTCTTAACCGTCCTAGCGCGGGTAAATCTCCAAATCCTTGCCGGAATTGATACTGCTTACATTTTGTCCATATCCATTCTCACATTTTTGTAGTATCTCTTCTAATCTTTTCAGCTGTTGTTTTTAACCTTTGATAACAGCACTTTGTGCTAACCAGTTTAAATTTTGGCTGACAAAAGCAAGCCTGTATAGCTCAAAAATCCTGCGTTTCTTTCTTTTCATTAATATCTCAATCTATTTTATAACATAATTGTAAAACTGGCTGAAAAGCCATTTGAACAAATATGTTGCAAATTCAAGGGCTTAAGTCACCTGGTATTTTTGTTGCTCTGTTGATGGAAGAAAATGGTATTTAAATCCGGGAAACAGTAAAATTTTTTATGGAGAAATCTATGTACGCCTTGTATTTCTGGATCGGAGCCCATCCCCGAGCGCCGTAGGTGATTTATAATTTGTAAGATTGATCCCTTCGGGAGACATCGTGGCTTAAGTATTTCAACAAAATTTACAATAAAGTAATAATCTCATTGCAACAGGGAGGGTTGATCAATGGAAGGTCTTCTGGAACTTAGTTACGCTCTGGACACATTCTATTTCCTTTTGTCCGGGCTGCTGGTCATGTGGATGGCGGCAGGATTCACCATGCTCGAGTCAGGACTGGTCAGATCAAAAAACACGGTGGAGATCCTGACCAAAAACGTGGCCCTGTATTCCATTGCCTGCATCATGTATATGCTGGTTGGCTACAATATCATGTACGGGGATGGCGGATCTCTGATACCGGGATCAAGCTTTCTCGTCAGCGGGGACAACTCCGTGGCTCAAGTGTTGGCAGGCGGGGAAGACGCCCCCTATTATTCAAACATATCGGACTTTTTCTTCCAGGTGGTCTTTGTAGCCACGGCTATGTCCATCATTTCCGGTGCCGTGGCTGAACGCATGAAACTGTGGTCCTTTCTGCTCTTTGCAGTAATCCTGACCGGGATCCTTTATCCTGTTCAAGGATACTGGAGCTGGGGCGGCGGATTTCTGGATGAACTTGGTTACGCCGATTACGCAGGTTCAGGCATCGTGCACATGGCCGGAGCTGCCGCAGCCCTGGCAGGAGTGCTCCTGCTGGGAGCCAGAAAAGGAAAATACGGCCCGGATGGAAAGATAAACGCCATCCCAGGAGCCAATATGCCTCTGGCCACCCTGGGGACAATGGTTCTCTGGATGGGCTGGTTCGGATTCAACGGCGGTTCTGAGCTGAAGATTTCTGATGTTGAATCAGCCAACGCAGTGGCCCAGGTCTTTGCCAATACCAATATTGCCGCGGCTTCAGGTCTGGTAGTGGCCCTCATAGTCTCCAGGCTGAGGTTCGGCAAGGCCGATCTGACCATGGCCCTGAACGGCGCTCTGGCCGGCCTGGTGGCCATTACTGCCGAGCCAAGCCTGCCGCCCATGATTCTGGCCTCTTTTATCGGGGCTGTAGGCGGAGCTATAGTTATCTTCTCCATTGTCTTTATGGACCGGATGAGAATCGACGATCCCGTAGGCGCCATATCCGTACACGGAGTAGTAGGCATATGGGGAGTTCTGGCAGTGCTCTTCTCCAACCCGGAAGCCACCATAGGCGGTCAGCTGGCAGGAATCGGGGTTATTTTTGCATGGATGTTCGGTGCCTCCCTTTTGATATGGCTGGCCATAAAAGCGGTCATAGGCATCAGGGTCAGCGAGGAAGAGGAGTATGAGGGTCTTGATATGGCTGATTGCGGAATGAATGCTTACCCTGAATTCGTCGGCTCCAAGGGAGTCAGGTAGGAATGCGGTCCGATACTGACGGCAGGGACATTTAATAGATTATTATAAAACTATGGAGGCGTAATGAAAAAACTGGAGATCATCACCAGGCCATTTAAGGTTGAAGCGGTCAAAGAAGCGCTGGCCGATATGGGAATCAAGGGTATGACTTTGACCGAAGTAAAAGGTTTTGGACGCCAGATGGGTCACAAGGAAATTTACAGGGGAGCGGAATATGATGTGGATTTTCTGCCTAAAGTCAAAATAGAGGTCATTCTGCAGGATAAGCAGGTGGAACAGGCTGTGGAGACCACCATAAAAGCGGCTCGTACTGATAAGGTCGGCGATGGAAAGATTTTCGTCTATCCGGTGGAAAATGCGGTACGCATCCGCACCGGCGAATCCGGAGAAGAAGCCATCTGATTAATATCCGGGGGACAGGCAGGTCTGCATGTCCCCCGGTCTTTACGCGCCAAAACTTTTTCGACCTCCATCACAGGTGTTTGGACTTGCTAACCAGCAAATAGCACGACAATATCCGATTCTTACGGGACTTAAAATTTTCACCTCGAAATTAAATTATACCAAAAGTTTCATATAACCAATAACTTCAATTGGTGGACTTTCAGGTCTGTTTGTTATTAATACGCAGGCAACTGCAGCACTGCAGAATATTTATGAAATAGACAAATTTTATGAACATGTTTGACAAGTCATCTGCAGGAAGCTGGAGTGGACTGCTGGCGGGAATAGGCGCCTTTACCTTGTGGGGATTCCTGCCGATCTACTGGAAAGGACTGGCAGCTTTGCCCGCCACAGAAATTCTTTGCCACCGCATTGTATGGTCCTTTGTTTTTGTGGCTCTGATTCTTACTCTGAGCAGAAGATGGCTGGAAGTAATCAGCCTTTTTTCTTCAAAAAAAAGCGTACTGCTTCTGGGATTCAGTAGTCTTCTTTTGTCCGTAAATTGGCTGACCTACATCTGGGGAGTGAATGCCGGTTTTGTCATCGAAGCCAGCCTTGGCTATTATATAAATCCGCTGGTCAATGTTCTTCTGGGCTGTCTGGTATTCAGGGATAAACTGCGGCCTTTGCAGCTTCTGGCTATTTTTTTGGCTGCAGCAGGAGTTTTGAACCTTGTTTTCAATTATGGACAGGTACCCTGGATTGCGCTTGTGCTGGCTTTTACATTTGCTATATATGGACTGATCCGAAAAGTGGTACGCACCGAGTCTCTTCCGGGTCTGTGGCTGGAAACCGCGATCATGAGCGGCCCGGCCCTGGCGTTTTTGCTGCTCAGCCCGGGGCAGGGCAGTTTCACCGCCCTGGAACTGCAGATCGATCTTCTGCTCATTGGAGCGGGTTTAGTTACTTCACTGCCGTTACTGCTGTTCGCCTTCAGCGCCAGAAGACTTCGGCTGGTGGAAGTGGGCATCCTGCAGTATATCGGTCCTACCATAATGTTTCTGCTGGGGCTTTTTGTCTTTGAAGAACCCTTTTCTGCCGCCAGGCTGATTTCGTTTGTTTTCATCTGGACAGGAATAATAATTTACATGGGGGAGGGCATCTGGTTCCTGAAGAAATTTGTGCCGAAGGTCTGAGCAGATTTCTGAACATTGGGCTGGGCTTCGTTGAAGCCCAGCTTACTAAGCAGAATAATTTGTCGATAGCCTGCGGCTCTCTTCAGCAGGCCGCCGCTCTTTAGCAGGCCGCCGCGAACCACGCCTTAGGCGTGGCAGGCCCGTATTTATAGATGCGCTGAATTCTGTACATTGCGCGGCATAAGTATTTAACAGAAAAAGTATTTGGGCTGGGCTTCGGAGAAGCCCGCCCTACTTAAAACCGATGTCTTTTAAACAGGCTGCTTTCAGTAGGCCGCTTTAGCAGGCCGCCGCTCTGCAAGTCAGCATGGGCGTGATAGGAAAAGGTTAAGGACGCGCGAAATTTCTTAACGGTTTGCGGGCTCCTTTTCTCCAGTAATATCCATAACCCAGCTCAAGGCCGCAGATACCGCAGGAAATCCAGTGGTGGAAGTGGCGACAATCAGGGCGTGCCGGATTTCTTCAGAACTTGCCCCTGCTTCCAGTGCCCTGCGTGCATGACTGTGTACCGCGCCTTCAAGTCTTAAAGCCGCAGCCGCGACCATCTGGATAAGTTCCACTGTCTTTTCATCAAGGGGCCCTTCTTTGCGCACAGCCTGGCCAAGCCTGGACAGTGCGTGCATGAAATCAGGGTGCTGTTCCTGCAGCAATTGATAATGTCTGGGCAGTTGTTCTTTGCTCATAATACTTTCTCCATAGAATGATGATTAACAAATAAAGTTTAGATCGCTTTAACTGTTTCTGTCTGTTCTGACATATGCTTTAGAAATCATGTTTAGCTTAGCACTTTCATCCTGTTTTTCATTGCAGACAATCCTCAGGCCCACAGGTTCCTGAACAGAACCATTCTGAATCAGCCCTGTTCAATCTTACTTAATATTCAGTAAAGGATTAGAAAAAGATGTCAATAAACAGAATCAGCATTAATACACCCAGATTGAGCAGAGTGATTTTACAGATAGCCGGTATCGACCAATGCATGCGGCTTTTTTACTGTTAAGCCAAACGGTTGGTCAATAACCCGGTTTTAAGCAGATACTGGAATCATTCCAGACCACCTTGTTTCTTCCTGATTGTTTGGCCTGGTATAGCCTGGAATCTGCTGTTTTCAATATCTCTTCCGGTGAAAGCAGGCCAGGGGCATGACAGGATGCCAGTCCGGCAGAAAAAGACACTTTGTGGTTCTGGATCTTGAAATCGTGTTCGGCACAGGCATTCTGCAGGCGATGCGCTGCATGCAATGCCTGGGACATTGATGTTTCGGGCATAAGAACTATGAACTCTTCCCCACCGTAACGACAGGCTATATCAATATCTCTGCGGATGCATCCCTGAAGAATCCCGGCAAACTCCCTGAGCACTCTGTCGCCTTCAGGATGCCCAAAGGTATCGTTGATCTTCTTGAAATTATCCATATCAATAAGCGTGACTACCAGGCAGCCATGCTTGAGGCGTTTCAACCTTGCAAGTTCTTCCTTTATTCGCAGGTCGTAATATCTCCTGACAAAGAGACCGGTTAGGCCATCCACAACCGCCATCTCAAAAAGCCGGTAGTTGTCAACGGCAATGGCCAGCACCGTCATGAACTGGCGCAGATATTGAAAATGTTCAAAACCGACCTGCCTTTTATCTTCATATCTCAGAAAAACCGCGCCATGCTTTTTATTTTTGATATTGACTATGGGTATGCAAAGACATCCTTCCTGACATTGACCCCACCAAGGTTCCATAATCTTTCGGCATGCGTCTGGAAAATAATCAGAACCTGTAAAGTAACTGCTGGAAAACACGACTTTCAAATCAGCATCATCAAGAAGAGGAGCTTCGCTGTTGCGAATATGTTTGATCCTTTCATCAGCAAATAAACCCTTCATCCTCAGCTGACCGGTATTTTCATCGAAAAAAAACAGGGCCGCACTGTCAGCTTTGCTGAAATCGACGATGCTCTCAAGGGCGACTTCCACAAGCTGCTTATGGTTGTGGCTTTGGTTGAGCAATATAGACGCATAGTTAAGAACCAGAAGATTGCATTCTGTTTCGGTATATGAAAAATCAGCCGTCATTTGAGCGCCTTCCTGATCTTTGTCTGTTGTCTGGATCCAAAAAGAACGGATCTTTCGAAAAATTAAAACACATCTACACCTGTATCGACTTTTTTTAAAGTTTTATTTACATGCTTATAACATGAGGATGTCAGATCTGTTGTTCGGTTGATATCCGCGTTTCAGGAATGACTCTTTTTACTTTCAATCTGACCACCTACGCGGGTCTATTGAAAGTTTGCAAACGATTAAAGAGAATATTATAAAATCATTAATTAAACACAAGACGGAGGGAATAGATGGATAACCAGGAGGAGGACATAAAGCCTTCCAGAATACGCATAAGAGAAATGGGCATAGATGATCTGGCCCCGGTGTTTCATATCGGGGAGGAGGTATTTACCGCGGAGTTTTCCACCAGTCTTTACCGCACCTGGGACGAATATGAAATCATCAACCTGTTCAGCACTGATCAGGAACTGTGTCTGGTGGCGGAGCTCGATGAACATATAGTGGGGTTTGCCCTGGCCACCACAGTGGAAAAGCCCAGATCAGCCTGGAAATACGGCTATCTGACCTGGCTCGGGGTGCGCAAAAACCTGCAGCATGCAGGAATAGGGCAGCGCCTGTTCAAGGAGATAGTCAGGCGCATGGAAAATACCGGGGTGCGCATGGTCATAGTGGATACCGCAGCGGACAACTCTTCGGCCATCCGTTTTTTTCAGAAGGAGGGTTTTGGCGACATGACCGAACATGTTTTCATGAGTATGAATCTGACCAGAAAGTCCCGCAGCAAGGCCAAAAGGACCAAGGCGGGAAGAAAATCGATTGTCCAGCAGAAAAAGCCTTCGAAAAAAAGGATTGCTCCGGTTGAATCCCTGATCAATGAATCTGGAACATAGGTCATTGCCGCAAACAAGAAAATGAGATGCATGAGAGAATTGAGAGAGCTCTAAGGGAGATTGATCCCCAGCGGCTGCTCAGCGTGCTGGTGAATATGCTTGAGATATACTCTCCTTCGGGCAAGGAAAAAGATATACAGGTTTATCTGGAAAATTATCTGACCAGCCATGGCCTGAAGGTCTCCCGTGAAGAAGTCGAGGAGGACCGCTTCAATCTGCACCTGACCATGGGTCAGGGCGATCCTCTGCTTTACCTGGTCGGGCACGTGGATACAGTAGCCTATTGGGATTTTGATGAAGAAGGTCCGCATGAGCAGGGAGGAATCATCCGCGGACTCGGCAGCGCGGACATGAAAGGCGGCTGCGCGGCCATGGTGGAGACTTTTGTGGCCCTGGCCAAAGCCTTTAAACCCGAAGAACGCCCGTCGGTGGGTCTATCCCTAGTGGTCGGGGAAGAAGAGAGCGGCGACGGAAGTGAAGTTTTCCTGGAAAAAAGACGCCCCCCCTGGGTGATTGTCGGGGAGCCTACCAACCTTTCCGTATGCTACGCTCATTTCGGATATCTTGAGGTCTATCTGGAAACAACAGGGCGCAAGAGTCATTCATCTTTGCCTGAGCTGGGCCATAATGCCGTGGAATCAATGCTTAAAGTCCTTCTGTATCTGGGAAGGCACGAATTGTTTCAGGAAGCGGGTTCAAAACTGGTTTATTCGATCCGGGAGATGAACTCATCCAGCGCCGGCTTCGTGGTCCCTGACCGTTGCGAGACCTGGATTGACGTGCATCTGCCTCCAGAGGTAGACCTCGGAGACATTAAAACCCGCATCAGGCAAAGATCTATGGAGGCGCATGAGTTCATCCCGGACCTCAGTCTGGAGGTGGGTTTTAATACTTCCTTCTCCGGCTATGATCTTGGAGGGGATAATCACCTGGCCGGTCAACTGCGGTCAGTTTATGAACACCTGGGATTGCCTTATTATGAAAACGTCTTCAGGTCGCATTCAGACGGCAATCTCTATTACCGGGCGGGAGTAAAGCCGGTTATCCTCGGGCCTGGATCTCTGGAAACAGCTCATACTCAAGACGAACAGACCACCTTGACTGAAGTGACCAGCGCCGCCCGAATTTATTCAGCCATATGCGCAGGCCTGGATATGCAAAAATAATTTCCAGCTTGCAATCTTTACGTCATTCTGTCCGGCAGACTTTTTTTACAGGACAAAGGACGGCTCCCGGTTTGCATCCGAATTTATTTGAAAAATATCTTTTTGTATTTTATTCATGCTAAACTATATAGTAAAAAATTCTGGACATTTATTTTGCCCTGTTTTAATTCTTTAAACATACTTATAAAGTATGAATTCGTTTGGAAATTTTTGAAAAAGGGGGGAGAAATGAAGCTTTCAACTACAATCCGCTACGGCACCAGATTGATGCTGGACATGGCTGAAAATCAGAAAAACGGACCAATCCGCATCCGGACCATCGCCAAAAGACAGGGCATTTCGGAGAAATACCTGGAAAAGATCGTTCGTCTGCTGCGCAAGGCCGGTCTGGTGGACGGCTTAAGAGGTCCAGGCGGAGGATACGTACTGGCTTCCTCTCCGGATTCAATCACCCTGGGAGAAATTCTGGAAGCAGTTCAGGGCAGGATTGAGTTGTGCCCCTGTCTCGGCGAGCCGGAAAAATGTGAAAAGCACCAGTACTGCAAGACCAGAATGGTCTGGAATGATATCAACCATGCGGTGTCAACCAGGCTGCACAGCACTACTCTTGCTGATCTGAGAGATTCTGTCTGCCCTGTGGAAACAGTTGAAATAAAATAACAGATCATGAGTTAATCCATATCCGGCATACAGCAAATTCTCTCAGATCGTTTAAGTAAATGAGTCCTGCTCTACAGAGGAGGGGCTATAGTCACCAGTACCCGCATCCTGGTATTGGCTCTGACCCCGTGCGGTTCACTGACGGCGCAGATCAGTATGTCTCCGGTTTTGGCCGGTATGTTCCGATCCTGGGCCAGATACTCACCTTCACCTTCGATAATCTGTATGCTCAATTCTCCTTCCAGATCATGTGAATGAATCGGCAATTCCTGTCCGGGTTCGAAATTAAAATTAATGATTCTGAAATACGGACTGTCATGCACAAGAAGTTTTTTCATTGCTTTTTCGTTGAAGGTTCCCCGCTCAAAAATGTTTATGCTTTCCATTTTTTCCTCCTGGTAATTCATATGTTCAATCTATTCAATTCATTCCTCACGCAAAGACTTAAGTCAAACTCCCTGACAGACAAGTCTTCTGATCATTTCCGGGTTAGATGTCAATAAGCTACAGGTTTCGCCTGAGAGGAAGGCAGAGCTTATCTGCAGGGGCGGGTCATGAATCGAGTGTGAGAAAATAAAAATAAATCAGACAGGATGTACATGAATATGATAAGCTGTCATAGGATTCATTAAAGTCTTGTCTACAAGCCCTTAAACGGGTAGAGGAGTTTGATCCGCAGTTGAGGATGCTTATCCTTAATCCGGAAAACGATTATTTTTACTCAGAATAAATTCGCTGGAGGGAAAAATGGACTACAGGCAGGCAGGGCAGAAATGGTTTTTGCGCATAGACAAGGGTGAAGAGGTTCTGGAAACTCTTGCCGCTTTCTGCAGACAAAAGGGAATCACCCTGGGTTCAATAAGCGGCATAGGAGCCGCCGGACAGATAACCCTGGGGCTTTTTGAAACCAAAACCAAGACCTATAAAGCCACAGATCTTACAGGAGACTTTGAAATCACAGCCCTGACAGGTAATGTTACCACCAAGGAGGGCGAAGTCTATCTGCACGTGCACGCCACCCTGTCGGATATTGAGTGCCGGGCCTATGGCGGTCATCTGAACAAGGCTTTGATCAGCGGGACATGTGAAGTGGTCATTGATCAGGTCCAGGGCGGCATTGAAAGGGAATTCAATGCTGACATCGGACTGAACCTGATGAAATTTTAAACCTGAGCAGACATATGAGCGGAGATTCCTTTGGACGCATATTCCGGGTGACCACCTTTGGCGAGTCGCACGGTCCGGGGCTTGGGGGCGTGATTCAGGGCTGCCCTCCAGGCATTGCCTTGAGCGAAGAGATTGTCCAGAAAGAGCTTGATCGACGAAGACCCGGCACCGGCCTTTCATCCACCACAAGAAAAGAAGAAGACAGGGTGCGGATTCTTTCGGGTGTTTTTCAGGGTCAAACGACCGGGACATCCATTGGATTTTATATAGCTAATAAGGATCAGCGCTCGAAAGATTATTCACGGATCAAGGACGTCTTCAGACCCGGACACGGGGATTTCACCTATGAAGCCAAGTACGGGATTCGCGATTATCGTGGAGGAGGCCGGTCTTCCGGGCGGGAGACCGCAGCCAGGGTGGCTGCCGGCGCAGTGGCCCAGGAACTGCTGAAAACCATGGGCATTAAAGTCCGGGCCTATACCGTTGAGCTGGGAGGGATCAGGGCCTCTGTGGAAAACAGGGGACAGGCTCAGGACAATCCTTTTGCCTCACCGGACAAAAAAATCCTTAGCAGATGGGAGGAGCTTGTCCGGGAAGTCAGGGCCGCTGGAGACAGTCTGGGGGGAATCGTAGAGGTGTATGCCGAAAATGTGCCGCCCGGGCTGGGTGAGCCGGTCTTTGACAAGCTGGACGCCAGGCTGGCTTATGCCTTGATGGGCGTAGGCGCGGTCAAAGGAGTGGAAATAGGGGCCGGGTTTAAAGCCTGCAGGCTTAAAGGCAGCGAAAACAATGATCAGATGAGCTCTCAAGGTTTTATGTCCAACAATGCCGGTGGAGTACTTGCCGGAATATCTTCCGGACAGCCCTTAGTTGTCCGGGCGGGGATAAAGCCCATACCCTCCATTTCAATAAATCAAAGGACCATAACCAGGGAAGGCCTGGAAACAGAAATAAGCATTACAGGTCGGCACGACATAAGCGCCATCCCGCGTATCGTACCTGTGCTGAAGGCCATGGTCATGCTGGTTCTGGCCGATATGCTGCTGATGCAGCGGGCCGTAAGAGATCAAAGGCAGGAAGAAAGAAGATAAAGGACAGATGACAGGAAAAGGAGAATTTAATAGTGCGTAAGACCGTTTATTTTATTGAGGGAGACGGAATCGGACCGGAAGTCTGGAGAGCGGCAAAGCCCGTAATGGATCAGGCCCTGGAAAAGGCTTACCAGGGAGAGCATCAAATTGACTGGAAGGAAATACTGGCCGGAGAAAAGGCCTTTAAGGAGACCGGAGAATATCTGCCGCAGGTCACCATCGATGCTCTAAGAGGGACGGATCTGGCTATCAAGGGGCCACTGGCCACTCCAGTAGGCAAAGGATTTCGCAGCCTGAACGTGACCTTGAGGCAGGTTCTGGACCTTTATGCGTGCATCAGACCGGTCAGGTACTTCAAGGGAATCGGATCGCCGCTGAAGAGACCTGAGCTGGTTGATATGGTTGTTTTCCGCGAAAATACAGAAGACGTATACGCCGGGATTGAATGGCCCGCAGGATCTCCTGAAGCCAGAAAAGTGACCGGATTCCTTCGCGATGAAATGCAGGCCGATATTAACCTGGAAGCAGCAGTAGGTATAAAGCCGATCACTGAAAAGGGCAGCAAGAGGCTGGTACGTAAAGCCATTGAATACGCTCTTGCCAGGGACAGGACAAGCGTGACTCTGGTGCACAAGGGCAACATCATGAAATATACCGAAGGGGCTTTCATGAACTGGGGCTATGAGCTGGCCCGAGAAGAATTCTCAAATCAGACGATTACCGAAGCAGAAGCTGAAAGCGGCCGGAACGGTCTGGTCATAAAGGACAGAATAGCTGATGCCATGTTTCAGCAGGTCATCTTAAAACCTGAGCTTTACAGCGTTATTGCCACCACCAATCTTAACGGAGATTATCTCTCAGATGCTCTGGCAGCACAGGTAGGAGGACTGGGACTTGCTCCGGGAGTGAATATGAGCGACCAGCTGGCTTTTTTTGAAGCCACTCACGGAACAGTTCCCTCCCAGGCGGGCAAGGATGTGGTCAATCCCGGCAGCCTTATTTTAAGCGGAGCCATGCTTCTGGAGCATGCCGGCTGGGAGATGGCTGCTGAATTGATCTATATGGGCCTGGAAAAAACGCTTGCAGGCAAAAGGGTGACCCGGGATCTGGCCAGACAGATGGAAGGAGCCACCCAGGTTGGATGCCAGGAGTTCGGCGAACTGATCGGGAAGAGTCTGTAAGTCAGTGGACTGTAGTCAGTGGACAGTAGTCAGTGGTCGGTGATCGGTTATCGGTTATCGGTTATCGGTTATCAGTGGAATCATTAAGAGATGCTGGTAATACTGGCTCCGGTGAAATCCGCTGTGTTGATACTTCGCATATTTCACGGGATGAAAATACTGGAATGCTGGAATTCAGAGGAAGGAAGACAGTAGTCAGTAGTCGATGGCCGGCAGGCAGATGGAAATTGGGAAGTTTGAATTAAGCGACTTAAGAGATGAAGAGAATTCAAGAGAAGAAGCGGAGCGAACCACTGATCACTTTGTAACGTATCGCTTGGGGTTGATTCTGTATTTCTTAACTTTGTAATTGATGATCCTGTAGCTGACCCTCAGGTTCCTGGCGGCCTGGAGCATATTACCCCGGGCCTTTTTCAGCGCGTCTATGATGATTTCCTGTTCAAACCTGGCCACAGATTCCACAAAAGGCAGGTCGTGATCAGTGGCGGTACTTTCCGCCGTCTGCAGCGTGGGAGGGAGATGATAGGTGCGGATTACCTCCTCATTGCAGATGAGCACTGATCTTTCCAGACAGTTTTTCAGTTCGCGCACGTTTCCCGGCCAGTGATACTGTATGAGCAGATCTGTGGCCGGGGTGGATATTCTTTTTATGTTTTTTTCGTAATCAGAACAGAAAAGCTGAAGAAAGTGTTCGGCCAGAGGGAGAATGTCTTCTCTGCGCTCCCGCAGGGCAGGGATGAAGATGGGAAAAACATTGATCCTGTAATAAAGGTCTTCTCTGAACCTTCCCTGTTCTATAAGCATTTCCAGGGGCTGATGCGTGGCGCAGATGTTGCGCACATTGACCATTGTTGTTTTTTCCCCGCCAAGTCTTTGTATCTCCCCATCCTGGACCGCGCGAAGCAGTTTGGCCTGGGCCTCGGCACCCAGTTCGCCTATTTCGTCCAGAAACAAGGATCCCTTGTGCGCCAGTTCAAAGCGTCCCTTTTTCTGTCCAACCGCTCCGGTAAAGGCACCGCGTTCATATCCGAAAAGCTCGCTTTCCAGAAGCTCTCCCGGCAGGGAAGCACAGTTGAGCTTGATGAACGGCTTATCTTTTCTGGGGCTTAAGTTATGTATGGCTTCTGCCAGAAGTTCCTTGCCGGTGCCGGATTCGCCGCGCAGGAGAACGGTAGCCCGGCTGGTAGCGACCTGCATGATCTGATTCATGATCTGGTTCATGACTTTGGATGTGAAGATGAGCTTGCTGGGGACGTAAGTTTGTCCGGCCGTGTTCTCATCACCCATGCAGAACAGGGGCTGTTCTTTTTGCCTGCTTACTTCTTCCTGCAAAAAAGAAACCTGTCTGGCGATAAATATTCCCAGCACCTGCAGAAAACAGCAGATTTCTTCCAGTTCAGTCAGATCCCTCGCCTCCATTTCCGCATTCAATACCCCCAATATCTCCGGAGTTTCCTCCGGACCCTGCCTTTTAACTGGTACGGAAATAAATGACAGGGTAGACAGGTCTTCAGGAGAACGGTCAAAGGCCAGGTTCAGAAAATTGGGATCATCTTTCATCAGCGGCACTATAATGGGTGACTGCTGTTTGATTACCTGGCCGATGATGCCCTGGCCCGGTGTATAGGAATATTTTGGACTTCCTGAATGGCCTACGTACAGACTGAACTCTATGCTCCGGGTTTTGGGATCAAAAATGGCCAGGGACATGCGTTTGTATCCCATTTTGGAACAGGCTGCCCGGAGCAGCTTTTCCAGGCCGTCATGCACAGGAACATGCCAGCCGTGAGTCAAAAGCAGCTTTTCCAGGGTTATCAGATAGCTGTTTTCATTCATATTGCTTATGAAACGCAGGCCTTTCTTCAGCTTGGCCGGCTTATCAAACGGAAGCCATAAATTCAGCCCCCAGCCTTGCCGCCTGAAGGTTTGACTCCACCAGTCGGGGAGCAAGTCTTTTTTCTATGCTCTGCAGGAAATCTTCCAGGCTGAGCGGCAGATAACCTGCGGCAAAAAAGGCGCCAAGCAGAACCGTGTTTGCTGTCTGTACAATCCCGGTTTTTTTGGCCAGTTCCATGCAGGGAATGAAAAAGAATTTTTCCGTGCATTTGCCGATGCCTTCCTTGATATTCTCCATGGACGGATAAGTTTCCCTGCCCATGGAAACCGAAAGGGTGGGGATCGGAGCGTCGCTGGCCAGGACCCGGCCTCCGGGTCGGAGATAAGGCAGCGCGCGAAGGCTTTCCACCGGTTCGAATCCTAAAAGTATGTCCGCTTCGCCCATGGATATCTTGGGGCTCAGATAGCCGCCCAGGAGTACAAATGAGTGTACGACCCCGCCTCTTTGGGCCATGCCGTGGATTTCACCGGCAGTGACCTCAATTCCGCTGTCCAGGGCTGTTTCAGCAAGAAGTCTGGTGGCTGTCAGCGTGCCCTGTCCGCCAACTCCGGCAAAAAAGATGCGTATAGGTTTCATGAATCAACTCCCGGCAGTCTCAGGTTTCAAGCTGGGGCAAAGCTGGACACAGACCATGCAGCCGGCACAGTGCACAGGATTGATATGCACCTCTTCTCCTTCCAGGTAAAATGCAGGACAGGCCAGGGTGCGCACGCATTCCAGGGCGGCCTGGTCAGAAACGGCGACCCGGGCTTTTTTGGTTCGTTTCTGTCCCAGAACTTTCCTGGCGAACAGCGGACAGGGATCTTCGGCAATGAGCACCCGCACTCCGGAGATTTTCTTGAGTTCTTCAATAGCCATGGAAAGAGCCTTCTGATTCAAGGCCTTGATCCTGCGCACTTCATTTACCCCTGAGGCGCGGACAAGTGGTTCTATCTCTATTCTTCCCGGTTTTCCTTCAAATACCGCCTGATCCACTCCGGGGTGGGGCTGATGCCCGGTCATGGCCGTAGTTCTGTTGTCCAGAATGATCAAAAAAAGATCGTGTTTGTTGTACACCGCATTGATCAGTCCGGTTATGCCTGAATGAAAAAAGGTTGAATCACCTATGAAAGCTACTACCGGGTCGTCAATTGCTTTGGACATCCCGCAGCCTGTAGAGACGGAAGAACCCATGCACAGCAGAAAGTCAGCGGTCTTCAAAGGAGGAAGCATACCCAGAGTATAGCAGCCGATATCAGAAGAATATACTGCATTATCCCCGAATATTTTGCGAACCTGAACATAGACAGAGCGGTGCGGACATCCGGCGCAAAGATTGGGAGGCCGGCCGGGAAGGTTCGACTGGTCCACTGAACAACCTGTTTCCACCGGTGCATCAAGGTTCAGCAGGCGATGCAGGGCAGTGCTGACCATTGAAGTGGAATATTCATCCCACAAAGGCAGGTCTTTGTCCTTGCCCCTGACCTGGATGGCCAATCCTTTTTGCTGGCAGATTCGCCTGACTTCGTTTTCCATGATCGGTTCCAGCTCTTCCAGGATGAGCACCCTGTCCAGGTTTTCAAGGAAATTATAAACCAGGTCATCGGGGAATGGATAGCAAAGACCCAGTTCAAGAACCTTGACCATGAGTTCGGGCTGAAGTTTCAGTACATCACCAAGATAGGCCCTGGAAACCCCTGAAGCTATTACCCCGGTTTTGCCCTGACCATAGATTTTGTTCCAGGCCGATCTGTTCACCTCTTCGCGGATTGTCTCCAGATTGGCGAGCAAAGCCCTGTGCCTCACCCGGCCCACTGCGGGTACCGAAACAAACCGCTGAGGCTCCCTGGCAAAGGCGCCTTTTGTCCGTGCAGGGGATAAAGGTCCAAAGACCACCGGACCACGCATGTGGTTGACCCGGGTAGTGGTGCGCAGCATCACCGGCTGCTGCCACCTGGCGGAAAGCTCAAAGGCCTCCCGGGTCATGTCCTTGCATTCCTGGGCAGTAGAGGGTTCAAAGCAGGGCAGTCCAGCCAGGCGGACATAGTAACGGCTGTCCTGCTCATTCTGGCTGGAGTGACATCCAGGATCATCCGCGCAGAGAATGACCAGACCACCGGGGGTGCCGATATGGGCCAGGGTCACCATGGGATCTGCGGCCACATTGACGCCCACGTGCTTCATGGTCACCAGAGAGGGCACGCCGCCCAGGCTGGCTCCGCCGGCAACCTCCATGGCTACTTTTTCATTTATCGAGTATTCGAAATGGTAGTCTCCATGTTTTGAGAGGCGGAAAAAAGTATCCGGCACCTCTGATGAAGGCGTTCCCGGATAGCACGAGATAAAACCCACACCTGCTTCCAGCGCCCCCCTGACTATGGCTTCATTGCCAAGCAGTAAAGATCTGGTGCCGGGTCCGGAATCAAGCAGATTCATTGTTCAAGCTCCTTTAATCCTCGATTTTTTGACGCAGATTTTCTATCTTGTACTGAATAAAGCCGTCATCAATGCCATGAGCCTCCAGCAGGAGTCCCTCATAAGCCTCCAGGGCCTTTGTGTATTCTCCTGCCTGTTCAGCTGTAAATGCCTTTTGGACATTGAACTGGTTTGTGAATTCCGCTGGAATTTCTCCTTCTCCTTTTTCCAGCACTTCAAGTGCCTGGTCATATTCTTCCAGAAACTCCAAGGCCTTGGCCTGCCCCAGGATAGCTACAGGACGAAGGGTACTGTCAATTTCTCCGAGACGCTCAAAGCTGGAGGCTGCCTGTTCATATCTGCCGGCATCCATATGAATGCGCGTAATTTCCAGCAATATGCCGCCGCGCATGGCCTGCGGCGCCCGGTCCAGAAAATCGTTCAGGGCTTCAATTCTTTCCTGCTCAGCTTGAATGGCCATGATCCGGTTCATCTCCTGCATGGCCTGCTGTTGGGCTCTTTCCTGAAAGAAGTTGTAGCCGCTGTAGACAGCAGTCACTAAAACTATGGTTGCCAGGATCAGGATAATAAGCTTCTGGTGTTCCTGAATTTTCTGCAAAAAAGGATGAGCTGTCTCATCCGCCTCACTCATGATTTTATCCAGAAGTCCCTTTTTTCTCCCGGGATCAGCCATGTTGCCTCCTGTTAAGTTCTGTAAGTCAGTGCGTCAGTGGTCGGTTAATCAGTTAATCTGTGATCGGTAAATCAGTGAGTCAGGTGAAGACTAGTCAGCTAGTCAGAAAGACGACGATTCAATTGAACAGTAAAGAAGCAGTCGGTTGATCAGTATTCAATTACACCGCTTATCAGCGCTGAATGATGTTATCGTTTTACCTGTTTGTATACATTGACGCATCAACCTGTTGAACTTCAAAAATAACATATACACACGCACAGACAAAAAGACTAACCTGCTCACCGATTTATTGGTTATTGTCTGCAGACCAGCTGTTCCAGGGTCATTCTGTCCAGAATGGAGTTAATGCTCTGTGTAGAAGGGCTTTCCGGATGGGTTTTTACGTAAATGTATCCTTCGTCTCCAGAGCGGACGATTTCAGGATCAATGGGAATGCGGCCCAGAAAATCAGTTCCTGTCTCCCTGGCCAAAGCCTCTCCACCGCCTGAATTGAAAATATCCAGATGTTCGCCGCATTTATGACAGACAAAGCCGCTCATATTCTCCACAATTCCAAGAATCGGGGTGTTCATGTCCCTGCAGAAGGAGATGGAGCGGCGCACGTCATCAACAGCCACCGCCTGAGGGGTGGTAACGATCAAGGCCCGGGTATTGTCACCCAGCATCTGAAGTACTGTCAAGGGCTCATCGCCTGTGCCCGGAGGACAGTCCACAATGAGACAGTCCAGATCGCCCCAGGAGACGTCCTGCAGGAATTGGCGGATGAGTCCCATTTTCACCGGACCTCGCCAGATTACGGCTTCGTTGTCGTCTGGAATAAGAAAGCCGAGGGACATGACCCACAGATTTCTGCTCCAGGAAATCGGCTCCAGATGATCATGATCTGCATGCGGTTTTTCACCGCTAAGGCTTAAAAGCCTGGGAATAGAAGGCCCGTGAACATCGACATCGAGCAGGCCCACCTGGCAGCCCCTGAGGCTTAGTCCGACAGCCAGATTTGCAGCCAGAGTGCTTTTGCCCACTCCTCCCTTTCCGCTCATGACCACCAGCTTGTTCTTAATTCTGCTCATGCGCCCGTGCAGTTTGGCGTTTTTTTCCTCCTGCTTTCCCCTGTTTTTCTGTCCAGGGCAACCGGAAGCCATTTTCAGATCTTTCATTATGTCCTCCAAAAGTTCAGTTGTTTTTTTTCTGGTTAACCCTTTGCCGCAGCCAGTCATACCACTGCTCCAGACCTTCTTCTGTTCTGGCCGATACAGGAATAACGGCGATGTTCCGGTTGAGGCCACGTGCTATGTTCGAAGCCTTGTCCGGATCAAAGTCAACATAGGGCAAAAGATCGGTTTTATTCAAAATCAGCACGCTTGATTCAGCAAAGATCAAAGGGTATTTTTCAGGCTTGTCGTCTCCTTCGACAACACTTAATATAGTCACCTTGCAGTCCTCTCCCACAGAAAATTCTGCCGGACATACCAGATTGCCCACATTTTCCACAAAAAGAATATCCAACTGGTTCAGATCCATCTGCTCAACTGCTTCCTGGATCATGGACGCATCCAGGTGGCAGCCTCTGCCGGTATTGATCTGCAGTACCTGAGCTCCGGTGGCGGCGATTTTTTCAGCGTCATTGCTGGTCTGGAGGTCGCCTTCTATAACAGCCATATTGAATTCATGCTTAAGTCTGGTCAGGGTCTTTTCCAGCAAAGTGGTTTTACCTGCTCCCGGTGAGCTCATGAGGTTCAGGACCAGGATCCTTTTTTCATTGAACATGGCCTGCAGCTGGTCGGATAATCGCTGGTTGGACTCCAGTATATTTCTTAAAACCTTTATCTGCATCATCTCTCCTTGATTTATTCGACTTCCAGTTCCTGCACGTACATTTCCTTGCCCTCAACTATTTCGTGTCCGAATTCAGTTCCGCAAAACGTGCAGGTCATGATGAGCAGGTCGTCCTGGGGGATGAACACTTCAGCGCAGCTGCGGCAGCGGACTTTGAGAGGAACTTCCCGGGTTTCAAGCTCAGCTCCCTGCATCAGGGTGTCCCTGGTCAGGGCTTTGAAGGCCGTCTGCAGCATTTCGGGTACGATTCCGGACATGCTTCCATATGTGATGCTGACTCGTAACAGTTTTTTCGCGTTGTGCCTGGCCATCTCCTGATCAATGATCCGGATCAGGCTCTGGGCGATGGACATTTCATGCATGGCGGTGTTAAAAATCAAGATTATAAGAGTTTATAAATTCCCGGATTCTTTTTTGAGATTTGTTCATCCTGACTTTAAGGGAATCTTCGTAGCTCACCAGGTCGATTTGTGTCCTGGCAGTACCTGTGGCCATGGCTGCTTCAGCCACTGCAACACATTCCCTGGACACTATCCTGGGATCCAAAGGCTTGGGAATGACATAATCCGGACCGAACTCGAGCCTTTTCAGGCCGTAGGCCTCAAGAACCTCCGCAGGGACCGGCTCCCTGGCCAGCAGGGCCAGTGACCTGGCTGCAGCCATCTTCATCTCCTCATTGATCTTGCGTGCCCGTACATCAAGAGCGCCTCTGAAAATAAACGGAAATCCCGATACATTGTTGACCTGGTTGGGAAAATCAGAGCGGCCGGTACCAATAATGCATTCAGGGTCGGCCTTCTTGGCCTCAAAATACGATATTTCCGGGTCAGGGTTGGCCATGGCGAAAATTATGGCCGGTTTGGACATGGTCCTGACCATGTCTTTGTTCAGCAGGTCCTTGACCGACAGACCGATGAAAACGTCCGCGCCTTTGATGACATCCTGCAGGGAACCAAGATCTTTTTTCTGAGCAAATTGTCTTTTATAGCTGTTCAGATCTTCACGGCCTTCATGAATCAGGCCGCGGGAATCAAACATGCAGATGTTTTCCGGAGTCAGCCCCAGCTGGACGTAAAACCGGCAGCAGGCAACTGCTGCGGCACCTGCTCCGGAGACCATCACTTTAAGGTTTTCCATTTTTTTATTGGTGATTTCCAGGGCATTGAGCAGTCCTGCTCCGGAAATGATTGCCGTACCGTGCTGATCATCGTGAAAAACAGGGATGTCCATCTCCTCGATCAAGGTCTCTTCAATGAGGAAACATTCAGGAGCCTTTATGTCTTCCAGATTGATCCCCCCGAATGTAGGCTCCACCATTTTTACCCATTTGATGAATTCTTCAGGATCCTTCTGATTGATATTCAGGTCGTATACATCGATATCTGCAAAAGCCTTGAACAAGACACCCTTGCCTTCCATGACCGGTTTGGCCGCCAGAGGTCCTATGCTGCCGAGACCCAGCACCGCGCTTCCGTTGGAGATCACGGCCACAAGATTGCTTTTGTTGGTATAGGAGAATACAAGGTCTGGATCCCGGACGATCTCATTGCAGGCCTCAGCCACTCCGGGACTGTAGGCAAGGGACAGGTGCTTCTGTGTAGTGCAGGGTTTAACCGGCACAACTTCCAATTTGCCTTTTCTGCCCATACTGTGATAATCAAGAGCTTCTTGTCTGGTGAACAGGGACATTTTAATAAAACTTAAGGTATTAGGTTTTTCGCACAGACAAATAATGAATATGTCCTGAGCCAGAAACGGTTTAAGCAGTTCCGGCTTTTTGTGTGCAATGGCATTTAAGCATATCCTGGTTTCTTTGCACAATTTTTACGACTTGGTCGTAAACTGTAACAAACTATAAATATTATGTCACCTTAATAATCTTTTCAAGCACATTTTAAACAAAAATGCATAAATTTAATAATTTTCAAGACTTACAAAGATATCTCGATCATCTTGGATTGTTCAGCATGCAGCTTGGCCTGGAGAGAATGCAAAAGGGCATGTACCTCCTTGATCTCCGCTATGGTGAATTGCCTGCAGTCCAGCTGATCGGGACCAACGGCAAAGGTTCTACAGCATCGTTTCTGGAAAGTCTGGCCCTGATTCACGGCATGAAGACCGGACTGTTCACTTCTCCGCATCTGGTCAGCGTCAAGGAAAGAATCAGGGTGGGCGGAAAGATACTGCCGGATGAAATCTGGCTGGAAGCGGCCAATAAAGTTTATTCCGCATGTAAGGATCTTGGTCTTACCTATTTCGAATTTCTGACCCTTACAGCTGCTTTGATCTTCAGGCAGGCCGAGGTGGATGCAGCAATAATTGAGGCCGGCCTGGGAGGCAGATACGACGCTACCTCATGTCTTGGCGCAAAGCTGCATGTAATTACCAGTATTGACCTGGATCACACCCGGGTGCTGGGTACTACTGTACCCCAGATAGCCGCTGACAAGGTCGCCGCAGTATGCAAGAATTCCAGAGTTATTCTGGCCAGGCAGAAGAACCATCTTGTCCGGAACATAGTGCAGCTGGCCTGCACCCGGGCTGGAGCAGGGCTCTTATGCACGGATGATTTCTATCTGACAGATGGGGGCAGGTCAGGATTGAAGGGACTGACTTCAGTTCTCATTGATCAGCATGATCTTGGACTTTCAGGAGATTATCAGCTGCAGAACGCCTTGACCGCTCTACTTGCCTGGCGCGTACTGGCCGGAATGAAAGAGAAAAAAATTGAACCGGAAAAATGCCTGCAGGCTCTTAAAAATACTTATCTGCCCGGCAGAATGCATGTGGTCAGTCCCAGACCGTTGATTATCATGGATGGAGCCCATAATCCCGGAGCATTATCCGGATTGCTCACTTTCCTTAAGAGCCGGAACATAAGTCCCCTTACTATGGTTTTTGCCTGCTTGAGTGACAAGGAAGTAAAGCCTATGGCTGAAATAATAAAAAAGTTTACAGCCAGGCACATTCTGGTCCCGGAGACCGGCCACCACACCAGGGCGATCAATAGAAAAGAGCTTCTGGCCCTTCTGGGGAAAAAGGCCGGACCTTTGGACGACCTGCATGGTTTTTTAAGCAGTAAGGATCTGGATGAACCGGTTCTGGTCTGTGGATCTCTTTATCTGCTGGGCTATATATATTCCATGTTTCCGCAATGGCTTAATCCTGACAATAAGTGGCCTCTGGTCTTTGACCGGCCATGAGCTTTTTACAGGAGACATCAGCATTGTCCGCATTATTTCGTAAAATACCTTCGGTAGATCTGCTGCTGAGCAGGGTGGAGGATGACGAGGACCTTGCCTTCATGCCCCGAACCATGCTCAGGGATCTGATCAACGACTTTTTAGATGCCTGTCGCGAAGAAATCAGAGCAGGTAAGATTGCCGGCGAGGAAGAGCTCGAGGTGGAGGCGCTTTGGCCGGGTCTGAGGGATTACCTGAGGGACCGGGTCAAGCCCCGTTTCAGGCGGGTGATCAACGCCACCGGAGTGGTAATTCACACCAACCTGGGGCGCTCGGTACTGCCTGAAGAAGCCTGCAGGGCTGCCTATTCGGCCTGCGCTCATTATTCCAATCTGGAATTTGACCTGGACACCGGGCTCAGGGGAAGCAGGTATGCCCTTGTGGAAGAACTTCTCTGCCGCATTTCCGGAGCTGAAGCAGGGCTTGTGGTAAACAATAATGCCGCTGCAGTACTCATTATCTTGAATACCCTTGCTAAAGACAGGGAAGTCGTGGTTTCCAGGGGTCAGCTTGTAGAGATAGGCGGCTCGTTTCGAATCCCTGAAGTTATGGTCAAATCCGGAGCCTTCCTGAAAGAGGTGGGGGCCACCAACAGAACCCATCTCAAGGACTATCAGGACGCGATAAGCTCCGCTACAGGTGCCCTGCTCAAAGTGCATACCTCCAATTACCGGATAATCGGGTTTCACAAGGAGGTCAGCCTGAAGGAACTGGTCAGGCTTGGCCTTGAACATGATCTGCCGGTGATCGAAGACATGGGCAGCGGCAATTTTTTTGACTTTCAGGCGCACGGCTTCTCATTCATGCCCGAACCCACCGTACAGCAGGTGATCAAAGACGGGGTCTCGGTCGTATCCTTCAGCGGGGATAAACTCCTCGGCGGGCCGCAGGCCGGGATCATTCTGGGCAAGAAGAAGTTTATCGATCCTATCAAGAAAAATCCAATGAACAGGGCCATGCGCATCGACAAGATGACCCTGGCCGCTCTGGAAGCCACCTTGAGATTTCATCTGGATCCGCAGAAAGCAAGACAGAAAATACCCACCTTGCGCATGATCACCATGGACCGGAAGGAGCTCAAGAATAAGGCTGACAGGCTTAAAAACCGCCTCAGGCGAAAGCTTGGGAATCGCGTGGACATAACTGTTTTTCCCGGCCAGTCGCGGGTGGGCGGCGGGGCCTTTCCCGAGCAGGACCTGCCGACTTATCTGGTTGGACTTGGCTGCCGGGATATAAGCTGCGAGGACATGAGGGCCTTTCTTCTGCGAGCTGATCCTCCTCTGGTGGGCAGGGTGGAGAATGATCTTTTCTGCCTTGATCCCCGGACTATTGACGGCTCCGAATACCAGATGGTCGTCGAAAGTCTGTGGTCTGTAGTCAGTGGCCGGTAGTCGGTAGTCAGCAGCCGGTGGTTTGAGGCCTGTAGTAAGTGTCCGGTAGTCAATGGTCGGAAGAACCACTTAAGCAACTTAAGCGATTTAAGCGAAGGGGCGATTTAAGCGAAGGGGCGATTTAAGCGAAGGGGCGACTTAAGCGAAAAAAGACTTAAGAGAATGCTTTAAATTCGCTTAATCCTGAAATCCGTGAAAAACAGGTTTCGAAATTTGTTCCCGCACTTACTTTCTGGCGCTTCAGTCATGAATAAATGGAAATTTCAAAAGTAAGTGCCTGCCTGGGCAATCAGGCTGCAAAAAATGACTTCACGGATCCAGGTCTCTGAAATCGTGAATGAAGTCCTTAAAATGGAGTATAAATATATGGAGTTTAAGTCCAGGAACTGCTGGCAGGTTTATGGAAGCAAAGAACACCGCTCGGTCATGGACCGGATTGCCGGTGATTACGTGAGCTTTTTGAGTGCATGCAAAACTGAGAGGGAGACGATTGAATGGGTACGTTCCAGGGCCGCGGAGCATGGTTTTTCCGAAGATCTTGAAGGTGATAAGTTTTTCAGGATACACAAGGGAAAAAGCATAATCCTGGCCTGGAGAGGAAAAAAACCTCTGTCTGGAGGGCTGCGTCTGTTTGGCGCGCACGCGGACACGCCAAGGCTGGACCTGAAGCAAAGACCACTTTACGAGGAATGCAGGGTCAGCCTGGCTAAAACGCACTATTACGGAGGCATACGCAAGCATCAGTGGCTGGCCAGACCTCTGGCTCTGCACGGGGTTATAGCGAAATCCGACGGGACCACAATAAATATCTGCATCGGGGAAAAGGAAAGCGATCCTGTGTTTTCCGTGGCCGATCTCCTGCCTCATCTGGCCTACAAGCAGATCGAAAAAAAACTGTCTGAAGCATTTGAAGCGGAGAAGCTCAATGTTATTCTTGGACACATTCCTCTGGCCGGAAACAGCAAAGATAAAGAATCAGAAGGCAATGAAAAAGACGGGCAGCATGTAAAAAAAGGCGTGCTCCAAATATTGAACCAAAAGTTCGGAATCATTGAGGAGGATCTGTACAGCGCGGAACTTCAGGCTGTTCCTGCGGGTCCGGCCAGATTCGTAGGCCTGGATGAGGGTCTTATCGGCGGCTTCGGCCATGATGACCGGGCCTGTGTTTTTACCGGTCTTATGGCCTTTCTCGAAAAAGGGGGCACTGACTGCACCCGGGTAGCCATTTTCTGGGACAAGGAGGAGATCGGTTCAGAGGGCTCAAGCGGTGCCAAGTCATTATTTTTGGAGTACACTCTTGAAGAGATGCTCGAGGCCTGGGAGCCGCAAACAAGGCTGAGAACAGTTTTTGCCAATACAAGGGCTATCTCCGGGGATGTACACGCGGCCATGGATCCTGATTACCAGGAGGTGCATGAAAAGCTCAACGCCTCCCTGCTCGGGCATGGGCCGGTATTCTGCAAGTTTACCGGACACCGGGGAAAGGTGGGAGCCAATGACGCACATGCTGAATACATCGGCTGGCTGCGGAGCATATTAAACCGGGAAGGCATACCCTGGCAGATGGCTGAAACCGGAAGGGTCGATCTGGGAGGCGGCGGAACCGTGGCCAAATTCCTGGCCATCTACGGCATGGACGTCATTGACTTCGGGCCTGGCGTTTTAAGCATGCACAGTCCATTCGAGATAATGAGCAAGGCCGATATATACGCCACATATCTGGCATATTCCAGTTTTTTCAAAGCAAAAGAGCAAGGTAGCGAGGACCAAGAAAGTTAGGAGGATAAATGCCTGTCATCATGGGCACTGCCGGGCATATTGATCACGGTAAAACCACGTTGATCAAAGCTTTGACCGGCATAGACTGCGACCGGCTGGTTGAGGAAAAAAAACGCGGCATCACCATAGAACTGGGATTTGCGTTCATTGACCTGGATTCCGGACTGCGTCTGGGAGTTATAGATGTTCCCGGGCATGAAAGATTCGTCAAGAACATGGTTTCAGGAGCATCAGGAATTGATTTCGTGCTTCTGGTCATTGCTGCGGATGAAGGAGTAATGCCCCAGACCCGGGAACATCTGGATGTCTGCACACTGCTTGGAGTCAAGACCGGGCTTGTAGCCCTGACCAAAATGGATATGGCCGATCCTGAATGGCTGGAGCTGGTGCAGGAGGATGTTGCCGATTATCTGAAAAACACTTTTCTGAAGGACGCTCCGGTGGTGCCTGTGTCGGCGCATACCGGTGAAGGCCTTCCCGGACTTCTGGAAAATATCAGGAAAATTTCCAGAGAGTTCAAACCGCAAAGACGTTCAGACCTGTTTCGCCTGCCCATGGACCGGATATTCACCATGCGCGGACACGGCACCGTGATAACCGGTACCACTGTTTCCGGCAGAACCTCTGTAGGCGATGAAATCATGGTTTATCCCCAGAAAATTTCTTCCAAAGTCAGATCCATTCAGGTTCACGGCGAACAGGCCGGGGAAAGTCAGGCCGGCATGCGCACCGCCATCAACCTGCACGGCCTGGAAGTGGAGGATCTGGATCGAGGTTTTGTTCTGGCCAGGCCCGGCACTCTTTTCCCTTCAAAAGCATGGGATCTTGAACTGACTCATCTGGAATCTGCTCCCCGGCCGCTTAAGCATCGCACTCAGGTTCATTTCCACCACGGGGCCAAAGAGGTGCTGGCCAGGATATATCTTCTGGACCGGGACAAGCTGGAACCGGGGGAGAGCTGTGTATGCCAGATACGTTTTGAAGATCACATGGCAGGCGTTTACGGAGACAGATGCGTGCTGCGTTCCTATTCACCCTTGAGGACTATTGCCGGAGCCAGGATAATCAACCCACTGGCCCGCAAAATAAAGCGTTTTTCCTCCCAGGTGCAGATCCTGGAAAAACTGGCCGAGGCCAGGGCCGAAGAGCTGATCCAGGTGCAGCTTGAACTGGTCGGAATCAGCGGACTGTCACTGTCTCAACTGGTTATCCTTACAGACCTGGAAAATAAGGAACTGCAGAAGAAACTGCAGGTCATGGGCGGAAGGCAGGAAGTCTTTCTGGTGGACAAGGAAAACAGAATCTATGTGGGCGGAGAGGTTGTTGCCCGCCTGGAACAGGACATGCTTGAGCAGCTTGGAGAACTGCACCGCAAGCATCCCATGCGTCAGGGCGCATCCAGGGGGGAATTGGCGGGAAAATGGGCCAGGGAAATTCCTGAGAAGCTTTTTTTCTTTGTTCTGGAACGCCTGGTCCGGGCGGAAAGAATCATCTCTGACCAGGAATATTACCGGCTGCCTGAACACAGGGTTTCACTGGCTGCTGATCAGGAAAAGCTCAAGGAAAAGATCGCCGGGACTTACGCTCAATCCGGGATACAACCGCCCACGGTCAAGAAGCTTCTGGAGGATCTCAATCTGGACATGAAGGAAGTCTCACCGGTACTCAAACTTCTGCAGGATGAAAAGTTCCTGGTCAAGATCAGCGAGGAGCTTTATTTTTCATCTGAAGCTGTTGAAAAGCTGAAACAGAAGATAATTTCATTTTTAAGAGAAAATGAGGAGATGGGGCCGGTTGAATTTAAGGAACTCACCGGACTGTCCAGAAAATACGCCATACCGCTTATGGAATTCATGGATAAGGAAAAGCTGACCATCAGAATAGGAGACAAGCGCAAACTGCGCAGAAAGACTTAATTGAAAAGCATTGCTGCACGTGGCAAAAATTGCAAAAGACATGGAAATTCTTTTTTGTTTGTGCTATGCAATTAGATTGATTATCAATTAATATCAGCTTCGCTGCAGCAATAACATGTCCGAAAATCAAAGAGATATTTTAAATGAACTGGCTCTTTTAGGTCTTCAGGCCGAAAACAGGGCTAAAAAGAAGGAATGGGAGCTTGTTCTCATTGCCATGGAAATCGATTATTTCTGGCAGGATGGCCGGCTCCTGGTTCCTTCCTCGCAGGCCTCAAAAGCTGTTGAGGAGATCAGACAGTATGAGCGGGAAGAAAAGGAGTTGGAACACTATGTTTCCAGAGCCGCTCCGGAACAGAAAAACGCCCTGGTCTCGATTTTCATCCTTTCTCTGCTTCTGCTCTTTTTCACCGTAGTTTATGAAGGCCTGGGAGGTGAGCAGTGGCAGCATCTTCCCTGGATTGAACAGGGCAGCGCCAGCGCGGCCAAAATAATTCAGGAAGGAGAATGGTGGAGGACCATCACCTCATTGACTCTGCACGGTGATCCCGCCCATGTTCTGGGCAACGTGATCATTGGAGCCCCTTTTATTATTGCGGTCTGTTCCCGAGTGGGCCTCGGGCTTGGCTGGCTGATGGTGATCATGACCGGAGCACTGGGCAACTATATCAATGCCTGGATGATGTCCCCCGGTCACAACAGCATCGGCTTTTCCACCGCAGTATTCGCGGCGGTGGGCATAATGGCCGTTCACGCAGTCAAGGATTCGCGGTTATCCCTGGGCAATGCCTTTGTGCTGGGGCTGGCCCTTCTGGCCATGCTCGGAGTCGGCGGAGAGAATACCGACCTCGGAGCTCATCTTTTCGGCCTGCTGGCCGGGTTTGGAACAGGCATCCTGACCATGAGAATGGTTGATCTGCGAGAAAGCCTGAAGAAAATCGACTTTCTTTTTGGAGCCGCTGCCGCATTGCTGGTTATGGAAAGCTGGATGCTGGCTCTATGGGGGGAAAGTCTGCTGGATGTTTTCTGATAATGTCCGCAAGGGAGACTTACAAATCTATCTGGACTCTCTCCTGGCCTCAGGTCCTGATGATGTTTTTCCACTTCCTCATCGGGTTTGTGGATGTCTGGGTAGCCGGCAGACTGGGTAAAGACGTTCAGGCCTCCATGGGCATAATGACCCAGGCCCTGTTTTTTTTCCTGATCGTGGCCATAGCTCTGGCCAACGGCAGTGTAGCGGCCATAAGCCAGTCTTACGGGGCCGGGCTCATGCTTCGGGTGCGCAGGTACATCGGACTGGGCCTGGAAATAGGTGCGGTTCTGGGTGTAGTATTTCTTGCCGCAGGACTGCTGTTGAAAGACGTACTTCTGGGACTTCTGCAGATTCCTGAAGAAATTCTGCCGGTGGCAGAGTATCTGTTGAGTGTTTTTTTATATATCCTGCCAGGCTATTACCTCCTGATCATCTGCAACGCTTTTTTCAGAGCCCAGCACAAAGTCATGATTCCCCTGTATTCCATGATGATCGTCACTGCGGCCAACACATTCGGGGATCTTGCCTTCGGACTTGGCTGGTGGGGATTTCCGGCGTTCGGTTACAAAGGTCTTGCCTGGACTACTTTTGGTGCTGTCTTGTGCGGCGTTTTGTTCAACCTGTTCATCCTTTACCGCCAGGGTTTCCTGCAGCGCAAAAGCTTTGCTCCCTGGCGCTGGGTCAAAAGGGCCTGGCCCTATCTTTTCAAAGTGGCCTGGCCGGCCGGAATGATGCAGGTGGTCTGGCACTCTGCCTATCTGGTCCTGTTCGCCATAACCGCAGCTCTGCCGGTCGGCAGCGTTGTGGCCCTCGCCGGAATGAGCGCAGGGCTGAGAGTGGAGTCGCTTCTCTTTCTGCCCGGAGTGGCCTTCAACTTTACCGCTTCCATTCTGGTGGGTAATCACCTGGGAAGAGGAGATATACAGGGCGCCAAAAGGATCGGTTATCAGGTGCTGCTTGTGGCCCTGGTCAGCGTGGGTCTGCTTACGATGATTCTCTGGCAGGTGATAGAGCCTGTAGCCGGATTCGTTGCCCCTGATCCAGAGGTGAGCAGTGAAGCTGTGAACTACTTAAGATTCAACATGGCCGCTATTCCTTTTCTGCTTGTGGCCATGATTCTGGGGGGTGCTCTGACCGGGGCGGGAGCTACTTTATATCAAATGTTCGGAATGGGGGCCGCCTCCTGGCTGGTAAGAATCCCTCTGGCCTACCTGCTTGGACATCTGGTGATAGGAGCGGCCACAGGAATCTGGATGGCTATGTTCATCTCCATGGTTATACAAGCAGGAATCATGTTTTATCTCTATCAGTATAAGGACTGGTCCAAGTTTGCGCAAAGAAAAGGCAAAAGCGCAGCTCAGCAGCCGGTATCCTGATAATTTGCGGCTGCGGCTGTTCGTACTTTAAGACTTAAATCAAGGGTAATGAAATGTTATGGAAGCTTTTTGCAGCGTTCGTTATTCTGCCGATTGCCGAGATCTATGTCCTGATTCAGATCGGGGCCCATATCGGGGCCTTGTGGACCATCTTTCTGGTCATAGTCACCGCCTTTGTGGGAGCCTTTCTGGCCAAGATGCAGGGTGCCCAGACCATGTTCAGGCTGAGGATGAACCTGCAGCAGGGCATACCACCGACTCATGACATTCTGGATGCCTTTCTCATCTTTGCCGCAGGCCTCGTCTTTCTGACTCCGGGATTTATCACCGACCTGGCAGGCCTGTTCCTGCTCATCCCTCCAACCAGACGGATCGTCAGGATGTGGTTGATCAAGAAGATAGACAGGTGGATGAAAGGTGGCAATGTCCACGTTATACGCCGCTGAATGGATGTTTGTCGGTGATTTTGCTCAAAAGGTCCAGGGTGGTCTGGCTTAAATCGTATGCGGAAAAGCTTTCAGGTCCGATCCAGGCGGCATTGACAGCGTCAGTGCCCGCTCTGATTTTGCCGCTCACGTAATCAGCCCAGAGGTCGACGATTACATAGTGAAACAGAACTCTGCCCTGATGGTCGCGCTGAATGAGGTCAAAGGTGAACACAGGATCCCCGGCACGGATGACGATGCCGGTCTCTTCCAGAACTTCGCGCTCGGCAGCCTGGTGCATGGTCTCTCCCAGCCTTATTTTGCCTCCGGGGATTGACCATTCTCCAAGCGCGGGAGGAGCGCCTCTTTGAACGAGCAAAAAAAGTCCCTTATATATGACCACCGCCCCGACCGCCACCCTGGGCACGCCGGGATAGCTTCCCCTGGATCCGGTTTTGGAGTTGTCTTTCTGATCTTTATGCATGAGAGCTGTAAACAGGGTTTTGTTTCTTGACCTTTAACTTTCCAGCTGACAAGATTCAACCTGAATTTAGCTTGTTTTTATATATATTTTTTTACTGCTGAAAGCTGAGCGTTTGAGCATGGAAATGAGAACAAGCAAAAGCAGTTTAAGTAATAGAAACAGTAGTGGTATGTAGATAATATTGAGTGCTTAAAGTTTCTTTCATACTTTCGTAGCTTCCAACTTTCTTACCCGCGTACTTTTTGAACAGGAGCAGGATGTGGGCTATATAAATATGCGTCAATGCCTGGCTGATCTGGAATCCAGAGGTGAACTTGTTCGCATTCAAAACGAGGTGGACCCCTATCTTGAAGTGGGTTCCATTCAGCGCCGGGTTTTCCAGAACAAAGGTCCGGCTCTTATGTTCACCAACGTCAAAAAAACCCCTTTTCCCATGGTGGGCAACCTTTTCGGGACCATGGACAGGGCCGGATTCATTTTCAGGGATACGCTGGAAGTTCTGGACAAACTGTTCAAACTGAAGATTGAACCCATGCTCTTTTTCAAAGCTCCCTGGAAGTATGCGGATGTTTTGCCTCTTCTGGCCAGGACATTACCCCGAAAGACTTCGCGGGGTCCGGTTTCTCAAGGCATAACCTCTGTCGCCAATCTGCCGGGGCTGGTCTCCTGGCCCGGAGACGGGGGCGCTTACGTAACCCTGCCCCAGGTTTATTCTGAGAATCCCGAAAGACCGGGATTTATGCATTCTAATCTGGGGATGTACCGGGTGCAGTTGACTGGAGAAGACTTTGATCCAAATCGGGAGATGGGTCTGCATTACCAGATACACAGAGGCATAGGCCGGCATCATCAGCTGTCTCTGCAGCGCAGAGAACCTTTAAAGGTCAATGTCTTCATCGGCGGACCTCCGGCCATGACCCTGGCTGCGGTCATGCCCCTGCCCGAAGAGGTTCCTGAAGTGATTTTCGCCGGAGCACTTTGCGGGCGGAGAATAAAGATGGTCCCTGCCGCCAACGGACTACCCATGCCTGCTGAAGCCGACTTCTGCATTTCCGGTCATATTCAGCCGGGCAGGGAACTGCCGGAAGGTCCTTTCGGGGATCATCTGGGATATTACAGTCTGAAGCACGATTTTCCCGTGCTTGAGGTGCACAGGATCCATCACCGTCTGGACGCGGTATGGCCGTTTACCACAGTAGGCCGTCCTCCTCAGGAGGATACCGTATTCGGCACACTGATTCATGAATTGACCGCACAGCTTATTCCTTCGGTTTTCAGCGGAGTAAGGGAAGTGCATGCCGTGGATGCCGCCGGAGTGCACCCTCTGCTTCTGGCTGTCGGAAGGGAAAGCTATGTGCCCTATGCCGGAAAGAGACAGCCTCAGGAATTGCTGACCAGTGCCATGAATCTTCTGGGACAGAGCCAGACATCCCTGTCCAAATATCTGATCATTGCCGCGGAGGAAGATGACACAGGACTTACAGCTAAAAATATTCCCCGTTTTTTTCATCATGTATTAAGACGTATTGATTTTTCAAGGGATCTGCATTTCATCACCAGGACGACCATGGATACCCTGGACTATTCCGGCATAAGCCTGAATCAGGGTTCAAAGCTGATCATGGCCGCAGCCGGAGAAATCAAAAGAGAACTGGGCATAAAGATGCCCGGGCAACTGCCTCTGGACAATGATTTTTCAGAACCATTCTTTATTGCGCCCGGGATCATGGTCCTGCAGGGTCCAAAGAACAAAAGTCCGAGGGATACTCATGATCAGAAGCTGGAAAGTCTTGGATCAAGGCTTAATGAAGTGGGGGACATGGAAAGATTCCCGCTGGTAATTGTGGTCGATGAAGGACCCTTCACAGTGGCTAATTGGGAAAATTTCTTATGGGTGGTGTTTACCCGCTCGGATCCGGCCACGGACATATATGGTGTGGGTGCGTTCACCAGGTGCAAGCACTGGGGAGCGGAAAAAGGAATAATCATCGATGCCAGGTTGAAGCCTTATCATCCTTCTGTTTTGAAAGAAGATCCTGAAGTGGAAAAAAGGGTGGATCGCCTTGGAGAGAGAGGCGGCCCGCTCTATGGACTGATTTAGGCTGAAGCGACCTGCAAGAGAATCGGGTTTTCAGTAGGGCGGGCTTCTCCGAAGCCCAGCCCATATATCAGCGATTAAACATGGCAGTGACGATCATATGCTGTATCCTGCACGCCTGAAGAATTGGCCTGCCACGCCTAAGGCGTGGTTCGCGGCGGCCTGATAAAGGCGGCCTGCAGAAAAGAGATCGGGTTTTCAGTAGGGCTTCTTCGAAGCCCGGCCCAATTAAACAGGTCAGTAACGCGCTGTATAATATCCCGGTCTCAGACAGTTTACAGCCGTTCGGCCAGACCCGGGAACCCGCAAGGATATGGGTCGAAAGAAACTAACTTCACGGATTCAAGGTATTCAATACTTTTTTAGTCTCGAAGATGTTTGAACCCGATAAAATAGATCAGTAAAAAAACTCCAGCGCCGGCCACAGATCCCACTCCATTTAACAATACATCATCCCAGGTTCCATGGCGGTAGGGCAGGTAATGCTGAAAAAGCTCCATGAGCGAGCTGTAGGCAAAGACAAAGATAACCGCGGGGACTCTGAATTTTATGTCATTAAAGCTCATGCAGGCAAGAAAGGCTACCCAGGCCATCCCTCCAAAATGCAGATAAGGCGCTGATCCGGAAGGTGTGCCCGGGTCAGGGGTCAAAGTTGCATACGGAATGAGTAAAAGCATGATCACCAGCAGAACCCTGGATACATTCTGAATAAATCCGAAAAAATTATTCTTTCTCAAAATTCTATCTTTCATTTATATTTTTTTGATTCATGCTGTATTTTTTAATTGCTATTGTAAGCTGGATACATGATCCCGCACTTACTTTCGGGCTGTTTCAGTCATAAGAATGAATAATAATTTAAAGTTGAAAAGATCAGGCTAAAAAAATGACTTCACGGAGCCAGGTTGAAAAGTAAGACAGGCTGGGCAGGGTTTCATGGCACAGCCATCTGCATTTTTATCTGTACCCGTCAGGGTTCATGGACTGCCATCTCCAGGTGTCTTTCATCATTTCATCGATACCCAGTCCGGCCCTCCAGCCCAGCTCGCGCAGGGCTTTCCCCGGATCGGACCAGCATTCAGCAATGTCTCCCGGCCTTCTGGCCACGATTTCATAAGGCACTTTTTTTCCGGATGCCTTCTCAAAAGCACGGACTACTTCCAGTACGCTGTAGCCTCTCCCGGTACCCAGATTCCAGATGAATACGCCTCTGTCTTTCAAGGTGGCATCAAGAGTTGCCAGGTGCCCCCTGGCCAGGTCGGTTACGTGAATGTAGTCGCGAATCCCTGTTCCGTCATGTGTGGGGTAGTCGCCGCCGAAAACTGATAGACGGGGCAATCGTCCCACAGCCACCTGGGCAATATAGGGGACAAGATTGTTGGGTATGTCTGCCGGATCTTCGCCAATCAGCCCTGAAGGATGGGCTCCTACAGGATTGAAGTAACGCAGAAGCGCAACCGACCAGCGCTCGTCAGAGCGGGCCAGATCGGCAAGCACCTGCTCGATCATAAGCTTGGAGCGGCCATAGGGATTGGCAGGCTCGCCGACCGGGAAATCCTCCCTTACCGGCATTGCCGAAGGTTCGCCGTAGACAGTGGCCGAGGAACTGAAGACAATGCGGTATACGCCTGTTTCGGCCATGGCCTTGCACAGCACGAGTGTTCCAAATACGTTGTTTTCGTAGTAGGTCAGCGGTCTGGACACACTTTCGCTTACCGCCTTCAAGCCTGCAAAGTGAATAACAGTTTCGGGTCTGAATACTGAAAAGGAGCGCTGCAATAGATCCCTGTCCCGGATATCACCCTGAATCAGCTCAACCCCGCGGCCGGTTATTTTTTCCACCCGTCTGAGTGACTCTGGTGAACTGTTGCAGAAATTATCCAGAACAGCGACATCATATCCTGATTCCAGAAGCTCAACTACGGTATGACTTCCGATATAGCCTGCTCCACCGGTGACCAGAACCCGCTGCATCAGGTTTCTCCTTATTCAAGCATTGGTTTAACAATAACGGTATAGGTTTCTCATTCGTGCCAGATACGCTGCAGCAGCCAACAGCGCAGCGCTGATCACCACTCCCAGGATGTTGAAAAAAGCATCGGTTGGATTGAAGATCCTGAACGGCAGCCAGTATTGTATGCCTTCAACAGAGAGCGCGAAAATTATGCCCAGTACAAACCAGCCCAGGAAGAACTGAAGGTTGCAGCTGACGCTTTGCGCGGCAAGCGTCAAGCGCTCAGCTATCCGCACTTTGATGCCTTTTACTTCACCCCTTCTGCCTTCGGCTTTTTTCTTTCTGCTTACAGCCTTGTATTTTAAGATCACCGCCATAAACATCCAGGGCAGAAAAACCAGGGAATGCACGAGCTGATTTGCACGAATCGGGCCGATTTCAGTCCTGCTCAGCTCAATGCCGATCTGACCGGTCGGGATGATATGCAGAACCAGCATGATCATAATATATATCAATGGCAGGAAGGGCATATAAAAAGACTTATTCCGGTTCTACTATATAATTAAATAAAAAAAGGATATTTATCCAATATTAATGCCTCTGGACAACTACGCCACCAGATCGTAACCCGTCCCGGCGAACAGGAAAAACAAGTCGATCCGGCTGCTTTATTTTATCCGAGGCTTATAATTATTCCCCCGCATGAGTCCAGAAAAATCTACACTGATTTTTCTTGATTTTCTATGCTGATAGCAATTAAGCTGTAATTTTATTTTCTGAGAAAAATGTGTCTTTAGAAAAAGATTAAGGAGTTAAGCATGCTTTGGAGTAGATATTTTATGCCAACTTTAAAAGAGGTTCCGGCCGAGGCTGAGGTGATCAGCCATAAACTGTTGCTCAGGGCGGGCATGATCCGCAGGCTGACCTCGGGCATTTATACCTACCTGCCTGCAGGATGGCGATCGCTGCACAAGATTTCCGAAATAATCCGCGGGGAAATGAACCGGTATCACGGCATTG
>SLDX01000058.1 GCA_007125075.1 Desulfonatronospira sp.
GCCGGTTGCCTTTGAAGTCAGAAATGATCAGTAAATCTATGTCACTTTTATTATCCGCATGACCAGTTGCCTGAGAACCAAAGAGAATAATCTTCTGCAGTGGAAATCGTGAGCTTAAGCCCGTTTTGATCAACTCCAGCTCTTGTTCTGTGATCGAATTGGTCATTCAGTGTGTCTCCTTCAACTGTTATTCATTGAACCATAATAGTATCTAAAATACTATTTATTCTTTCGTTTAAGGTCAAACACATCTTCACATAGTCAAAAAGAGCTCAAGGTGGGACTTAAATTCCAAAATTCCTAAATTCCTAAATCACAAAATTATTCTTAACTTCAACATTCTTCCAGTTAACTGGGGGTCCCGGTTTCACCCCAGTACACTGGAAGAGAGTATACGGGGCAGGCAAGGCGGGCGGGGCAGGCAGAATTAAGAGGTGGTCATAGAATCGATGAGCAGAAGAAGAGATGAGTTGTGAACGTGAGAATAAGCGGGACAAGCTGAGAGACAAAAGTCAGAATTTTAAGGAGTTGATTTCCGGGATCTGGGATATTATCCGGCAAGTTCTTTCAGTTTGCTTTCCAATGTGCGCTGTATCATAATTTTCAAGATGACATGGATTTTCATAAATTGTCAATCGTAATTACAGATTATGCATACAGGGAAGATGGGGCGACTTGGAGACTGGCGAAGGAACGATTTTGCGAGGGAGCGAGGGGGCGACTTAAGTCACTGGAAGCCAACCTGTTACGTGTTATTGGAATAGTTTCAATATTGGGCTTGATTCTACCCGGCTGTGATGCTATTTTATGATTTCAAAGTGAAATCTCTATAAGATACTTTGGAGGTGACTATGAAGGCAATCACCCTGCGCGGCATAGACCCGGAAACTTCGGAAAAGCTGAAACAGGCAGCTTCCAGGCAGGGCAAAAGCACCAATCGACTGATCCTGGAAATGATCAGAAAAGAACTCGGACTGGATAAGGAGCAGAAATATTCCAGGAAGTACAGTGACCTGGATGATCTCTTCGGCAGATGGTCCGAGGAGGAATTCCGGAAAATCAGCGACAAAATCAGCCGGGAAAGGCAAATAGATCCGGAACTCTGGTCATGAAAAAAGTGATGATAGATACCAACATTTACTCCCTGGCCCTCAAAGGAGATCCGGATGTAACAGATTATCTGCGCCAAGTGGATAAAATCGGGATTTGTACAGTCAGTATCGGAGAGCTGCTTTCAGGGTTCAAGGGAGGCAACAGGGAAGATAAGAACAGAGCAGAACTTGAATTTTTTCTGGACTCTCCCAGGGTGGATGTTCATGCAATTGATACGGAGACAGCGGATTTTTATGCCTCCCTGCTGAACAAACTCAAAAGCGCCGGCACACCCATTCCCACAAATGACATATGGATTGCAGCCTCTGCCTTTCAACACGGATACAAGCTCCTTTCCCGGGACAGGCACTTTGAAATGGTGCAAGGGCTGATTCTCGTTGTGCGGTAGGGCAATGAAGAACGAGGGGGCGAGGGAGCGACTGGAGCGAACTTGGCAAGCGGTGCGTGGTTGGCGCGTTTCACTTTAAAGCTTTTGACTGACCAGATTCCCTGAGGTGCAAGCTGTTGCTGCCGGATCCTCATCTTTGGAGCTTAATTCCAGAATTGCTGAGCCGTTGACCGGCAGAAAATTTGAATTCACCCTGTACCCCTTTTCCTTTGAAGAACTCTCCAGCCACCACGGCCTTCTTCAGGAGCGACGTTTTCTGGAGCACAGGCTGGTTTACGGCAGTTACCCCGAGGTGCTCACCTCTCCGGGAAAGGAGGAAGAACTGGTCAGGCTTTTGGCAGGAAGCTATCTGTTTAAGGATCTGCTGACCCTGGAAGGGATCAAAAAACCTTTGCTTTTGGACAAAATTGTCAGGGTCATCGCCCTGCAGCTGGGCAGCAAAGTGTCCTACCAGGAGCTGGCCCGTACAATGGGAGCGGACAACCACACCGTGGAACGCTATATTGATTTGCTGGAAAAGGCCTTCGTACTTTTCCGGGTGCCTGCATTCAGTCGCAACGTGCGCAATGAAATCAAAAAGGGAAGAAAAATCTATTTTCTGGACAACGGTATTCGCAATGCGATCATCGGGAATTTCCTTCCCCTGGCCAGCCGAACGGATACCGGGGCCTTGTGGGAGAACTACCTGGTGGCTGAAAGGCTGAAAATGCTGTATAGTAAGAGGGTGCACGCTTCTGCCTACTTCTGGCGGACAACCCAGCAACAGGAAATCGATTACATAGAAGAACAGGAGCAAACTTTACTTGCGTGCGAATTCAGATGGAGTGCGGATAAAAAGAAAAGCCGCTTTCCCACTACCTTTCTGCGGGCATATCCCCAAGCCAGGACCATGGTGGTTACTCCGGGGAATTATGACCATTTTTTGACTTAGCGAGAGGCAGAGGTCAGCCTCCGGCCTCTCCGAGCTGGAAAGCTCTCCCCTCCGGCAATTCATAAAACTGGTAGAGAAGTATAATTTGCATTTGGAGGAGGAATAGCATGTCAGACTATCATATTAATATTTTTTATTCTGAAGAAGACCAGGGATATATAGCTGATATTCCCGATCTGCAAGCTTGCTCCGCTTTTGGGGAAACGCCTGATGAGGCCTTGAGGGAAGTCCTGGAAGCCAAAAAACTTTGGCTGGATGCTGCCAGGACTGAAGGCAAGCCTATTCCCTCTCCCCGGTACCGCCCGGCTATTTATGAGGTGGCTTGAGTCGGTCAGTCGGTCAGTCAGACGTCAGAGATCAGAGGTCAGAGGTCAGAGGTCCCCAGTGAAATCCGCCTAGTATAAACAAAAGAAGGCTTTCAACGGCAACAAGATCATCACCACTTCCGGGGGCGGCGCCCTGCTCTCAGGTAATCCGGACATAGTGGAAAAAGCCCGCTTTCTGTCCACCCAGGCACGCGACCCTGCCTCGCATTATGAACATTCCAAGGTGGGATGTAATTACCGCATGAGCAATGTCCTGGCGGCCATAGGATAAGGACAACTCCGGGTCCTGGATGATCGGGTCAGGAGAAAAAGGGAGATATTCGGCAATTACAGCCATGCCCTTAAAGACGTGCCGGGCATCGAATTCATGCCCGAGCCTGCATGGTCCCGCTCCACCAGGTGGCTGAGCGTGATCCTCATAGATCCCCGGGACTTTGGAGCAGACCGGGAAAATGTGCGTTTGGCTCTTGAAAAGGAGAACATCGAATCCAGGCCGGTGTGGAAGCCCATGCATCTGCAGCCTGTTTTCCAGGGGGCGATGGAGCGAGGGGGCGA
>SLDX01000046.1 GCA_007125075.1 Desulfonatronospira sp.
GGAAAGCCAAGGCCAGCGTTTTTTCAGAACTGGTCAAGCACCACATTGAAGAAGAGGAAGATGAAGTGTTCAAATCCGCTGAAAAGATGCTGGATAAAGACGAACTGGATAAGCTCATGTCTGAATTTACAAATAAAAAAGAGGATATAAAGAAAAGTCTGAAATGAAAGTTTGTGCTGCAAAAAGTCCTTTGGTCACGCCATGCGCGTGATCAAGGATTAAGGATTGAAGCTAAAGAATCTGTAAAACATATTTTTGTCAGTGTGGAACTACATTCAGAAATTTTGACTCTTGGTCTTACAGATACATCCTGATAATTATTTTTAAAGTTAATTGGAAATTAGAACCTTTAAAAAAGGAGTTGAACAATGCTAACCTGGGCCATAGTATTTCTGGTTATCGCGATTATTGCAGGCATTTTCGGCCTGTCCGGAATTGCAGGCGCTGCGACTAACATCGCCTGGATTTTATTTGTAATCTTTTTGATTTTATTTGTGGTTTCTCTGGTCATGGGCAGGGGGCGTCCTCCAGCCTGATGTTCTTAAAAAGACCATCTATGCATCGGATGGTCTTTTTTTTGGAAAGATAACCCTTTATAGCTTTCAGGAAGAATTTTTCTGCAAAGCAGGCAGATATTCGTGCCTATGTCATTTGTATAATATTAAGTTCTTCATCATTTCTTAACATTGGGAGCAATATATAATGGAAGAGATGCAGAGCATACAAAAAAGCAAAAGTGAGCGTCTTGAAAAAAGAACAGTAGTTATTACCGGTGCTTCCAGCGGTATTGGAAGGGCGGCATCAATTGAATTCGCCAGGAGAAATTATCACGTCGTGGCCGTGGCAAGAAATGAAAAGAGTCTTAAGGAACTGGCCGGTGAATGTGAATAATTCGAAGGAGATGTGGCTATTCATCCTGTTGATGTCACTGATTATGAAGGCATAGAAAAGGTTGCCCGGGACACAAAAGAGCAGTTTGGAAGAATAGACATGTGGATCAACAACGCAGCGCTTACCGCGTTCGGCAGGATTGAAGTCATGCCTGTAGATATTCTGCGAAGAGTGATCGAGACAAATATTATGGGTTATATTCAAGGTGCCAGGGCAGTGATACCTAATTTCCGGGAGCAGGGCAAAGGGATACTGGTCAATGTTTCATCCATCGTCGGAAAGACTTCCCAGCCCTATACCATCCCTTATACAATCAGCAAGGCGGCCATAAACAGTCTCTCAGAATGCCTGCGCATGGAACTGATGGATGCACCGGACATACATATATGCACGGTCCTTCCGCCTTCGATTGACACTCCTCTATTTCAGCACGGGGCAAATTACAGCGGTCTGGGGATAAAACCAATGGATCCGGTATACAGTGCCGATAAAGTGGTGAAAGCCCTGATCAGGCTGGCTGATTCACCGCGACGGGAGGTCTTTATAGGCGGAATGGCAAAGATATCCGCGGCAGCACGCAAAATTGCCCCCTCAATGATGGAGAAATTGATTGCGGAGAAGGTACGGCAGGACCATTTTCAGGATTGGACGACTCCGCAAGGCAAGGGCAATTTGTTTGAACCTGATAAAGAATGGACCTCCATAAGCGGAGGATGGATAAAAGGGGAGAAAAAAGTCGGTACTGGTATAATTGCGGTGGGACTGGGAGCCTTGGCTCTTGGACTCGGCGTCATCGGCTGGATGTTTGCCGGCCGTTAATCATGGTAATACTTATAAGATTTGTTTTCACCGGATCAAGGATCGGCAGTTTCAATATATTGAATTAATTTAAAGCCTGCCAACAGAAAACAATATTTCTGTTTTTGGAACAATCTTTTTTAGAATATCAAGCAGTCATTCAAACAAAGAAGTCCAGTCTTAGAACAAGAATACAAATATGACATTGACGATTCGCTTTGTCAGAGGTATGAAGCGATGAAACTTCCAACAGCAGGACATGTTTATTCCCCAGCGTGAGCTGAACCGAAATTCTGCAGTGGGTTTTAAGATACTTTTTCTGAAGATGAAATAGTTTTATGCAGCATATTCGGCACAAGCGTAAAGTTTTTGACTATCAGGAGAATCAAAATGGAATTTCATCGCAGTGTTCAAGAAAAATGGAATGCTTTACCTGAATGGGTGAGAAAGCTAGTCGGAAAAAACCACAGCGAATGGGATAAACTGCCTGATGAAAGCAAGCAGTATTTTTCCTCTGATGAAGGCAGGAAGAAAATTGAAAGAGCTTATCAGCAATATACAAAAGACGTTCCTGGAGAATTCAAGTAAAACAAGGTGCACTTCCGGTCACCAGACTTTATGCCGGAATTACATCTTTATGTAAATACCAAAGCCCTGAGCATGGAAACGGAGATTATCCCGGTCAGCATGGCAATGATCAGGCTGCGGGTATAAAGGGCGGCCAGCATGGTGGCTCCTGCGGAAATAAGTTCCGCGGGTCCCTTGCCGGTCAACGTGGGAACGATAATGGCCACCAGGATTGATGCCGGCATATGATCAAGAAAAGCTCTGATCCGGGGTGAGGGTGTGACTCTGCTGATAATAAAAAGTCCTCCGGCTCTGGTGAAATACGTGGCGGCAGTCATGAGCACAATGGCCGCCGCGAACTGGTAGTCCTGATTTTCAAGCATTTCTTAGTGCTCCTGCCATACCTCCTGCCAGTCCTCCAATAATAATATACCACTTACCTGGAAAAAGCATGAAAGCAAGCCATGCAGTTAGAGCGGCTATCATCCAGACCGGGATCTGGGCTTTTCCCCGCCAGAAGAATGTGAGCAAAGCAATAAATACGATAGTGAAGGCGAAATCCATTCCCAAAACTGCAGGGTCTGCAAGATATCTGTCCATCCAGAAGGATGTGGACGAACCCACGAAGGTGGCACAGTTCCAGAAGGCATAAATACAAAGACCCGAACCCAGCAGGAAGCCCGCGTCTTTTTTCCCTGAGGCCATCTCTTTTACGGACAGAGCCCAGGATTCATCGGTCATGAAATACAGACTGAAATAGGATCTGCCCGTTGGTATGTGCACCAGCCAGTCGCGCATTGCCGCTCCCATGAGCAGGTGCCTCAAGTTTACGGCTAGAGTTGTCAGAAAAAGGGCAAGAACAGGCAGCTGGGGAGCCCAGAGTTCCAGAGCCATGAGTTGAGAGGCGCCGGCAAAAACGGTCAGGCTCATGATCTGGGCCTGCAAAGGTGTCATGCCGGCCTGGACGGCGAGCATGCCAAAGACGATTCCATAGACAAAAACCCCCAGCCCCAGGGGGATGCACTTCAAAAATCCATCAAGCATGCCCTTGCGGGAAAAAATGACCTTTGATTTTTCCTGAAGCTGGGGCTTGGTTTTCATTGCACCGGCGGACACATGAAGAGTTAAAAAGAACTGTTATCTTTGAAGGGAGAGCCTCAGCCTGTTTACGCATCTTTCTCTGCCCAGCACCTCCATGGTCTCAAAGATACCCGGGCTGGCAGTCCTGCCGGTCAGAGCCACTCGGAGAGGCTGAGCTATGGCTTTGAAATTGATGTTTTTTTCTTCAATATAGGATTTAAGAGCAGCCTCAAGGCTTGAGAGATCAAATGAATCCATTTTTTCCAGTCGATCTGCGATTTCTCTTATATAAACTCCGGCTTCAGGAGTAAAAAACTTCTCTGCCGCCTCTTGTTCTATCGTCAGTTGATCGTCGGTAACCAGAAAGAAATGTGCCATTTCAGCCATTTCACGCATTGTAACAGCCCTGGGCTGCAGCAGGGGAATGATTTTTTCCAGATAGCCGGTATCGGCCGAAGGTAGGTCAGGGTCCAGATGTTCGGTCAGGATCGAAGCCAGCCTTTTTACATCCGCCTGTTTGATATAGTGACTGTTGAGCCAGCGAAGCTTGTCCATGTCAAAAACGCATGCCGAAGATCCCAGATTGTCGAGGGAGAATTTGGCTAAAAGATCCTCCAGAGTAAAAATTTCTTCGTCCTTGTAGGACCATCCCAGACGGACCAGATAATTGACCAGGGCTTCCGGAAGATAACCCATTTCCCGGTAGGCTGTAACTGAAAGTGCGCCATGACGTTTGGACAGCTTTTTCTTGTCCGGTCCAAGAATCATGGGCACATGTCCAAAAAGTGGAGGGGGTACGTTCAGGGCATTATACAAAATAATTTGTTTTGGAGTATTATTTATATGATCATCTCCGCGAAGTACATGGGTAATGCCCATTTCAATATCGTCCACAACCACAGCCAGATTATAGGTTGGAGTACCGTCTATTCTTTCCAGAACAAAATCATCCAGCTGAGAGTTGTCCACTGAAATCCCGCCCTTGACCAGATCCTGGTAAACGTTTTGTCCACTGAGCGGAGCTTTGATTCTGATCACGGTATCTGCACCGGGCTTCAGGCTCAGATCGCGGCATCTGCCTGAATATTTGGGCTTCAGCCCCTTTTCTCTGGCCAGGCTGCGCATTTCTTCAACTTCTTCAGGAGTGCAGCGGCAATAATATGCCTGTCCGGTTTGAACAATTTTTTGTATATAATCTTTATATATTTCAAAACGCTGGCTCTGGTAAAACGGACCCTGATCGTAATCCAGGCCAAGCCAGTGCATGCTGTCCAGAATGGCCCTGGTCATCTCTCCTGAAGATCTTTTGACATCGGTATCCTCGACGCGCAACAGGAATCTGCCCTGATGCTGACGGGCCAGGATCCAGTTGAAAAGGGCCGTTCTTGCTCCGCCTATATGCAGATAACCAGTGGGACTGGGAGCAAATCTGGTGACAACCTCACTCATTGTCGTTCTCCTTATGCCGGGCCATAGTCAAAATAAAGGCGGGCCGAGGAGACCCGCCTGCAAGCAATACTAAAAATCCAGTAAGTCTAAACCGCTTCAACGGCCTTGATTTCTGGCAGTTCTTTAAGAACAAGGCGTTCAATACCGTTTTTCAAAGTCATCTGGGACATGGGACAACCTTTGCAGGCGCCCTGCAGCCGGACTTTTACCACACCGTCATCGGTAACCTCGACCAGTTCAACATCTCCTCCGTCAGCCTGAAGCGATGGTCTGATTTTGTCCAGTACAGCCTGTACTCTCTCACGCATATTATCACTCCCTCAAAGGATTCATAGTAAATCCTTATTTATTTTTAGTGTATTTTCAAAAAATTCAGTTAACCAGATATCTGCAAATAGTAATGCCGATTTTTGAGTTAAGTTTAAGCTGACAACCTTTTATTTTGCTTAGACTTAATCCTGAATCCTGACCCTGAAGCTTCAAAAGGACTTTTTACGGGCTTCTCTGACCAGCTTCGAAATTTAAAGTGGTAGAGAAAAGCATCAGATTTGCCGGATGAGCTTTGTTTTGAAATATAATTTTAGCCCAGGTGCATCTGTTTGTAAAGAATCTTTGAAACCTCCTGCTGCATTTGCTTCAACATCATGAGTTCGAAACGAACAAAATGAACGATAAATGGGAGCTATACAGCGCAGGCCTCCATGATTTCTTTCTCCTTCATGCCTACCACTACCTTTTCTCCGTTTATGACCAGGGTGGGAAATGACAGACTGGGATTGAAGCCTTTCAATTCCGCAATTACTTTTTCCCGTTCTTCGCCTTCCAGCTTGTCCACATCTATATATTCGAATTCTATTCCCTTTTCCTGAAGAAATTTCTTGATATTGCTGCAATGTACACAGGTGCTCAGAGCAAAAAGATATACGTTTCTTTCCATCGGGATCTTCTCCTTAGGCTTATTGTTTATAAGGATATTACACGCATTTTAAAAATCTTTCACCAATCATCAGTAAATATTTCAACAAGTAACTGCTTTCATTCCAAGCTTAATAATTAATCTTGCTTGCGGCCTGAGAAGCGAACATGCTTATCAAGTGAAAATAAAAAAATGATCTAATCTTTAACCAGTTAACTCATAATCATAAAAGTTTGACCAATCAACTCCTTATAGGAAGATATTTTAAAGCCGGCTGCAGATTTATATCTGCAGCCGGCTTAGAGTATTATTGGTAATCGATCTGAAGCTAATGGCCTATTGCTGAACCTGAACCGCGAGGAGTGCGGACATTTTGAACCAGTTCCCGGATGTGGGCCGGAGGAGACTTGGTAAACGCGGAAACCACCACGGTCACAATGGCATTGAGCAGCATGCCTACAGTGCCGATGCCTTCCGGAACGATTCCGAAAAACCATGGGTCCATGCCCATAAACTTGGTCTGAATGATATACATCATGGTGAAGCTGATTCCGACGATCATTCCGGCTATGGCTCCTTCACGATTCACCCAGGTAGTGAATATCCCCAGTATGATTATGGGAAAAAATGAAGATGCCGCCAGGCCAAAGGCAAAAGCCACCACTTCCGCCACGAAGCCCGGAGGATTTATACCAAAATAGCCGGCAATAAGAACAGCCAAAGCGATCATTATCCGAGCCACAAGCATGCGCTGCCTTTCCGTGGCCTGTGGGTTCAATATCCTGTAATACAGGTCATGTGATATGGATGAAGCAATAACAATCAACAGCCCTGAAGCAGTGGACAAAGCTGCAGCCAGTCCTCCTGCGGCAACCAGACCGATCATCCAGGCGGGAAGATTGCCCATCTCCGGACTGGCCAAAACTATGATGTCCCGGTCAACATAAAGTTCGTTTTCATTGTCCGTAGGCACGTTGGCCACCAGTCGCTGGCCATGCTCTCCGCGCTCCCCGGTCAATTCCGGAGGTCCGATAAAGGGTTCTCCGGCCCGGAAACGGATTATGCCGTCTCCGGCCTTATCCACCCAGGCCACCAGTCCGGTCTGCTCCCAGTTCTTAAACCACTCAGGGGCTTCTGTATAAGGTACATCATTGATGGTATCGATCATGTTGTATCTGGCAAAGCCGGCCACTGTGGGAGCTGTGGTGTAAAGCAGAGCTATGAACAAAAGAGCCCAGAACGCGCTTATTCTGGCAGCTTTGACGCTGGGCACGGTGAAAAAGCGGATGATGACATGAGGCAGACCTGCTGTACCCACCATCAGGGCCAGGGTGATGCTGAAGACCGAAAGCATGCCCATGCCGTCAGGGTGAAAGGCCTCTGTATATCGGTGCAGACCAAGTTCTATATGGATTCCGTCAAGGGCCTGCAGAACATATTGTCCAGCCCGTTCTCCCTCTATAAGAGTAGATCCAAAACCAACCTGTGGAACAACTATTCCCGTAAGCTTCAGGGATATGGCTGCAGCAGCGAGAATAAAAGCCACGATCAGGACGCAGTACTGGGCCACCTGAGTCCAGGTGATGCCTTTCATGCCTCCAAGGGCGGCATAGAAAAAGACCACGGCCATGCCGATGACCACTCCGGTACTGACTTCAACTTCCAGAAACCGGCTGAAAACTATGCCTGCGCCGCGCATCTGACCGGCAACATAGGTAAGCGAAATAAAGATGGCACAGATAAGAGCCACCACTCGAGCAGTATTGGAATAATACCTGTCACCGACAAAGTCCGGAACGGTGAATTTTCCGAATTTACGCAAATAAGGAGCCAGAAGCAGAGCCAGGAGCACATATCCTCCTGTCCAGCCCATGAGATAAACCGCTCCTGAATAGCCCATAAAAGAAACCAGCCCGGCCATGGAAATAAAAGAAGCAGCACTCATCCAGTCTGCCGCTGTGGCCATCCCGTTGGCCAGCGGGGGGACCGAGGACCCGGCTACATAAAAACCCTTGGTTTCCTTGACCCTGGATCGCCAGGCAATAAAGATGTATAATGCAAATGTTAATATGACCAATATATAGGTCCAGGCCAAAATAGACATTGCTCTTCCCTCCTCACCGCAGGGTGTTCGAGTTAAATAAAAATCAGAAAATCATTGTTCATCAACTTCATATTTACGATCCAGCCTGTTCATGAGGATGCAGTAGACAAGAATAAGGATTACAAAAACATAAATGGATCCCTGCTGAGCAATCCAGAAACCCAGAGGAAAGCCGGCTATCCAGATGCTGTTCAGAGGCTGAACCAGAAAAATTCCAAGTACATAGGGTACAAAGGCCCATACAACCAGCAGGACGGCTATCAGAGTCAGATTTTTTTTCCAGTACACATCAAAGCTTTTGGACATCTTCATCACCTCCGTTAAAAAATATGGCGATCATTTTGCACCTTAGCCTGAACCGGAAATAATTCAGCATTGATTCAAGACAAGAATGCTTTTCATAATTTATTTGTTAATGATGAAGAAACAGCAAGTCTTCTCTTTTCTGGTCAACGGCAGTAAATTTTGGATTAAAAATATAAAAAACGACTGTATGCATTTACAAATAATTTGTGGTCATTTATCGGATATTATCCGCCGCTTAAGGACTTGAACCAGAAGTTTATTTACTGTTCTTTTTGCTTTATGAAGGAAAAAATAAATTTAGATCGTTTAACGGCCATTATCCGCCGCTTAAGGATTTGAATCAGCGGTTTATTTTCTGTTTTTGATTTCTTTATGAAAGAGATACTTGATTTTTAAAAAATATGTCATTCTTTAAGTTCTCGAAGATAAAGGATTTTAAAAATAAACGCCCCTGCAAAGTTTTCACCAGGAGTGAGCATGAAGGAAGATGCAACAATTAATTTCCTGTCCAAAGTGAAGCCTTTTCACATCCTGCCTGATCAAGAAATTCGAAAGGCTGCACAAAATCTGATCCAAAGAAATATACTTTCTGATGTAATCTTTATTCACAAGGAAAAGACAATCTTAGACAATGTCTACATTCTTTTTTCTGGTAAGCTCGAACAATACATCCAGGAAAATGGTGAAAAAAAGCTGGTCAAGATTCTGGAAAGCAAGGATCTTTTTGGAGGTATCTCCATCCTGTTCAACAGAAATATTTCACTGTTCTCTGTAAAGGCTCTGGAACAGAGCTCTCTTTATTCTCTATCCAGAGATCTCTTCCTTTACTACTGCTCGCGCCACCCGGAATTTGTTCAATACTTCTGTTCACTTTATTTTGAACAGCTAGATAAACATCCAAACCTGACGACTTCCACACTGGAAACTGCAGCATCCCAGAATTTTTTAAATCTGTCTTTACAGGATATTTTTTCCAGAGAAGTTGTCTCCTGCAATGAAAATATCAGTATTCAGAAAGCAGCAGGTTTAATGAGCGAAAAACAGATAAGTTCCTTACTCATTAAGGACAGTCAGGGAAAAGGCACTGGTCTGGTTACTGATAATGATCTGCGCAGGAAAGTGGTCAGCACAAATTTTCCGGTTTACAATCCCGTCGGGGATATCGCTTCCAGACCTCTGGTCACTCAGCCGGTTCAATCCCTGGTCTTTGAAGGCATTCTGCAGATGATGAAGCACAGAATAAGACACCTTGTTATAACAGACGAATCTGAAAAAGTACTTGGAATCGTCACAGACAGGGATCTGCTGCTTGCGCATGGAAGTTCTGCTGTTTTTCTGATGCAGGAAATTCAGCAGACCAAAAGCATCCATGAGCTGGAGACGAAAACAAGACAGCTTCCTGTGCTCATAAAATCCCTGCTGGACAACGGGGCTAAGGCTGGGAATATAAACAGGATCATTACTGAAGTCTCTGATACGGTTTTGAAGAAAATTATCGGCTTTGCCTTGAAAGAAGCGGGGGAACAGCCGGTTCCATTCGTCTTCATGATCATGGGCAGCGAAGGCCGCAAGGAGCAAACCTTGAAAACGGATCAGGACAATGCTATATTATACGAGGATGTGGATGCTGACCGATCAGAGGAAATACAAAATTATTTTTTGCAGCTTGGAGACATCATCTGCACCTGGCTTGATCAGGTAGGCTATTCATACTGCCGTTTCGATATCATGGCCCAAAATCCCAAATGGTGTCAGCCTCTGAGTGTCTGGAAAAGATATTTCTGGGAGTGGATTCATAATGCTGAGCCCAAAGACCTTCTGTTTTCCAGCATTTTCTTTGATTTCAGAACCGGTTACGGCGATCGCCTGCTTATAGATGAACTGAGAAGCTATCTTTTTCAAACGCTTGGAGATTGGCAGGGTTTTTTCCGTCACCTGGCTGAGAACGCGCTGCGCTTTAAACCGCCCCTTGATATTTTCGGCAATATTGCCCTGAAATACGACAAAGACAAGAAGGGCTTCCTGGATATCAAACAGCCGATGCAGATGCTGGTCGATTTTGCCCGCATTTACGCCTTGCGGCATAAGATTTCAGAGACCAACACCATGGACAGACTTGAAAAACTGCGCGACCTGGAAGTCCTGGACAAGCACGATCATGGGGAACTGGCCCACGCTTACAGCTTCATGATGCATGTAAGACTGTGCCATCAGGCGGAGCTGCTGGTGGATGAGGGCAGGGATGCCGATAACCTGATCCTGCCCGGGGAGCTGACCTATATCAACCGGCAGGGACTGAAGGAGGCCTTCAAAAGGATCAGGACCGCTCAGGGCAGGATGCGCATGGATCTTACCCATGATATCGGTATAACCTGATTACTGATGAAGGCCTTCAGGCCTTTAAGATTTTAAACAATTAATAATCTTATCCCAAAACTCCTGTGCCCAAAAGTATGAGCCAAAGCACAATAAGACCTATTACCACGATCAACCATATATCTTCTTTCTTCATTTTAAATACCTCCGGTATCAGGTTACTTCTTCGACTACGATTTTTGATTCGGTTTCCGCCCGCCTGATCTGGTCATCGGTTATGGTGGACATTTCCGCCTTGAAACAAAGCGCCCACATCATAATCAATCCAACTATCCACCAGGCGATCTGCCAGGACCACAGAGATGGAAACCCGGCAAAAGAAAAAAGCCCGTAGTTGCCTAGAATAGCCAGCGGGCCTACAGCGAACAGATACCATAGCGGCACAACCACTTTCATGGAATTACGCCAGGTCCGTCCACTGGGGCTTGGCTTTTCCACGCTGTCCAGCCAGCTTCTGATTTCCTTTTGCCTGTCTATGGTTTCAGCGCTGTCCGTCTTTCCAATCCATCTGCAGATATAAGCCACCAGCAGTCCTGTGCCCGTACCCCAGGCAGCACTGTGTATGGTCAGGGGGTTGGGAAATACATAGTAAGTCAGCAGGACCGCTATCACCCCCGCCAGAATTCCCAGAAAAGTGCCGATGGACGGCCAGCGGAACCCCCACAGGGTGCCAAGCAATGGGACGTACATGACAAAGCCCAGTGCAGTAGCCAATGCTCCCAGGATAACAATGGCTGCGGTGGAATACATACCCACTGCCAGAGCCAGTATGGTCAAAATGGTCACAAACAGCCGGTTGACCCAGATCTGCTCAGCGTGGCCGCCTTTTTTCTTGCGGATCTTAAGCCACCATATGTCTCTTAAGATCATGGAACCCGCAGTTCCGATGTATGGAGCCGCAGTGGAGTGCATGGCTGCGATCAAACCTATAAAAGCGATACCCAGAACAAAGGGAGGCAGGAACTTGGCCATGAGTATTGGCACCACATCCCTGTCCGAGGCTGGATCAATAAGTCCCTGCATGTCCAGAATCTGCCCGCCCAGCCCTTGAAACGCGGTAAAAAAGAACAGGGCGAAACCGACCAAAAAAGTGGACATGAATACCTGCTGCCAGGCAAAAGGTTTGGGGTTCTTATTAGCAAACTGCCACATGGTGAAAGCGGGAGAAGACTGTATGCCCATGAGAGCAAAGAGATAGGTCAGGATCATGAGCGTGGTCCAAATCTCCTCGCCCACAGTAAATTCGATCACCGAAGGTATCTGCAGGTATCTATCCGGCAGATTGGCCACATCATGGCTTAGAGCGCTCCAGCCGCCGAAATAGGCCAGTACATAAGCTCCTATCAAAAAGATCGACAAAACCAGCAGAATGAACTGGACCACTCCCACCCAGGTACTGGCCCGCAACCCTCCGGTTACAACATAGAACCAGACGATGAAGGCCATAAGAATAGCTCCCCAGGTAAAGGGGAATCCGGTAACCCAATGGAACAACGCGCCTGCCGCCATCAGCTGCACCGCGGAATAGAAGATGCCGTAAAGTACCGCGGTGAGCACCACAAGCCAGCGTATACCTTCCTTATTATAGTAGTAGGCATACATGTCTCCAGGGGTGACAAAACCGTACCTTTTGCCCATGAGCCAGGCTCTTTTGGCAAAAAAAGTTCCGGTAATGGGTATGGTCAGGACGTAAAATGAAGCAAACGCGTAAGCCAGGCCGTATTTCCAGATCAGCCCGGGATGTCCGACCGTGGTCCAGCCGCTGAAAGAAGCGGCTGTGGCGGCCATGAGAAAGGCGATCATGGGAATCTGCCTGCCGCCGATGGAATAGCCGTAAGAAGTGGTTTCTGTGAAGTACCCCCTGAGACCCCAGTAAAAGCAATAGATTATGTACAGAGCAAGAAACACCCAGACCCAGGTAGTATCGATTTCCATCTCCCTTACCCTCCTGAGTTAAAGGTAGCCAACCTCTCTATTTTTACACCCCCCACCTCTTGGTGCATCCGGCCCTGCACAGATCCTTAAGGGTCCAGACGGAGTCTTCCTGCAGCTTGTGTGCCAGAAAAAGGAAAAGATAGGCTGTCTGCAGGGAATCGGTTAAGGCGTTATGTTCTGCGAATAAAGGCAGACCATACTCCCGGCTCAGATTTCTCAGGTTGTAGGAAAATTCCATGTAGCACTCAGGTGAACCAGTCCATTGTTCTTCCTTGTAGACCCTGGCCAGGTGCATGGTATCAATACATAGATTATAAAGTTCTCCTCCGAAGTGATTTTTCAGATCCCTGTTGATCACTTTTGTATCCAGACTGATGTTGTGACCGACTATCACAGCATTGCCGCAATATTTCAGAAATTCATCCAGTGCATGCTTAAGGGGTGCGGCTTTGCTGGCCTGAGAAGGAGTAATGCCATGGATCAGAGTGCTTATCTTGGGAACATCCCTGGTTGGACAGGCACAAAAATAAAAACTGTCATCCATATCTATACGCATTTCCCTGATGCGCACGGCACCTATGGAAACTATTTCGTCTTTTCTGACGTTCAGGCCGGTCAGCTCGGTATCCAGGACCACAAATTCATAGTCCTTAAGGGGTCTGTCCTTGTCCAGATTGGCAAAATAATCCTTGCTCTGCGCCAGCAGGGGATGATCTGGTCTGGTGCTTTCGAAAAGTTTGAACGGCCAGGAACTTCCGGAAACCATTAATGAAGGCAAGATATTTATAAATGACATGATGAAGCCTCGTTCGCCTTGTCAGGCCATGTTCAGCTTGAATGTTTCTTTGAGGAAATTCTGCAGATTGTTAATGACTGAAAAAGCTCCTTTCAAGGTCTGCTTTTCCAGATCGGTCAGTTCTGCAGGGTCAATATAATTATGAGGCGTCTCGCCAGCTTCCATCAATTTCAGCTGGTTGACGAATCTCAGCTGCATCTGAAATTCATAGGATTCCCTGGCCCGGACAAACAGGCTGTGGGGCATATGGCCTTCGCGGTCCAGAATTTCCATCCGCTCCAGGGTGTTTGTCTCCATGATGCCATGCTTCAAAGCCATGACCCGGGCAAAGTCCCAGAAGGGGACCAGACCTCTGGCTTTAAGATCCAGCCTGTTTTTGTGCTCCCCATCCCTGTCGACAATAAAATTTTTAAAAAAACTAAGAGGAGGCTTGGTCCGAAAACAGTCCTGAGCCAGATAGCGCAGAAACATATCCTTTTCTTGAACCAGATCTTTAAGATAATTTTTGAGTTCCCGACCCAGAGCGATGTTTCCGTAGGCGGGGCGAAAATCAAAGAAAATAGTGGAGTTCAACACTTCATCCGGTTCAGGCTTGTTCACCCAGTTGGAAAAGTATTTCTTCCACATCGAGACCGGCTGACACCATTTGGGATTGGAAGCCATGTTGCCTCCATTGCACAGAGGATAGCCACACTTCACCAGATGGTTTATTGCTTCCTGGCCGAATTTTTGAAAATAAGATTCAGCAGCCTTTTTTTGCTCTTCATCCAGGGGGTCCTGATAAACAAGGGCGTTATCCTGATCAGTGCGGAAAGTCTGTTCTTTTCGACCCTCGCTGCCCATCAGAAGCCAGCAGTATTCAACAGGAGGAGGGCCAAGCTGTTCCTGGAGCATGGTTAAAAGACGGCTCAAAATTAGATCATTAAGAATGGTGATCATCCTGGTTATGTTGTTGGCTTTGGCTCCCTCCTCAATGAGCGGACGGACAACCAAAGGAATTTTCAGAGAGAGTTCGTATAACCTCTCAATGCGATGCTGACGCATGATCTCCTTGAAAAGGTAAATCGGCGATTCACCCTGCAACACCAGAATATCATGGCTGGTTATCACTCCAATAACCCTGTCGCCGTCCTGAACCGCCAGATGGTGTATACGGTTGCTCATCATGTCCAGGAGTGCGTCAAAACAGAGTTGATGTGCGGAAATCTTTTTCACCGGGCTGGTCATGACTTGTTCCACCTCGGTGGAGTAGGGCAGTCCCCTGGCCACCACTTTTGATCTGATGTCTTTGTCGGTTATTATTCCGGAGATTTTTCCGTATTCATCCTTTATGAGCAAAGATCCGATGCCCTGTTCGGACATTCTTTGAGCTGCCTGTTGAACATTTTGAGCGAGAGTGATTATTTCCGGCTTTCGCCGGATTACTTCATTGACTTTCACTGTAAACAGGTAAAGGGAGCCTTCTGTTTTTGGAGAAAGTTTTTCCTTACGCAGTTCATCAAAAGATTTTTGAATATAATTATTGGAAAAAGACTTGAGATAATACTGGGAAAAACCAGGATGGGTCTGCAGCAGTTTTAAAAAATCTTTTTTGGGAAATAAAAAACAAAAGGTGTCTTCCACAGCTTCCACAGTCATATTTGCTCGGGTACCACGGATAATATCCAGAGCCCCGAAGACAGAACCTTCCCCCCTGAAATCCTTAAGGCTGATCTCACCTGCCTTGTCCTGCAGATATAGTTTGACCCCTCCTTTCTGAATCAGGTAGATATAATCCACATTGGATTCATCTTGCGTGAGTATTCTGGCTCCTTTGGGGTAAAAGTCTATCCTGGTGTGACGGGATAATTCAAGAAGAGTGAAGTCATCCAGATCATTGAAGGGCAGAGTCTTTTGCAGAAACTCCATTACCATGTCTGAATCCAGGGCCTGCATACCTTTTTTTTTCTGTCCAAACATTTTTTTGTCCTTAAAAAGAATAGGAGTTGAAAAACTCAAAAATAATTTCTTTTCTTATGGCTGATAAGATGATGCTTTTCAGGAAAACGCACTAAATTTTAGATAAGTGGTCAAAAAAGGAATATAAGATCTTATATACATATATTTCGATTATTGGACAAGATCATATTCCGTTTAACGATTGATTCGGCCGCTCAACCGCTTAAAAAGGCACATAAACAGTCAAGCCCCTGGATACTTTTTGTAAGTATCTGAAAATTATATAAATGTGGCCGAGAAATTACGCCGACACTCTAAGACAACCTATGAGGACGATATGCGCAGACTGTATCTGGATCTTGAGTATGGAATCAGTGGAGATATGTTTGTAGCCGCTCTGGCAGATCTGGGCGTTGATTTTGCATTTTTGCAGCAGGTCCTTGATCGCCTGGGACTTGAGATCAACATGAATTTTTCTTCTGAGTCCAGAAACGGAATTATGGGAAAAAAGGCTGAATTTTCATGGGGCAAGGAGCAGCCAATGCGAAACCTGAATAGTATTCTGTCCCTGATCAACAAAATGGATATTTCCTCAGAAGTAAAACAGCGTTCCTGCCAGGCTTTCAAAAGGCTGGCCCAGGTGGAGGCTGAGGTGCACGGCATAGATGTCAAAGAGGTCCATTTTCACGAAATCGGGGCCTTGGATACCCTGATGGACGTAGTCGGGGTTTTCTGGGGTCTTGAACAGCTGAATGTAAATGATGCAACTGCGTCTCCAGTTCCATGGTTCAGGGGAAAGATAAAAGCCGATCACGGGGAGTTGCCTTTGCCGGTACCTGCTACAGCAGTTCTGCTCAGGGGCAAGACTGTTCGCCCTGCAGATTATGAGTGGGAAGTTATAACTCCTACCGGAGCCTTGCTTTTGGATCAGCTTGTCGCTGACTTCCGCACAGGGTTCAAGGGCATGCTTTTGGGCTCAGGTACCGGATTCGGCCAAAGAGAGAAAGGTTTCAACGGCCTCAGGCTTTTTTTATTCGAAGAAGAAAGCGGGGACAAAAAATATCTCCATGACCATGTCCTGGTGTTGACCACCAACATTGATCACCTGACCGGTGAAGAACTGGGAGTGTTTATGAGCCGGATCATGAAATCCCGGGCACTGGATGTTCTTTACATTCCGGGATTCATGAAGAAGAACAGACCAGGGTGCCAGATTCAGGTCATATGCGCTGAAGAAGATCTGGACACGGTTCTGGACAGTATGTTCAAGCAGACCCTGACCCTGGGCATCAGAATCGAAAAGGTGCAAAGAGTCCTTTTGCCGCGGAAAACAGGGAAAATGAAATTGGAAGAAGAAGATATCAAAGCCAAAAAAATTTTTTTAGATAATCAGGAATACATCCGGCCGGAAATGGACGCATTGCTGGATCTGGCTGCAAAAAAAAAGAAGTCTGTCGCCGGGATCAGGCTGTCCAAAAAAGAAAGTTAAACTCTTGACCAGTCCCTGCACCGGCGGTAAAACGAAGCGGATAATATTCTGTATCAACCACAAAGCCAGGAGTTGTTCGAGGTCAGATATGCCATCCAGACATGGTGATTTTGATAAAAAAATGCAAAAGCTGCAAAAGATCGTCCAGGAACTGGAAAAAAAGGATTTGCCTCTGGAAAAGGGGGTCCAACTGTTTAAGGAGGGCATGGAACTTTCCCGTTCCTGCCGCAAACAACTGGAAGAGGCCCGGCATGAACTGAGCATATTCAATGCCGATCCGGAGGCGGACAGGAGCAGGGATGAGTAGGGAGTTCAAGGCGGTTTTAACCGCGCTGGCTGCGGAAGTGCAGGAGTATATGCAGGACTGCCTGAAAATTGAAGACATTCCCCGGGATCTGCGGAAAGCCATGGAATACAGCCTGCTGGCCGGAGGGAAAAAAATAAGACCTGTACTGTGCCTTTCCTGGGGGGTGATGCTCGGTGCGGACAGGAAGGAGCTTCTGCCTTTTGCCGCGGCACTGGAAATGATTCATACATACTCCCTGGTTCATGATGACCTGCCGGCAATGGACAATGACGACCTGCGCAGGGGCAGGCCCACAAATCATAAGATGTTTGGCGAGGCTGTGGCCATTCTGGCCGGGGACGCTCTTTTAACCCAGGCCTTCTTTGTCATGCTCGACTCATCCTTCCCGTCAGGACGCGTTCTGGCTGCCTGCAGGGAAATTGCCGCCGCGGCCGGGCCTCAGGGGATGGTCGGAGGGCAATGCCTCGACCTGATGGCCACCGGAATGGGTAGTATGAACCTTGAAGACCTGAAGAACATGCACGCTTTAAAGACAGGGGCGCTGATCCGGGCTTCGTGCACGAGCGGAGCTCTGCTCGCCGGGCAAGGCGCAGATGTTCATAAAGCTGCTTCCTATGGAAAAAACATCGGTCTGGCTTTTCAGATCGTGGATGATATTCTGGATGTCACCGGAGACGAACAAACACTGGGTAAACCTGTTGGCAGCGATTTATCCGCTGATAAATCCACCTATCCAAAATTTCTTGGAATTGAGCGGAGTAAAGCCATGGCTCAGGATTCTGCTGAGCTGGCCAAAGCCTGCCTTGATGATTACCATGGTCCACAAAAAGAGTTTCTTAGGTCACTAGCCCAGTACATTGTGGACCGGATCTGTTGAATATCCGCCTTGATGCAGATTCTTTACCCTGATAATTCTAAAAACTCATAAGCATGAACAGATCATCGACAACAGCACTGGAGGTGCTGACCAGACTTAAAAGTTTCTATCCCCAACCGCAGATCGCCCTGCACTGGAAAACTCCCTGGCAGCTCCTGGTTGCTTCTGTCCTGTCAGCACAGTCAACAGACAAACAGATAAACAAAATCACTCCGGAATTCTTCGCCCGCTGGCCGGATCCGGCTGCTTTGTCCAGGGCCCGGTTGGAAGAAGTGCAGGATGTGATCAGGCCTGCCGGGTTCTACCGGGTAAAGGCAAAAAATCTTATAAATTCCGCGAACATGATCGCACAAAAGTTTAATGGCCAAGTCCCGGCAAGCATGAGCGAGCTTCTGCTTCTTCCTGGTGTGGCCAGAAAAACTGCAAATGTGATACTCTTCAATGCCTTTGGAATTAATAAGGGCATTGCCGTAGACACCCATGTCAAGCGCGTAAGCCGGCGTCTGAAACTTACGGCATCGGATAATCCGGTGAGGATAGAAAAGGACCTGATGGCTTTGTTCCCCGGCAGTGAATGGGGCATACTCAACCAAATAATGGTACTTTTCGGCAGAGAGATCTGCAAAGCAAAAAAACCTCTTTGTTCTTCATGTCCTTTGGCGGATGTCTGCCCAAGCAGCAGGGTATGATAAAAAGGCAGATTTTTATGGAAATAATCGGAAAATTCAGCATCGAACATACTGACGGCTCAGCCAGGGCAGGGTGTCTTCAAACCTTGCATGGACTGGTGCATACTCCTGTTTTCATGCCCGTGGGAACGCAGGGCAGCGTCAAGAGCCTGTGTCCCGAAGATTTGAAAAGCATCGGAGCAGACATCATTCTTGGAAATGCATATCATCTGTATCTGCGACCGGGAGATCACCTGCTGGCTGAACTGGGCGGACTGCATGCCTTTATGAACTGGAAAGGGCCGATTCTGACCGATTCAGGTGGATACCAGGTGTTCAGCCTTTCAGATCTTAGAAAAATCACCGGGCATGGAGTGGAGTTTTCGTCCCATTTAGATGGTTCCAGGCATATGTTCACCCCTGAAAAAGTGATCAGCATCCAGCAGAACATCGGTTCGGACATCATGATGGTTCTGGATGAATGCGTACCTTACGGTGCGGACCTTGATTACACCAGAAGTTCTCTGCATCTGACTGCGGCGTGGGCTGAAAGAAGCAGAAAATTTTATCCTCAGGGAGCAGGAAAGCAGCTTCTTTTCGGAATCGTTCAGGGCGGGTTCTTCAAGGATCTGCGCCGGGAAAGCGCAGAAAGCATCACGTCGATTCCTCTGGATGGATATGCACTGGGAGGCTTGAGTGTAGGCGAACCCAAGGAAGAGTTGCTGGAAATAATGAACTACACCGCCCAGCTTCTGCCTGAGGTAAAGCCCAGGTATCTGATGGGCGTGGGCACCCCCATGGACATTCTTGAAGGCATAAAAGCGGGGATTGACATGTTCGACTGCGTACTGCCCACGCGCAATGCCAGGAACGGGACCTTGTACACATCCAGGGGTAAAGTGAATATAAAGAGGTCTGAGTACCAGAGAGATCGGTCTGCCCTGGATCCACTGTGCCGCTGCTACACCTGCACCAATTTTTCCAGAGCTTATCTAAGGCATCTGTATATGGCCAGAGAACTTCTGTCTTACCGGCTGAATACCATTCACAATCTGCATTTTTTTATCAATCTCACCCTTCAGGCCCGGCAGGCCATAAAGGAAAAAAGATTCACCGCTCTGATGCTTGCTTATAATGACGCGTACCCTGACTGAAATCAGCTTCAGATAAATGGACAAGGGAATGAGGAAAGTCAGGCTGATAAATAACAATGTTTTTTATCATCCGTTGTTTATCATCTGTTGTTTATCATCTGGGAGACAAAGCGGAATTCCGGAGACATAAGATCCCAGCATGAACCTTCCCAACCGGTAATTATCCCCTTGTCCCTGCAGGCCGGACAACGCCAGAATATTTCCCCGTCCTTCAGGTAGTCGATATAGATTATCTCCAGCTTTCCCCTGCACGCGTACCTATGGGGCCTCCTTCGGCAATCGATACCGCTGAATACAGGACCGAAAGTGGCATCATTGGAGGCGGTTTTGACTATCTCCCCGAAATATTTCGCCATTATAGCCGAAGACCTGGATATATACGGATCTATACAGCCCTCCTCGTCAAGAAATTGCTGCATGTCCACTTTCCAGCAGTACTTCATTTCCTCCGGATTGAATACAGGACTAATTAATTGTCTGTAAATTTTAAGTAATGTTAAAACCATCCCTGATTAACCGCTGATAATATTGTTCGGCACACCTGCCGAAGTTAGAATGATATACAGGATGGCAAAAAATGCAACCGGTTAAAAATACTTTTAAGTAACTGTCAGAAAGAGAAGCTGATGAATCGCGGCGAATGAATTGAAAAGGAGATCTGTAAATATTTCAAGCAGATAAGTGGTTTTTCCGACCAATGCACAGCCTGAACAATAAATACCTGAGATCATGATGTTTTTTGGTCAAGCCTGTCCCTCATGATCAAAATAAGCAAGAACAAGCTGTTCTTTCGCGTCAGCAAAGAGAAGCAGGGCTGACTTGCCGGGCAGGTGTTCACGGTCGATTACAAAAACCGTTTCAGACCACCTGTTTTCTGCCGGCATGAGCTCGGCAAGCCTGTTTCCGGATGCTTCTAGAATGTCGCGATTGAGATAGTGCCCCTCTTTATCCGGGTAAAGGGCCAGGTAAAGAATATCAAATTCAATAAGATCGGTAAAAAAATGTGTGCCCAGGGAGACATCCGGGGCAAAATCCCGACGCATGGCCACAATTTCGCACAATACCGAGACCCGGCTGATCTCGGCAAAGCTGACAGGCACTCCAAGAGAGGCAATGCTTGTTCCCCATCTACCAGGTCCTATGAGCATGATGCTCTGTTCTGCGCCATATGAGTGTTCACGCAAAATGCGGCCTGTCAGCCGGGCCACTGAGTGGCGATCCGCTTCTGAGAGATAACCGTAACTCTCAGGGCGGACATAGATTATCCGGTCAATTTTATCCACTCTGCTCTGACCGATGACCGGACCTGTACTTCTAATTACCATATCCTCTGTCGGGATATTCCTGTTCATTTTTTTCCGGCTTACTATGCTTTTAAGCTCCAGAGGTCTGCATTGAACGAGATTTATCATATAGTTCTGTTCGAATTCTTCATCATCAGAAAAAAAATTCAGGGTAAATTCAATATCAACTGTTGAACCATAAGCCTTTTCAAGACATTTGAGCATATTCTGCATATCCTTGGAGAATTCTGTCTCGGATAGAAGCTTTTTGAAGTTGATCAGCCAGGGAAAGAAATCATTAAGATTCATTTTTCTGGCTTTGACTTCAAGTTCCCGGTTTTTCTCAGCAAAGAGTTCCAAAGGAACTTCCGGACACTTTTTAATAACATCCTTGAAATACAATGAGGACATGTTGTTTTTCTCAAGGTCCAGAACATCTACCTTTTGCTGGGTGTAGCCATACCCATGAAGATCGGCCAGAGGCTGCAGCAAGGGTTCGTTTAAGGCGATCACCCGGGTGTAATCATCATCAGTCCGGTTTACCGCCCTTGTTCCCAGTCCGAATACAAGTCTGAGCAGGCCGGATTCGGGCTCTACATGTTCGCTCCATACATATGGATTAAAGGAAAAACCAACCCCGGCGGCCTGGGGGAAAAAATACTTTTTGTAATTTATTCCGCTCACTCTCTGAACCAGCAGGGCCATCTGCTCATCCTGGTCCAGCAGACCTTTCTGTTTTCGATAGCTTAAAGCCTCTGAACTCACCGCACTGGCATAGATCTGCCTTACAGCCTCGATAAAAGCGGCAAGACGCTGCCCTCTGCTGCCCTGATTGGGACAAAAAATGCTGTCGTATTTTCCGGCAAAAATATTTCCAAAACCGTCTTCCATAAGAGAGCTGGAACGGACAATAAAAGGCCATTGTCCGAAATAATCCAGGAGATCAACGAACTGTTTGATGATGTTTGGATCAAAGGAGCCGTTCAGGATCTGCAGCCTGGCCCTTTCTGTGCCTTTTAAAAAATGATCGGGATCTCTTTGCTGCTGCCTTATCCACCAGACGCCGTTCTGGACCAGAAAGGTGTAGAACACGTCCGATCCGATATAGAATGAATCATGCGGTTCAAGCTTCTTCGGCCATTTATCCGGATCAACTTTCTCCAGGATGGCTCTGGCCAGTAAAAAACCGCTGCTTTTACCGCCTATAAGTCCGCTTCCGATCATCCTTCGCTTGATCAGCAAAACATCCTTGAGTGAAAGATATTGACTTGCAAGTTCAAGAATCCGGGGGTCTCTGGAAAAGATCATCCTTAACAGTTTTTTCAGGATTTTTTTTATCTCGGCTTCTTCGCAATGGCCGCTCTCAAAGGCATTCTGCAGGCGTTCAGCTTCTTCAAATGTCTTGTTCCAGTAACCAAGGGCCGAAGTGGACGAATCCAGCCTGGACCAGGTCTTTCCTGAAAGAATCCTGCTTGTCTTATCACTGGTTCGAACAGCGGTAAAATTGCTTCCCTGCCATTTGTGCAGGGAATTCATCGTTGATGAATACCTGCCATCCACCTTTAAAGGATGGACATAAAGATTTTGACCGTCATTATAGATATCAAGAAAAAGCTGGGTTACATTCAGAATAGGGCTGGTGGCGTGCACAGAATGCCTGTTTCGCAGAAGAGAAAAGTAGGCTATAGTATCCATGCTTCCAAGGTAAGGGCAGATGAGCATGAAGAAATTGCCAAGCATACGGTCTGAATGCCAGTCAGTGGGCAGCTCGCTTAGACAGTCAAAAAGATAGCAGCAACCTTTTCCGTATTCATGAATTATGGAATGGATCCTGAAGATAAATTTCTCAAAGCTGTGGATTGGATTCAACCTGAAAGTGGCTGTTGTCTCGTGGTCTTTCAAAAGCGGCTTGTGCCTGGCAAAACGGATGTATATCAGTGGAATGTTCTTGAAAATACAGTAGTCTCTGTAAGGACGGACAAATGAAATATAATCTTCAATGGAGTCTGACTGCCAGACCACATTGTCTCCGGAACGCAAGCCGCTCAACGCATTGTCCAGCCCGGAAAGTCCCGTACTGAACTCATATTTATTATTCATATTTTGTCACTGGCAGGTATCAATATCAAAAAAAGTTGATAATTTTTGAATTATTGGCTATGTGCATTTTCCGCCTGCAGACGGAAAAAATTACCTTTGATGGTGATCTATTCATTAACAAAGCTTTAGAGAACAGTCCATCAAAACAAAACCAAGAGGAAGTTGATGAGGGCAAAAGAACACATTCAAGGCGTTTTGGAACAGGTGATCAAACGCAATCCAGCCGAATTTGAATTTCATCAGGCGGTAAAAGAGGTCCTGGAAACTCTTGAACCGGTTATCGAACGCAGGCCTGAATACGTTGAAGCCAATATACTTGGCCGGATTGTGGAACCGGAAAGAGTGATAATATTTCGGGTTCCCTGGCAGGATGACAGTGGAAAAGTACATGTTAACAGGGGGTTCAGGGTACAGTTCAACAGCGCTTTGGGACCTTACAAGGGCGGAATCAGGTTTCATCCCAGTGTTAATCAGGGAATCATCAAATTTCTGGGTTTTGAGCAGATTTTTAAGAATTCCCTGACCACCATGTCACTTGGCGGGGGCAAAGGGGGATCTGATTTTGATCCCAAATTCAAATCAGATCCGGAAATAATGCGTTTCTGCCAGTCATTCATGACCGAGCTGCAAAGACATATCGGCGCGGATACCGATGTGCCGGCAGGAGATATTGGAGTAGGGGCCAAAGAAATCGGATACATGTTTGGTCAGTATAAAAGGCTTCGAAATGAATTCACCGGAGTATTGACCGGAAAAAGCATCAACTGGGGGGGTTCTTTAATCCGCCCGGAAGCTACCGGGTATGGATCAGTTTATTTTGCCCAGGAAATGTTAAGAGCCCGAAACGAGGCTCTGGAGGACAAGACCTGTGTGGTCAGCGGTTCAGGCAATGTTGCTCAATATACAGTAGAAAAGCTAATTGAACTTGGAGCAAAGGTTGTCTCCCTTTCCGATTCTGACGGATCCATCTATGATCCTGAAGGCATAGACAGGGAAAAACTGAGGTTCGTCATGGAACTGAAAAGAATCAGGGGTGGAAGGATAAAAGAATACGCGGAAAGATTCAAAAGTGCACATTATCGCCAAGGCGCCAGACCCTGGGCCATTGACTGTGACTGTGCGTTTCCTTCCGCCACCCAGAATGAAATCAATAAAGCCGACGCACAGATACTTTGCGACAAGGGCTGCAAACTTATCTGTGAAGGCGCCAACATGCCTACAGAACCCGGTGCGGTTCAGCTGGCCATGGCTTCGGGAAATCTTTTCGGACCGGGAAAGGCGGCCAATGCCGGAGGTGTGGCTGTTTCCGCCCTGGAAATGTCCCAGAACTCCATGCGTCTTAAGTGGAGCAGGGAAGAAGTGGACCAGAAACTGCAGCAGATAATGAAAGCCATCCATCAGCAATGCGTTGAGGCTGCTGAAGAATACGGAATGGAAGGAAATCTGGTTGCCGGAGCCAATATAGCCGGTTTCGAGCGGGTGGCTGATGCCATGCTTGATCAGGGTGTGATCTAAGATCAGATAAAAATATGCAGTTGAGCCCGCTGATGCGCGTATCAGCGGGTTCATACCCTGCCGGACTGATGCTTATCCGTCATTTTTCGTCGCTTTTGATCTGATGATGATATCTTTTCTTAACCCATTCGATTTGATCCTGCCTGTCGCATGACAACCCGTCTATTTGAGCTGCCTTGAGCTCATACAGGATCTTTCCGAAATGAGGTCCAGGCTCAAGTCCCAACTGCTTGAGATCCTTGCCTGAAAGCTGAGTCTGAATACCACGCAACTGAGTAATATAATAGGAAATATACCTTCGAAGCTCCTCTTTCTGTACTCTGGCCATGAGAAAAAGCTGTCCTTCCAGGGGGACGGGATTAAGGATGAAATATAAAGAACTGCGCTTGTCATCTCTTTGATGCCAGGCATACAGTTCTTTCATGGTTGTGTTGATCTGATGGCGCAGAGAAAAGACGAATGCTGATCTTTTTTGAGAAAAATTAAATCTGTTCAGGATGACCCGGACTTGTGCGTCATTGGTGTTGTGCAGCAATCCGAGCAGATAGATGATCCATTTTTCAAACTTTTCCTCAAGATAGAGCAATTGGAACCAGTTGACCACCTTTTCCGTTTCCGAAAGAATATTCTTAATGGTCGGGGTGAGCTTGAGCAGGGGATGAATGTTTCTCAGCAATCCGAAATTGTCCATACGGATTATGCACAAAAGCGGATTGTCCTCTTCAAAGATCATCTTTAGCTCATGAAAGATTCTGCTGCCTGAAAGCTGATGGAAAATATTCAGTTCCATGGCATTCTTGATCAGTTTTTCCGTCTGAGCACCGATCCTGAAACCGAATCTTTGTTCAAAACGAATGGCCCGGACTATTCTGGTAGGATCTTCTACAAAACTAAGAGAATGCAGGACACGGATCACTTTTTCCTTAAGATCTTTCTGGCCTCCGAAAAAATCCACCAACTTTCCGAAGTTCTCCGGATTAAGATGCACTGCCAGAGCATTAATGCTGAAGTCCCTGCGGTACAGATCCATCTTGATCGAGGAAAGCTCAACAGTGGGCAGGGCGGCAGGGTGCTCATAATACTCCAGCCTGGCAGTGGCCACGTCGATCTTTTGCCCGTCTTTCCGGATGACTACCGCTGTCCTGAATTTTTGATGCGCCCGGACTCTGGCTTTTAAACGTTTGGCCAGAGCCCTGGCGAATTCTATCCCATCGCCTTCCACTACAAGGTCAACATCCAGATTTATCCGGCCAAGAAAAATATCCCGAACAAAACCTCCAACGCAGTAAACTTCAAAGCCCATATCCCGGGCCTGTTCACCGGCTGTCAGTAAAAGACTGTAAATGTCCTCAGGAAGTCTTTCCCTGAGCATGCGCTTTATGTTGCGCTCGCGCTTCTTTTTCGGGAACAGGGATTCCGGGATTCTTGCAGGTTCCTCGATCAGGGTATTGATCAGATCAGTGCGGGTGACCACTCCGATTACGCTGTGATCCTCGATAACGGGTATGAGCCGTTGTTTCTGTCCGATGATGATTTCCATTACCCGGTAGATATCCGAGTCTGGATCAATGGTCACTAGATCGGTAATCATGTATTCGCGGATAGGAATTTTTCCAAGACCGTGTCCAATGGCCTTGTCGGCAAGTTGATGCTCCAGTATGCCCACACATTCCTGACCTTTTTCCCGGATAACCGGTATAGCTTTCAATCCAAATCTGGTCATGACTTGCGAGGCAAGGGTGATTGTCTTGTTTTCCTCTATGGTTACCGCCGGGCTGGACATCAGATCGCCTGCCAGAATCTGTGGATTGACCTGAGAATAGAGCAGGCCGAACAGTTCATCCTTAACCTGAGTCAGACTCTTGTGCTTCAAATTGGCCGAAGCTGCAAAGGCATGTCCGCCACCGCCCATGGAGGAGCAAATTTTGCCCACATCCACGTCAGTAGTCCTGCTTCTGGCCACCAGATGCACCCGATCATGCATACGGCCTAAAGCAAAAAGTACTCTTATATTCTCAATATCCATCAATTTGTGGGCCAAAAGGGCGAAATCCCCCACATAGTGCTCCAGTGAAATTTCCGTAACCAACACGTCAATCCCTTTTATTTTATGCGTAGTGGCTGACTCCAGCATATCGTTGAGAATGGAGATCTGTTCCGCGCTCAAGTCCCGATTGACCATGTCGGAAATCATGTTCAGATCCATGCCCTGGGACAAGAGCCAGGAAGCTGCTGCAAAATCATGTCCGGTTGTGGACCTGAAAGTAAAACAGCCTGTATCTTCATAAACCCCAAGTCCCATGATGGTGGCTTCATCTTCAGAAAGCCTGATTTCTTCGGATATTAGTCTTTCAGTGAGAATTGAAATGGTGGACCCCCAGGGGCGAACCACTTCCAGTTCACCCTTCAGGTCTTCATCCGAATCTGGATGGTGGTCAAAGAGATGAATGCGCACGTCGTTTCTTTCCAGGAGCGGCTGGACATGCTTTACGCGGGATCTCTGCCTGGTGTCCACAATGACCAGTTGATGCACAGAATTCTGGTCAATGTCTTTAAATGATTTAAAATTATACAAATATGTGGCGCTTTGTATAAAAAAATTCTTAAGGTTTTTCTCCTGGCTTCCCGGAAAGATGAGCACTGAGTCCGGATATATCTTGCTCGCGGCGATCATTGAAGACAAAGCGTCAAAGTCTGCGTTTACATGGCAGGTGATAACCGTATGAGCAGATATTTTATTTTTTTTCTGCATAATTTAGAAGTCCTGTTTTTGAGAGCGGGGATGAAAGCGCTCATGTACGGATTTAAGTCTGTCGCTTTGTACGTGTGTATAGATCTCAGTTGCTGTTATGTCTGAGTGCCCGAGAAGAATTTGAACCGTGCGCAGGTCAGCTCCGCCCTCCAGCAGATGGGTGGCAAACGAATGGCGCAGGGTATGGGGGGAAACATCCTTATTGATTCCAGCCTGCAGGGTATATTTTCTGACCATTTTCCAAACTCCCTGTCTTGAGAGTGCCTTGCCGGAGCGGTTCAGAAAAATATGCTCAGAAAGAGGAGAAAAAGTGCCGCGCCAGTTCTGCAGATAATAATCAAGCCACTTCATGCAACTGTAGTGCAGCGGAACTATGCGTTCCCTGGATCCCTTGCCCCAGACCCTGAGCGTCCCGGTCTGAGGGTCAAAATCAAGGAGTTTGATGTTGATCAGTTCAGAAACCCTCAGCCCTGCTGCATAAAGCATCTCCAGCATTGTTCTGTCCCTGATTCCCAGCTTGTCCTGCTCAGCCGCTTGGGCTAAAATCGTTTCGACCTCCTGGATGGACAAAACTTTGGGCAGTAATTGAGGCAGCTTAGGATTTTCAAGCATTCCTGCGGGGTTGTGCTTCATCAATCCCTGCTCGAGCAAAAAGGCGAAAAATCCGCGTAAAGAGGCCATATGCCTGGCTATGCTTCGGTTCTGCAGTCCCTTGCTGCGTAAGAGGAGCAGATATAAAAAGATAATCTGTTCATCCGCCTTTTGAACATCCATTTTTTTTTCCTTGAGAAAAACAAGGAAAGAGGTCAGATCTTCAGTGTAGGCTTGTACTGTTTTTTTTGCCAGCCCCTTGATCACCAGGATGTGTTCAAGGTATAGTTCAATTAGTTCGTACTGGTCTGTTTGTTCGGTCAATGATATTTACTCCGCAAAAAAACTTTCAGGACAAGGCCTTCAGCCAGTTATTCAGCTTACCTGTACAGCCTTGCGCCTTCAAGCAGAAAAATATAGTTTAAGAAACAAAGATTATGCAGGACATTTATATCAGTCTGGGATCTAATCAAGGTGTGCCTACAGTCAACCTCGACCGGGCGGTACTGGCTCTATGCGATAAACCCGGTCTGACATTGATTCGTAAGTCATCCCAGTATCAGACCGAACCCCAGGAATTCAAGAATCAGCCCTGGTTTACAAACCAGGTTGTCTGGATGAGCGCAGATAAGTACTGGACTCCCGAGGACCTTCTGTCTTTACTGAAAAAAATCGAAACTGATCTTGGACGCGTTCCCGGGCCGCGTTACGGTCCCAGGCTGATTGATTTGGATATACTATTATTCGGCAATTTGATCCATCGGGAAAAAAGATTGATTCTGCCTCATCCGGGTTTGGCCAAAAGAGCATTTATATTGATCCCTTTGCTGGAAATCAGTCCGGAACTGGCTCTTCCTGACGGCTCAAATGTCAAGGAATTGTTGAACAATCTGGATTTCACCTTACAGGAATACAGTATTTTTCAAACTTAAACCAAAACTTAAAGGATAGACAAGATGTTCAAGTTTATTATCATTGCCGTAGTCCTTTTTATCTTATACAAATTGTTGACCAATGACCGCAGAAAGCAGCAGGATTCGCGACTCAAAGAAAACGAAAAGCTTGCTGCTTCAGGAATCATGGTCAAGGACCCTGTGTGCGGAACCTTTGTGGACAAAAAAAGCGATGTACGGGTCAAAAACAAAGACGAAGTTCATTATTTCTGCAGCTATGATTGCCGGGACAAGTATCTGAAAAGACTTAAATCTTTTGAAACGACTAAAGTGGAATAGCTTTAAGCCGCATTGTTTTTTATGTTGTTTATACGTGCTGGTGCATTTATTAAACCCGGCGAAAGAAAATAAAAAGAGGCGGGCATGAAATTTTTTCTGGACAGCGCCAACATCGAAGAAATTGAAAAAGGTCTGGACCTGGGACTGGTGGATGGCGTGACCACGAATCCATCCTTGCTGGCTGCAGAAAATTCCGGCTGGAAAGAACTGGCCTCTGAAATATGCTCTAAAGTAAACGGACCGGTCAGTATTGAAGTAATGGAAACCGAAACTGAGCAAATGGTTCTCGAGGCAAAAAAACTTGCTGAACTCAGCCCGAATGTCGTGATAAAAATTCCCATGACCCTGCAGGGCATTAAGGCTGTAAAAGTTTTATCCGCCGAAAACATACCCACCAATGTGACTCTTGTTTTCTCGCCGCTTCAGGCGCTGCTGGCGGCCAAAGCCGGAGCAGCATACGTAAGTCCTTTTGTCGGGCGACTCGACGATACCGGGCAAAGCGGGATGGACATAGTAGCCAGGATAATAAACATTTATGAAAATTACGGCTTCGCCGCTCAGATAATCGTCGCCAGCGTCAGAAATCCCGGCCATGTCCTGGAAGCCGCTGAAACAGGGGCGGACATAGCGACCATTCCATATAAGGTATTGTTGAAGCTGGCTGATCATCCCATGACTGATCAGGGAATTCAGACTTTTGAAAAGGTGTGGAAGTCTGCACGAAAATAACAGATTTCTTAAATAATTTTCCAATATAAAAGGTCATGATTTCGGACCTTTTTTTAAAAACATATATTTGTCCCATAATGTAAATTATGTAAACTTTTATTTATATATAGTGTGTATATATAATAAAAAGTTATGTTTCCATCCATTGTACAACTTTTACACTGAAATAAATCATCTTCAAGCATCTCCCCACCGTCGCTGTTACTGATCCTGTATTTTCTTTTTAATGAAAAATATCAGGGCCTCCTTAATGACTTGAGTTCATTTTTTTTAAAATGCGCTGCACACTCATATGTGATATCGATTGACTCATTTCCAGTTCCACCGCTTTTTCCGCCAGCAGCCTTACCGTCCAGCGCCGGTGTCCCTCAGGAGGCTCAGAACATGCCAGATTGATCAGTTTTGCTTCAAAGACCTGATCAAATTTCATTTTCCGGGAAGATTTCTTCCGGACCCGTCCATTAAGCGCAGATTCAAGTCCGTGCTGAACAAAACGTCTTTTCAGGAGCTCTAACGTGCGTGTGGTTACTCCAAGAGCTCTGGCTGTATTTGAAGCCTTCCAGTCTGGTCCTTCTGATCCTTTATCGCACAAAAGCAAAGCTCTGGCCCTGATAAATTTTCCAGCCGGGCTTTTTTTATTTTTGGTGATTCTCTCGAGCTCTTTTCGCTCCCGCTCAGTCAAGACAATTCTATATCTTGGGGACATGGCGACCTCATTGTCTGCTTGCATGCACGATTGGTATCATATCCAGCTGAATACGAAAAGATAAATGTTACAAGAATTAACGTTTCTTATTATGAACCTTGATTTTTCGCAGAAAAATAATCGAACCGGTGCAAATAAAATGCTTAAATCTACTACGACACTTATAATTTTAAATTCAGCTTTTAAGCTTTAAATATAAGTGTCGTAATAGCTAAACGCTGGTAATTAAAAGAAAAATTGGTTAAAAAAAATCTATAAAAATGCGGTTCATGTTCACTGGATAAATAGACTTAGGCAGACATAATCAAATCCTTAAATCATCCAAGTTGATTCATATCATAAACCCGACTCTCAAGCACAGAGTGCTGAATCATGCACGACCGGATTTTGATTTGGTCTGTCGAAGCGAGTTTTACTGTTCGGCCAGGTTTCTGAACCTGTTTTCACTGATTCAGGTTAAATTGTTATTTCAACACTTTAAGTTTTTGCTCCAGGTAACGGGCTTGCGCGGAAATTTCCAGCGACTTGATTCTGGAAGGTATTTTATAAGGCCGGCCATAAATTACTTCGCATCTGGACCAGATCCAGGGGATCTTAAATTTATCCCAGGAACGGACAAAGACATACCTGGTGCTCATCCTTACTCTTACCGGAACAATAAAGCCACGAATCCTTGAAGCCAGATAAATGATTCCTGGTTTAACCTCATGTCTTGGTCCCCGCGGACCATCTACAGTGAACACCGCGTCCCTGCCCTTTTCCTGCATTTGCCTCAAGGCCTCAAGCATGGCTTTAAGTCCTTGTCTTGAGCTTGACCCCCGGGCAAGATTAAAGCCAAGACTGCTCAAAACTCTGGCCAATATTTCTCCGTCGCGGCTGGCGCTGACCACAGCCACGACTCCTTCATTGCGGTGCAGGTAGCAAAGAGGGAAAAGTTCATCATGGTAAATGGCAAAGACTACAGGCTTTTTGTTTTTTCTGAGTTCTTGAACAGGGCCGTAATTAAGGCGATGGTAATCAAGGCTCAATGACCAGGCCTTGGATAAGAAGCTTAATAGCGGTGAGAATTTTATTCCCAGATTTTGCATGCCTTTACTTTAGGGAAACATCAGGTCCAAGACAAGCTGCATAATTCTTGATCCGGCTGGGAATTTTTCGGCCAGGGTAAAAGGGTTGCAAAAGACAATTTGTCCAGCTAAGTGTTTGCAAACATTTGTAAGTTTTCAAACTTTACTCATTTGAAACAGGAATCCAAGCATTGAATCAGAACCTGGAAAAATCTCAGGCTGGGCAATAATCATGTGCATAGCAAAACTGCAAGTCGGCCGTATAGACTATCTGAATATCTGGCCTTTATTTTACAGCATCAATAAAGACAATTTAAATGAAAACATAAGTTTTGTAACCGGTCATCCTGCTCAACTGAACGCTATGCTGGCCCGAAAAAAGATTCACGTCTCCCCTTCTTCTTCCGTTGAATATTTATCAAGAGCTGAAAGATACCGTCTGCTTCCGGATTTAGGAATCAGCGCATTCGGAAGTGTGCAGAGTGTTTTGTTTTGTCTGCCTTTCCCCCGGGAAAAGCTTGGGGATTATGTGGAGAGCGGCGGGGAAATACTTCTGACCAGTGCTTCAGACACCTCACGCGGCCTGCTTCAGGTACTTTGGAAATTTTACTGGCAGCTTCCTTCTCCCATATGGAAAAACCTTGAGCCCGGCCAGGGGCTGCAGACCGGCAAACCTTTCCTGGAGATAGGTGATCACGCCCTGCGCCTTAATTTCCGCGCTCCTGCCGGCTGGCATATCGTGGACCTGGCTTTGGAATGGAAAAAAATGACCAGCCTGCCCTTTGTGTTTGCCTTGTGGATTATCAACCGCGACTTGAGCATGCAGCAAAAAGTAATTCTCCACAGACTGACAGAAAAGCTTATACAGGCAAAACAAACCATGCACGAAAATTATTCGCGGTTGTCCTCCAGATATCCTGCAAATGATTTCAGCCAGGAACACATTGTCTCTTACTGGGAAAGAATGGATTACGGGCTAGGTCCGGAACATCTGGCAGGTTTGACCGTGTTTGGAGAGTATCTGACCAGGCTGGACATCATCCAGGGCATGCCTGCTCTCGACTTTTTTAAATAATTACAGATTTAAGCTTTGAAATGTTTTTTAACTCAGAAGGCATGCTCGTGTTTCGAAGTGAGAATTCAAATTTTTGAAATAGATTTTTCAAAAGAAATGCGGAGGCGCAAGCCTGATGCAGCGTTTGCATGAAAATTGCTCAATGACAATCCATTCTGCTCGTGGCAGCAAATCTTGAAATACGGGCGGATACCGGAGGAAGGATTTCCGCCCCGGATTTCAACTGTGATTGACTGCTCTTCAGGATTGCTGGATGGATGAAACAGTTCGGCTCAGACGGGAAATTTTGCGGGCAGCTTTCTTCCAGTGAATGACGTTTTTTCTGGCAGCTCTGTCGATCACAGAAGAAGCTTCCCGGACAGCGGTTGCGGCTTTCTCGGAATCCTTCTCGTCCACTGCCTCCTGGACGGCTTTAGTTACGTTTTTTATCCGGGTTTTGACCGCCTTGTTCCTTTCTCTGGCTTTCAGGTTCTGCCTGTGCCTCTTGGCTGCTGATTTA
>SLDX01000010.1 GCA_007125075.1 Desulfonatronospira sp.
AATCACGGGACGAACTGGAACAACTTTTCATGGATATGGAAAGCAGACTGGAAGTCAGGGAATACTCCAGATATGTATATTCCTTTTTTTATCTGCGAAAATTCTTTGATGAAATCATAGCAGGCCAGGTGCCCCAGGCCCTGAACCAGGAGAAGCTGGACACACTTTTTCTGGAGGAAATCTGCAGGCTTAACCGGGACGAGACATTCTGGAAAGGCATGCAAATGCGATCCTGGCTGCACCCTTACCTGACGCGCTATATGATCATGTATTTTGATTATCCCTTCGGCCCTGACACTTATCTGCAGGATATGCTCAGGGATTTGATCGCCCGTAAAAACCGGGCCTTTCAAATGCCGCCGCCCGCAAAGCAGGAGGTCAGCACAGGGGAAGCAGGAAAAATCCTGGGTGTAACGCCTGAAAAACTCAAGTCCATGTCCAGGCGCGAATTGACCCGGCTTTACCGGCTCAGGGCCATGAAAACTCATCCGGACAGAGGCGGTGATCACGAGGAATTCATCAGGATGAGCCAGGCTTACCAGGTCCTTTTGAGCAAGAAACACAGGCATCAATAGAACAGTGATCATGAACGGTTTAGGATTATGGTTTTTCGCGGATATGAATGAATAGACCGAATCAACACACAACAGGGAGGACAGAATGTTTAAGAGAACCTGGAGCCCTTATTTTGCCGGGGCTCTGTCCGGTGTGGTGGTCATACTTTCTGTATGGATTGTGGATAAATACTTCGGCGCGTCCACGAGCTTTGTCCGCGCCGCGGGCATGCTCGAGAGTCTGGTTGCGCCGGAACGGGTGGCTCAGCTGGAGTATTTTCAAAGGGTCACACCTCAGATTGACTGGCAGTGGATGTTTGTCATCGGCATCCTGGCCGGTTCATTTATCGCGGCCATAACCTCCGGCTCATTCAAGCTTCAGTGGGTCCCGGACATGTGGCAGAAAAGATTCGGGTTCAGTCCGTTTAAACGCGGGATAACGGCCTTTTTCGGCGGCGTGCTGGTCATGTTCGGGGCCAGAATGGCCGACGGCTGACCCAGCGGACACGGGTTGAGCGGTACGCTTCAACTTTCAGTCAGCGGCATAGTTTCCCTTATCTGCTTTCTCGCGGCAGGAATAATAATGGCCGGACTGATCTACAGAGGAGGCAAGTAATGGAAATTATCATTATCGGACTTATCACCGGCTTCCTGTTCGGTTTTCTGCTTCAGAAGGCCCGGGTGGTCCGCTATGACAAGCAGGTGGGGGCTCTTCGGCTCCTGGACATGACCATTATCAAGTTCATGTTCAGCGCGATTCTGGTGAGCATGGTCGGAGTATACTTTCTTTATGATCTGGGACAGGTGGATCTGTCCATAAAGTCCACTGTTCTTGGCGCCAATATTGTCGGCGGGCTTATTTTCGGCCTGGGCTGGGGAATGCTCGGATATTGTCCCGGCACCGCCCTGGGAGCCATGGGCGAAGGCCGTATGGACGCCTTGTGGGGCATCCTGGGCATGCTTGCCGGAGCGTCTCTTTTTGCCGAGGCTTTTCCCTTTCTCAGGGATACGGTTTATGAGTGGGGCGACTTTGGAGAAATAACCCTTGCCAGTGCTTTAAATATCAATCACTGGCCGGTTATCGTCGTCTTCATCATCGCGGGTTTGCTGTTGTTTGTCTGGTTTGAGAGAAGAGGGTTATAGGAAAAAGGCATGAGTCGGTGAAATCGGTGAGTCGGTGAGTCGGTGAAATCGGTGAGTCGGTGAATCGGGTAGTCGGTGAGTCGGTGAGGCGGTGAGTCGGTGAATCGGTGAGTCGGAGATCGGAGGTCGGCCTCCGGCCCGGAGGGGCCTACGCCCCGGAGGGAGATCAGACGTCGGCCTCCGGCCTCTCCGAGCTGTAGGCTCTCCGAGCAGGAAGCCGGAGGGGCCTACGCCCCGGAGGGAGATCAGACGTCGGACGTCGGAGGAGGGGCAAGAAGCGACCCGGCGGGTATTCGGTTAGTCGGTGAATCGGTGAATCGGCGTGTCGGTGAGTCGGTGAATCGGTGAGTCGGTGATAGTCCGTGTCAGTCCATGTCAGTCCGTGTGTCCGTGTCAGCCCGTGTCCGTCCGTGTCTCTTAAAAACTCATCTGAAAGGAGAAAGAAACATGCAGGTTATAGAAGCCATTGAAGCCAGGCGAAGCATTCGCAAGTTCAAGGATAAGCCCGTATCCCAGGAGCAACTCACGAAACTGCTCGAGGCGGCGCGACTTGCCCCTTCAGCCATGAACGCCCAGCCCTGGAGGTTTAAAATCGTCAACGACAAAGCCGACATTGAGTGGCTGTCCGGCTCACCCACCAGGGGCCAGAAATGGGTGGCCGGAGCTTCAGCGGTAATCATCTGCTGCGCTGATCTGACCCGATTTCTGGAAGACGCCAAGGCCGCGGTACGCTTCCTGCGCGACAATGCCGTGCTTCCTCCTGAGATGCAGGCTGGAGTGGAAAATTTTGTCCAAAATGCTGAAAACGCCCCTGAAGAAGTTCTGCGTGGAGCAGCCGGCATGAATTGCGCAATCGCCCTGACTCAGATGATGCTCAGGGCTGTTGAACTTGGGCTTGGTACCTGCTGGATCGGGATGTACGATGAAGAAGCCCTCCGTCAGCGCTTTGCTCTTCCTGAAAATATGGCGGTGACCACTCTTCTGGCTGTGGGGCATCCGGATGAATCTCCCGCGTCCCGGCCAAGGAAAGAACTGCGGGAGATTATTCTGGCTTGATTTTTTTGACCATTTTGTAGTCGTCCATGACAAAGCCTGCTCCAATGTCCTGAACAATTGTGCCGGCTTTTATAAATCCCGTGTGTTCATAAAAATCTATGGCCACTTTGTTGTTTATGTTCACTGTGAGCCAGAGAATATCAATGTTCAATTCCAGGCATTTGTTTACGGCGTGTTCGAGCGCCTTCCGGCCAAGGCTCATGCCCCGAAAATCAGAGCGGACATAGATTTTACTCAGTTTGGCCTGCTTTTCTTTCAGGTCGGGCTCCAGGGCCAGATATCCGGCCTCTGTGTCATTGTACAGCAATAGATAATAAAGCAGGCCCTTTTTAATCTGCTCTTCAATGGCCAGGGAACTCTGGAAATTTTCCAGCATGTATTCCACCTGGCCGGCTCCTATGATCGGAGTATAGTGCTCGGTCCATATCTCCCGGGCCAGCCGGGCTACTTTTTCAATTTCTTTCCTGTCTTCAACCTGTACCAACCTGATCATAACATGTCCTAGAGTATTTTTTTGAG
>SLDX01000055.1 GCA_007125075.1 Desulfonatronospira sp.
CTTTCGGTATTTCCACATTGGAAACACTTACTGTCATTGCCGATGTGTTTGGAGGATAGCGTTTCTGTAAAAAATTCCGGGATACATAACTGACGAATTTTCCCTTACTCACCGCCCGGCGCATCCGGTACATCAGTACCGGAGCGTACAGTTTTGCCTGCAGACCGCCATAGTTCCACAAGGCATCCCAGGGGCAAGCCACTGCCTCCAACAGGCAGGGCCTGTTCATTCTGCGGGCCAGAGCGGCAGCCATCAGGCCATATTCACTTGGCAGACGGGCCACAACTGCATCATGTTCTTTAATTACCTGCTTCATCCTGGCCTGTTCTTTTTGCCTGCCGCCAAACTGCGCCGGAAAAGAACTGATGTTCGGACCAAAGAGAAAATCCACTTTTTCACCGCATGCTCTGGACTGCGTGTCCGGATCAGCTGTTTTTTCTGACAGGCGGGCAAAAACGGTCAAATGATCAAAGTGCGGAAGATAGCGCTGAAAAACAAAGTAGGTTAAATTGTCCGAGTAATACAGGCCCTCCCTGCACCGGAAATAATGGTCGTGGACAAACAGCAGTTTCAATATTCCAAGCTCCTGAAAAAATCACAGGCATTGGTGTAGCCCTTGGTGCTTCCCGTATCAAGGATATCCTGTCCGGCATCAACACCATGCATGTCACAGCCTCTGGCGGCCAGCAGGCAGTAAGCGTCCCTGTCCTTGATTTCTACGGACATCCCTGACTTGACAAGTTCCCTGCAGGCATCCATAAACACGGCAGTTGCCAGGTACACACCCGTAGTCCGCAAACCATATGCAAAGTCAACAGGTATCTCATCCGGACTCAGGCGGAACAGATTCCCTCTCAGCCTCCTGAGCCCCATGGGTCTGGCACTTGCAAACGATTCAGTGTCCAGAACAGGGGACAGGGCCAGAATATCGCCCTGAACCTCACCAAACTCCTTCAGCAGCATTCCGGTCACTCTTCCTGGGATTCCAGTCACTATATTGTCCGGATAATGGACCAGGAAAGGGCGGTCACTGACCATGTCTGACGCAGCCAGGATGGCTCCGCATTCCCCGCTCATCCTTCGTTGATAGAGAAAATGGATATCCAGTCTTTTGCGCAGGTTTACTGTTGCATCGGACCGAAGGATAAAGTCCCTGATCTCCTCTTTCCCTTCCCGGATTACAATGCCCACGTTGGAAATACCCGCGGCCAGGGCTTCTTCCAGAGCGTACTGGATCGCGGGCCTGCCGCCAACGGGCAGCAGCTCCTTGCACCCGGTGCCGGCAATCTCGCGCATCCGGGTGCCGTAGCCGGCGGCAGGAATAATCATCGTCTGCACCATTTGATTTACCACCCGAGCCAAGGCCGAAAATTACTTTTTATAATTAAACATGGTGAAATCGTTTTTATACAGCAAATAAACAAGCTGCCTTGCTTCGCGACCGTAAGGGTGATCACCGTAATATCGTTCATGTTTCCTTGAGGCGTTGGTCTTCGGAGGGCCACCAGGAGGCCGGGAAAAGCCCGCGCATTTTTTACCCAACCCCAACAATCTGCTTAGTTCAGCAAGATCATCATCCAGTCGTTCCACAGAACCGATGAAGTTGAGTCTCTCCTTGTAGGGCCATATGAAGTCTGATTGAGGAATCCAGTGATGATCCTTGTACAGGCCATTTTTGGACAAAAAACGCAGAAATTTTACAAAGTCCCCGGCTGTACGCTCTCTGGATATGTTGAGCCGGGCGTACCTCTTCTGATAGGATGCGATCCTGAATTTTTCGATAAAACAGGAGAGAATCCTGTTGTATGGGTTTCTTGAGAATGTAAAAAAGAAATATTTCTTCAGGGCTTTGCGCCCCTTGAAAATTGACATGCCTCCCGCGCTATTAAAATGATTTCTTGTGATGCGGGAGCGATCCCATTTTACAAATTCTTCAGGACAGTCACTGGTCAATTGATACAAATAATAGAGTATGGATGTGTTGGCGGCTTTCGGAATTCTGAAATAAACAAATTTGTGATCATGAGAAAAAACAATGCTCGGGAGTGTGCGCCATAGATATGGAAGACTGTATCTTTTAGAGGTCTGCAACACTATCGGATTAAGTATGGACGATGCCGCACACAATTTGTTGACTAACAATCTGCTTTTTGAATTGCCCAAATCATCTCCGGTTGTAACGTTAACTTCCTCTTTCTTAAGCTAGAAGAATATTTAACCATGTAGGACATGAAGTTTAAGATCCAAGAATCATTGTCTTTCTCTTACCTTCATGCCCCTTCATGCCCTTCATGGTGGATAATTCTTATTTCTTAAGCCAGAAGACTATTGAACCATGAAGGATATGAAGACCACGAAGCTTAAGATCGAAGAATCTTTGTCTTTCTCTTACCTTCATGCCCTTCATGGTGGATAATCTCTTATTTCATAAGCTAGAAGAATATTTAACCATGAAGGACATGAAGATCATGAAGTTTAAGATCGAAGAATCTTTGTCTTTCTCTTACCTTCATGCCCCTTCATGCACTTCATGGTGGATATCTCTTATTTCATAAGTCAGAAGATTATTTAACCATGAAGGATATCAAGATCATGAAGTTTAAAACACAAGAGCCTGTATCTCTTCCATTCAACCCCTCTTCATGCACTTCAGGTTGTAAAAATAGTTAACCTTACCGCGCACGGTTTCGGGCGAGTCGTCCATAAAGATCACTTGCCCGCAGCGCGCCATTCCCGCAGTCTGCGCTTCAAGGGGCCGAGAAAAGCATAACGCAGCCATGCCCCCAGGCGTGTCCTGGCCAAACGTTTGGCTCTGCCCAGCAGATAGGCCTTGAAAGTGATATTCCTGCCCTCAAGTGAGGATTCCACAAGTCCGGCCGCCAGCAGGAGCACTGGGCGCATCCTGCGTGGGATATGGGGCAGGTAGGCCCGAAGTACACGTATGTTCCCTGCATGTGGATTAAAATGCAGGTTGCGCAGCCTGGTGGGCATCTGTCTGGCCCAGAACAGGGCTTCCGGGATCACCGTCAATTTGCAGCCGTTCAGTACTGCCCGGGCAAAAAACTCCATATCGTCCTTGCCCACGGCGTAATCCTCGGTATTACCGCCCAGGGCCAGATAAGTCGATCTGCGGACCAGGGCGTTGCTGTCTCCAAAGGCGTTTCTGTACAGACCGTAGGCCAGGTCGTCGCCCACCTGCATAATGCGCCTGGAGGCAAAAGCCGAGGAATCCGGAGGTTGATCTCCCTCGAATGCGTCGGACAGGGCAGC
>SLDX01000086.1 GCA_007125075.1 Desulfonatronospira sp.
CCGCGGCAGCCACCAGAACAATAGTGGCCCCGGCGGTCAAATCCAGATAATATGCCAGCCAGATTCCGGTCTGAGTAAAAATGATGCTGATGATCACTGCCAGAAACATCATCTGTTTCAATGAATTGGAATATTTTTCGGCAATATACGCTGGAATTGTCAAAAGGGCAATCACCAGAATCAAACCCACAACCTGGATGCTCATGACCACAGATAAGGCCACCATGATCAGAAGAAGGAAGTAAAGCCGGGTTACGGGAACACCCATTGCTCTGGCAAATTCCTCATCATGAGACATGATCAGAAAATCCTTGTAGAAGATGAAGATCAAAGAGGAGATGACCACAATCATGCCGGCCATGGTCCATAGAGCATAGGTTGGAACCAGCAGAATGCTTCCGAAAAGATAGCTCATCAGATCAACCCGGTATCCAGGGGTGAGGTCCAGGAGAATGATGCCCACAGACATGCCCACAGCCCAGATGACCCCGATAACCGTATCCGCACGGTGTTTGCGGGCGCTGCTGACCAGGCCCATGATCAAAGCCGAGATCAAAGCAGCCAGGCCCGCTCCAAGTCCCGGGGCAAAGCCTGCAAAAAAGGCCAGTCCGATTCCTCCATAGGAGGCATGTGCTATGCCGCCGGAAATAAACACAATCCTGTTGACCACCACCATAGTTCCGATGATCCCGCAGGCTATGCTCACCAGTAAGCCCGCCATCAGGGCATTGCGCATAAATTCGTATTCAAGGATTTCGAGCATGACTAGTGTTTTTTGAGCACTCTGTGAGGTATGTGGCCATGGGCTATCAGCTCGACAGGGCAGTGATAGACTTTTTCGAGCATGTCCTGGGTGATCTCGGCCGCGTGATGATAGTAAAGATGTCTGTTGATGCAGGCCACAGCCTTGACATGGCTGGAAAGCACAGAAAGATCATGGCTTATAACCACTATTGTGGTGCCTTTTTCATTCAGCTCCTTAAGCAGGGAATAAAGCCGGGGATGAAAAGCCTGGTCCACAGCGGCAGTGGGTTCGTCCATGAAGAGTATTTCAGGGCGGCCGGTCAGGGCCCTGGCTATAAGCACTCTTTGCCGCTGGCCGCCGGATAAAGTGTCCATGGGTCTTTTTTCATAATCAAGCATACCGACTTCATTTAAGCACTGGCGGGCGATCTCCATGTCCCGGCTGGTAAATCTCTTCCACCTTCCCAGATGTCCCACCCGCCCCAAAAGGACCGCGTCCAGAACATTTATGGGAAACTTTTCCGCCTTGGCCATGCTTTGAGGCACGTAACCCAGAAGATGGGGCAGATGTCCCGGTGGATGTCCCATAAGCCGGACTTTGCCATGGCGGTAGGGGAGTATGCCCAATAAAATCCTGATCAAAGTGGTTTTGCCGCCGCCATTGGGCCCGAGCAAAGCCAGAAATTCACCCTTGCTCACCTGCATCTCTACATCTTCCAGGACCAGGTGATTATTGTAGGCAAAGCTTAGATTGCGGATATCTATAACAGGATCCTGCATGATTTCAGAATGCCTTTTACTGAGAACTGCCAGCGGCTTGTGCGATTTTTTGTGCAACCGCAATGAGATTCTTATCCCATTCTTCCGCCAGCGGGTCAATGACGGCAGTCTGCCCGTTTATGGCTTTAGCAATTGTTTCTGCGCTGCGTTTGGAGAACTGCGGAGATACGAAAACAATTCTAATGTCTTCTGCAACAGCGGTGTCGATAAGTTCCTTGAGATCAGCCGGCTTGGGCTCACGGCCTTCAACTTCCACCGGCACCTGAACAAGTCCGTATGCCCTGGCAAAATAACCCCAGGCGGGATGAAAAACCATAAACCTGCTTTCCGGAGCAACGTCCCTGAAGATGGTCTTGATTTCCTGGTCCAGTGACTTCAGCTCTTCGATGAATTCAAGATAATTGTCCCTGAAATAGTTCTCTTTGTCCGGCCGGGCTCCGGCCAGAGACTGGAAGATGTTTTCGGCAATGAGCATGGCCGTATCTGGTGCCAGCCAGACATGCGGGTCAAGGCCGTTATATTCGTGCTCATGGTGGTGGTGATGTTTATGGTCTTGATTATGACCATGGTTATGTCTACGATCTTGCCCGTGGTTATGGCCATGATTATGGTCATGGGCGCAACTTTTGGTCATGGCGATCTTTTCTATTCCATGGTCTACGGGAGCGATTTCAAGGTCTGAATGCAGGGATTCAATCCTGGGCAGCAAAGCCTTTTCATACTCGACACCGATGGTCATATATATATCCGCTGAACCAAGTTCCCTGACCTGGGAAGGTCTGGGCTCGAACGTATGCGGACTGGCTCCGGCAGGTAAAAGAACCGTGGTCTGGACCAGATCTCCACCGATCCGCTCTAAAAAGTATTTTTGAGGCGCAATGCTGACAATAACCTGCAGCTTGTCTTGACCTGCCAGGGCCTGACCGGATAAAAACACGCCAGGATGAACGATGAAACAAAAAAACAAGAAGCAGAGACAATGAAAGCAGGACTTTATGTATAAATATCCAAACATCTTGAAACCTCCCCGGTTCGTGATTATTCATTAAAATGATAATAGATTCTCAATTTCATCCGGTCAAGCAGGTTTTGAAAATTTATATTGGCGTGCGAATTATTGAAAATATTGAAAACATATTTTGATTGATGAGAGAAGAATGAAGCACAATACACAGCAAAGAGAAGCCATCCTAAAATGTCTGAAGTCAGCTCGCGGCCCGCTGAGTCCCCGTGAAATCCTTGAAGCAGCAGGCAGAGAGGTTCCTGGGCTTGGTGTTGCAACTGTTTACCGAAATTTGAAGCTGCTGGTTCGCGAAGGTCTGGCCACTGAAATCGTACTACCTGGACAGGGTTCACGGTACGAGATATCCGGCCTGGCTCATCATCATCATTTTCAGTGCCGTGACTGCCGGATGGTGTTTTGTCTGGAAGGCTGTTCTAAAGGGATCGACTCACTGGCCCCTGCCGGCTTCATTCTTGAAGAGCATGATATTGTTCTTTATGGCCGCTGTGCGGAGTGCAGTCATGGATAGTGCCGGGCGTCAGGAGTCAGCCTCCGGCCTCTCCGAGCTGTAGGCTCTCCGAGCAGGAAGCCATAGGGCCTACGGCCCGGCGGGGAGTCAGGTGGTTCAGAATTATGTATTACGGATTATGGAGAAGAGGGTCAGTAAATCAAGTAGCTGCCAGCATTTAACTTAACTCAAAATTTGAACTCGGGGCTTTTTGCAGATTCATCTGAAAAAACTTAGTCCGTTTTCATTTGGATGAGTATACTCTAACCTCGAAAAAGCCCAGGCAGGAACAGGGCCAACTGCGGAAAAGCAGTCAATATGGCTATGCAGATGAAGATGCACAACAGGTAGGGCCACACTCCCCTGAAGATGGTCACAACAGGAGTGTCCTTTACTATTCCGGCCACCACATACACGTTTGCGCCTACGGGAGGCGTTATCACCCCCATGCCCACAACCAGGACGATGATCACCCCGAACCATATGGGATCAAAACCCAGGTTCATGGCCACCGGGTAGAAGATTGGAATGGTGAGCAGAATCAGAGCCAAAGCATCAATAAAGCATCCCAGAATAAGATAGATCAATAAAATGACCACCAGCACAGCTACAGGGTGGATTGGAAGATCTCCAGCCCATACGGCAACAGTTGTGGGTATGTTGGTAACTGCCAGAAAGCGTCCGAATATTGTAGCTGCAGCCACAAGAAACATGATCATGGCTGAAATTCGTATGGAATCACGCAGAGAGTGCAAAAAACCTTTCCAGCTGATTTGTCGTCTGAGTACAGCTATGCATAAAGTAGCTGCCGCTCCGACTCCTCCTGCTTCTGTCGGGGTGAAATAACCTAGAAAAAGACCGCCTATGACCACCAGAAAAATGATGATCACTTCGACGCCGCCGTTCAGTACGGCTTTGAGCTTGGCTTTTAAAGCTACTTCCGGCCCGGAGGGCGCCAGCGCGGGGTTGCGCACTGCCCGGATATAGGTGGCCAGCATGAATAGGAGCATAAGCAGTATGCCCGGGATTATTCCGGCAAGAAACAGTTTGGCTATGGATTCGCCGGTAGCTATACCGTAAAGGATAAAGATAACGCTTGGAGGTATCATAATCCCGAGGATGGCTGAGGAAGCCACCACTGATGTAGCCAGAGAGCGGTCATACTTGTATCTTTTCATTTCCGGGACCGCAACCGCGCCCATGGTTGCCGCAGTGGCAGTTGTTGAGCCGCAGATGGCTCCGAAGGCCGTACTGGCGCCGATGGTTGCCAGGGCCAGTCCGGCAGGCAGTCTGCCGACTACCTTGTAGGTTGCATCGTAGATCCTGCTGCTGATTCCCGCATGGTATGCGATATAGCCCATCCACACAAATAAGGGGACCACAATCAGCGAATATGAGGCAAAAGTGCTGTAAATGGTCGAAGCAGCTATAGACATGGCCGCTTCCATGGATATCATATATGCATATCCGCCCACCCCGACAACTATCATAACAAAAGCTACAGGCATCCTCAGGGAGATGAGCACAAAAACCAGAAGAATGCCGGTTAAACCAATTTCAAAAGGGCTCATGTCTTCCTGCTTCCCTGAATTGCTGCGATTATGCTTTTTAAAAGATCGACGAACACAGTCAGAGCAAGCATGAGTAAGCCAAAAGCCACAAGATAATAGACAGGGAAAAGAGGTATATCCAGTGAGGCTGTGGACAGGCTTCTTCTATGGACCATGGCCGCGTACTGCAGAAGACCCCAGCCGATAAGGGCGATGACTGCCAGAGATACTGCATTTGTTATGCAGTCCACCGCACTCTGCACGCGAGGCGGGAAACTGTCCACCAGAAGACTGACCATGACATGGCCTCTATTGACAGCGCAATAGGCAAGGCCCAGGGAAAGTATGATCGCTCCAAAGATTTCAACAAGTTCATAGCTGCCGGTCAGAGGTTTCCACCAGGCGCGCATGATGATGTTGGCCACGATGACCAGCATGACCACGACCAGTGCTATTTGAGCCAGTTGCGCCGTGCGCAGGGACAGAATATAAACGATTTTTTCCAACCGGTCCATGTTCTTTATATTTTTTAAAAGGGTGAAAAGAATAACTTATTGATTATCGTACAAGCAGGTCGGGGTGCATAAAAAAATGGCTTCCCCCGGGTTGATCACAACCAGGGGGAAGCCAGGCTGATTGGTAGTTTAGTAACCGGAATACTTCTCAGAGTATTGCTGATCCAGTTCTCTTATGATCTCAACCGTTTTTCTGCCGGGCAAACCCCTGTCTTCCCTTCTTTTAATCCAGTCTTCCACTACAGGTTCGATGCGTTCCAGCCATTTTTCTTCTTCTTCAGCTTCCAGTTCATAGACATCAATGCCGTGTTCTTCCATTCCGTATTCCAGTCCGGCACGGGTGTGTTCAGCTCTGAGCCTGCCGTATTCATAGGCAAATTCGTCGTTTAGTTCCTCGAACACTTCCTGGATGTCCGCGGGCAATGAGTTCCAGGTGTTTTTGTTCATAATCTTCATAAAGACCACATTGTATAAAAAGGGTGTCTTGGTCACATGATCAACAACTTCAGCCAGCCTGAATCCTCTCAATGTGTCATTGGGAGCCAGGATGCCTTCAACAAGACCCTGGTCCAGAGCCAGATAAGCCTCTGACATGGGCATGGAGTGAGTGACCGCGCCCAGTCTTTCCAGCGGCGGAACAGTGCCGCCCACTGCCCTGATTTCCATGCCGGACAAATCATTCAGATTGCGTACCTGCTTTTTGCTCATTACATCTCCGGGTCCTGTAGCCCAGAAAAAAAGCACTTTCACGTCTTCATACTCATCAATGCCCAGATCCTGTTTCAGTCTCTTATAGCCCTCATTAACTGTTATAGAGGCGGAAACCGCATTGATGTTTTCGTATCCGGGCAATTCAAAAGCTTCGGTCAGAGGAAACATGCCGGGAGTATAAGAAGGACATGTTGTCCCGATGTCTGCCACTCCGACCGCTACTCCGTTGAAGATTTCCCTGGCTCCAAGCAGGGCCTCTCCCGAATGCAGATTGATTTTTACCCGTCCATCGGTTCTTTCCTCCACCTCTTCAATCCAGGCTCTATGCCCTTCGGATACCATGAAATCAGTAGCGGGCCAGAAGGTGGCCAAGGATAAGTTAAAGGTTTGGACCGGCTGATCAGCTTCATCCAGCTCCTGACCGCACCCGGACACAAGAGGCAATAAAAAAATCAACACAATTCCGGCCGCATAATAAAGTTTACCCTTCATCCTGTGTTCCTCCCTTGAACAGCTTGAAAACCATGTTGAATGCCTTTCCGACAGCTGGACTGCCGTTGCAGGCTGTTTGGAAATTTTTTCTTCTGTTATTTAAAGAATTAAAGATGTATATACAAAGCAGGCTGTCTTGTAAAATGCGCAATTAAGCAACCTTAAGTTCGAGGCTTTTTTGCATGCATATTTTTGAGCTTTTTCTGCTTTATATTTCAATAGTTTAATATACACTGCCCATTTTAGGTCTCTGGTTAATATTTTTTTAATTCAAAAAGTTTTTTGGATTGCGTGGAAATAATGTGAAAGTATCTGTCTTGAGGAGTGTAGATATAAGGTACGTCTTCTTTGCGCCGGTACAGGAAATGAGCCAGGATCATTCTGTTTACAGCCTGATGACCAATTATCATAATATAAGTGGCGATACCGCTTAAATATATGGCCTTTTTCAATCCCCGATCGACACGTTCCTTAAGGGTGACATAGCCTTCGCCCTGAGGGTAGATGTAATTGTACTTGTCACAGGTTCTGGCATGAAATATTTGAGGCATGTTCTTGCGGATTTCTTCATAACACATGCATTCACAGATACCTGCATCTATTTCGTTGAATTCTTTCAGCTCCAGGAGTTTAGTTTTCTTCTGCATCCTGGTTATGGGCTGTGCGGTTTGAATGGTTCTTTTTTTTGTACTGGTGTAGATATTGGGAATGTTTGAGTTCTGAAAATGTCTGGCCAGAGCTTCAGCCTGATTCCATCCATTGGAAGTAAGCTCGGAATCTCCTCCGATTCTGCTTTCCAGATTGAAATAACTTTCGCCGTGCCTGACCAGAAAAAGGTTTTTTACCCAGTCCGAAACCAGAAGATCCCTGATCTGAATGTTGCAGAATATGTTCTCAGTGATCTTTTCCCTAAGGATCTGGTTGTTCAGGGAATCCAGAATATAATAATTGCGCTCTTCATCAAGAGGCTTTGCAATGTGTGCATAATAGAAGATACGTTTCTCAAAGCTTTCAAATGCGTTCTGAAAGTTCAGGCGGGCGAATTCCGGCTGTTCGGTTTTTTTGGTAATGCTGGCCTTGAGAATTTCTTCATCTTCATTGATGCATTCAACAAAAAGGACAGGGTGTTCAGAAAGCATGGATTGAATCTTTCTGCGGCGCTTGAGGCTGACATTGGTAGCGTCTAGAATAGCCACCTGTCCATTGTTTTGCAGATACTTTCGCGCGTTTTCAATGTTGATCAGGGCGATTTTTTCTCTTAGCCTGACATTTTCCTCGTTCTCAGGGTTATAGAAATCAGGATTGGAGGAATTTCTGCTTAAAAGTTTGCGCCGCAGATCGCCGTTGTTGAATATGCGCACCTTTATGCTTTCTTTTTTCAGGCCCTCCCTAAGTTTGGAGGCTACTGTGGATTTGCCTCTGGCAGGCAGTCCCACCATGGCAATATACAATTTATCCAAATACTTTTGCATTTTTGCATTGTATCTTCACCTCTGAATGTGTCAAGTTCTTTAGTGATGCATTTATGTCAGCTGTGCACAATAAAAGCGTCATTCCACCGCTAAACAGACTTGATCCCTGTGAGATATTCTGCCAATAACATTTATTACACAAGCGGTCTTATCTCTTATGCCCGGCGAAAGAAAGCCGTGACTTATAATCAGGACCCTTCGTGAACACTGGAACTCTTAAACGGGCTGTATGCCTGGTTCAGAAAAATGCAACTGTTTGACTGGCTGATAGTTGGAATAATCCTTTTTATAAATTTCCTGGCAGCTGGGCACGCCCTTCTGTACAAGCGAGATCCCAAGGGTGCATGGGCATGGATCGTAACCTGCCTTCTGGTTCCGACAATAGGACCCATCCTTTATTTTCTGCTGGGCATCAACAGGGTCAAAACCAGGGCCAAGAAGCTCAAGTGGTACTGGCCTCACTGGGATACAGACCTGGCCAATGCAGGACAGCGGCTGCGAAATACCAGAAAATCGGTGCGTGATTTTGAAATATCTCCGGATTTCGATCAGCTGGCCCAGCTGTCTGAGGCTTTGACCAACCGTCCTTTGTTCAAGGGAAACAAGGTCAAACCACTGTACAATGGAGAACAGGCTTATCCGGAGATGCTTTCAGCCATAGATCAGGCTGAGGAAAGCATTTATTTGGAGACATTTATTTTTGATACCAGCAATACCGGCGTGCAGTTTGTCCAGGCCCTGTCCAGGGCCAGGAATAGAGGCCTGGATGTCAGGGTGATAGTTGACGGTATCGGGGAATATTATTCATGGCCCAGAATCGGGAAAATTCTAAAAAGGGCTGAAATTCCATTTACCAGATTTTTGCCGCCCAGACTCTATCCCCCTTCACCGTTCATCAATTTGAGAAATCACAGAAAGATTCTGCTGATCGACAACAAGTGCGGATTTACCGGAGGAATGAATATCGGAGAAAGACATCTGACCACCAAACAGGACAATCCCAAACGCCAGCAGGATGTGCATTTTACGTTTTCCGGGGCGGTGGTCAATCAGATGGAAGAAGTTTTTCTCGAGGACTGGGGTTTTTGTACTGGAGACTACAGCAGAGCTCCCAGGCAACAGGTGGCCCGCTTTGACCACGGAGAAGCGGTTTGCAGGACGATTACAGTGGGCCCCAATCAGGATTTGGACAAACTGCGCATCCTGCTTGCAGGCGTGGTATCACAGGCAAAAAAACGGATACTGATCATGACCCCTTATTTTCTGCCCTCGAAGGAGCTTATCGGCGCTCTGCAGACAGCAGCTCTCAAAGGGCTGGAAGTAAACATAGTTCTGCCAGCGGCCAACAACCTGCCTTATGTGCACTGGGCCTCCAGAAATATGCTCTGGGAGATTCTGCAATGCGGGGTCAGAGTATTTTATCAGCCACCTCCATTTGCCCATTCCAAGCTTTTTCTGGCTGATGATTCCTATGCACTGATCGGTTCGGCAAATATTGATCCACGCAGCCTTCGCCTTAACTTTGAAATGGTCGTGGAAGTTTACGATACAGATCTGGTAAGCATGCTCTCCGGTCATGTCCGGGAGAGGATCAGCGCATCCCACGAGACTACATTGGAAGAAGTGGACAGCCGGTCTCTGCCGGTGCGTGCCAGGGACTCGCTGTGCTGGCTGTTCAGCCCTTATCTGTAGCGATCAAGTAATAAACATTTCTGAGCAAATTTAAATATAAGATTTTATTTTCTAAGAAGGAGATGGACATGGAAGGCTGTCATCAAATGGAAATAAACGGCAGGATCTGCAGCTATGTGGAGTTTTCTACGCCGAAGACCAGAATTCTTGTCCTGCGTGGAGAAAAGGGGCTGCTTGGCTGCGGATATCTGAACATGAGTGTGGCTGCCAGGATCGACGAGGCGCTGGCTGTTGTCAGGGGGGTGCAAAGCATTGATGATATGCTCTCAGCCGAAGTGCGCCTGGTCAGTCCCGCAGCCAGGGATCTGGGAATCAAACCTGGAATGACCGGGCTTGAGGCCATGAAGATTCTGGCATGAACCTGTTTATAACTAAATTTTTATTCAGCTGTTTTTACTTTAAGGGGTCTGGGCACAATAGCCACAAATCGCTTGCGGGCATATTTCAACAGTTCTTTTACGGCTGCCGCCTCTTCCAGCTGCAGGCTTTTTTCCAGTTCTTGAATATATGGTGCAAGAAGTTCGTGAATATCCCTGAGTCCCTGGTCGGAAACAGGACATAACTCCACGTGCGCCCCCCTGGCCAGGCGTAGCAGAACAGAATTCCGGTTGAAGCCGAATTCCGGATACAGACACTGATAGATCACCCCGCCAGTCATGCCTGAACAGATCCACGGACCTGGATCTCCCAGGACCACTGCTCTTCCTCCGGTCATATATTCAAAGGCAAAACCTTTGAGGTGGGCACGCACTGCGAGATTGCCCATATCGTCTTGAACAGGGGCCGTGATTCTGCCTCCAAAAACAACGTCCGCGCCTGAAAGGCGCACACAGGCCCTGGAATCGGCCATGTTCTGGATCATCAGCAGGCCGCCTATGGCTCCATAACCAAAACTTTTTCCGGTGGAGCCGTCGATATGCCTGCCCTGATGGTTGCTTCCCTTGAACACGCCAAGACTCCCGCCACAGCAGCCCTTGGCCGCTCCGTCCTGTGATCCCCCCTCCACGATCACTTCAAGGTGATGAGTGCAGAAGGCGCTGAGTCCGTTGCCCGGTATGGAGGCTCCCAGCCGCAGGCGGGCCTTGAGATCTCTTCTATCCGGAAAAGTTCGCTGCATGGCTCCTGCCAGATAGGTTCCAACCGCCCGATCAGAACTGTGCACTTCATCTTCAGAAAAGCGGACCAGTGTCTCTTCTTTCCTGAAAAGGTTCATGGCCAGATCGGAAATCATTTTTGTTAAATAATTAAGTGGCTTGCGAAATACATGGCTGTAAGTTGAATTTGCCTGATTTAAAGATGGACTTGAGGATCTGATCAGTTCGCTGAGATCTACTTTTTCCTGTCCAAGGGTTTGTACCAGAAGATCTGTGCGACCCACAAGATCCTGGAGTCTGGATACGCCCATACGGGCAAGGCGCATGCGCAGCTCATCGCCTATTGCTCCCAGAAGCCTGGACAGATTTTCAGCTTCAGCTTCTGTCTCGCGAGGCCAGAAGCCTTTTACTCCTTTGCCTTCGGCTTCTTCTCTGGTGGTCATTTGAGTGGAAATGCCCATGGGACAGCGGTCCAGATGACAGCGCCTGCAGCTTACGCACCCTATGCCCATAAGAGTCACAGTGCCAAGACCAACTCGATTGGCTCCGAGAAGGATAAGCTTGAGCACTTCGTTCCCGCTGCGCACTCCTCCGTCGCACCAGATTTCAACATTATGTCGCAGTCCGGATTCCTTCAGGGCCCGGTGAGCTTCACTCACCCCGATCTCCACAGGCAGTCCTACGTAACGCTTGGAATGTTCTCTGGCTGCTCCGGTACCGCCCTCATAACCGCTGATATTGACAATATCAGCTCCTGCCTTGGCTATGCCTACGGCAATGGTCCCCACACCCGAAGTTACCGGAATCTTCACCGAAATTCTGGCATCGGGATGGGCGGTCTTGAGTTCGGTGACTGTCTGGGCCAGATCTTCAATGGAATAGATGTCATGCTGATTGGAAGGTGAGATCAGAGTAATTCCAGGTTTGCATTTACGAGCCATGGCCACCATTTGGGAGACTTTGGATCCGGGGAGGTGTCCGCCTTCACCGGGTTTGGCTCCCTGGCCGATTTTGATCTCCAGGTAGTCTGCAGAATTAAGCAGCCCCATATAAACACCAAAACGTCCGGATGCGATCTGCTGTCCCCGGTTGCGGCGGAACATGCCCAGCATGTCCGGAATCTCCCCGCCCTCACCATTAATGCAGATTATATTCGCCTTTTTCGCGGCCAGAGCATAGGACCGGAAGGAATTCTCACCCTGGGAACCAAAGGACATGGCCGCAATAATCAGAGGAAGATCATGCCGGCCAATGGACAGGTCTATCTGGTCCTGGGTCAGCCATTTTTCCCTGTCAGCCTGCTTGATGCTTAGAAGGTGCCGCAGACCAGCCGGCTGTTCGTTCTCAAGTTTCTCCAGAAATTCGGCCATTTCCGCGTAGCCGGTCTTGCCCAGGGCCACTTTGCGCAACACTCTGCCCACCCTGGGATTGCGGGAGACTTCTGAGTGCAGCTCTTGATGCTTTCCTGCGACGGCTTTTTCAAGACGCAGGACGCATTGTCGCTCGATAGTTTCCAGGCTGAGTCCTGATTTTTCCGAAGCGCAAAAATTTGAAGTCGAAAGCATGCGGGAAAGATCATGGGTAAGGCCTATGGTGGAAAAAATTCTGCCGTAGCCGCAAAGCTCATGAATGCCCATGGTGGACATTACTTTTTCCATGCCGGCCTGCAGGACGTGCATGGTGTTTCTTACCGCCTTGACCGGAGCCAGCTGCTCATGGGAAAAATCTGCGGCGATACGCCACAAAAGGTAAGGATTTAGGGCATCCGCTCCCAGACCGAGCAGAACCATAATGTCGTGCAGGTTGCGCACTGCTCCCGAACGTACAATTATGGAAGCTTTCCGGCGCAGGCCGGATCTTGAAAGTTTTTCGGCAACACATGCAGTGGCCAGGGCTGGATCGATAAATACGCGGTTGTCCTCAAATGCTCGGGAATCATCAAGGAGGATGAGCATGCACCCGGAGACAGCTTTCTTACAGGCTGCAGCAGCCATGGAATCGAGAGCTTTTTTCAGGTTTTGTCCAGGCACGAAAGTAGCGTCGATCACTGCGGTCAGCCGGGGATCGCGGCCCTGGCCGGAAAAAAAGGCTGTCACCTCCTCCAGCAGAGCTCCCTTGAACTCTCTGGCCAGCTCCTGCTCCTCAGGCAGGTCAACAAGGCCTTCAAGACCGCGACCTCCCAAAAGAAGAGGGGTCTCAAGCACCAGTCCCAGGGGCGGGATTCTGTCCTTTTGATTAAGATCAGGCTTTGCTCCAAGAACGACTCGTGTGGAAAAATGCTCGGCCTCTCTTTGGTGGTCAATAGCCGGATTGGTAACAACAGCTACATTCTCTTTGAAAAAATCCGCCACATTGGGGAGAGCTTCGGGCATGATGCAGGCAAGAGGGCCGGTATGGCCCATGGAACCAATGGCTTCCCTTCCTTCCAGAGCCACACGCTTGCGTATACTCAGATCGTATTTTTGCCATCCCAGAGCGGCAAGAAAAGCATGCCGCACCAGGTGATCCGCTTCTTTAAGCTTCAGGCTTTGTGTCTTGAGCATCAGCTTATCGGTAAAAAAGCAGGGAGGATAAGGACATTGTCTGGAGCCTGATTCAGGTGCGCGGTAAAGATAGGAAAGTTTTTCCAAGGCGTTTTCCCTATTGAGCATAAGCTGTACCAATTGCTCCTGATAGGCATGGTAATCCAGCACCTGAGCCTTGATTTCTCTTCCGGTGCGGATGGCTATCTTCTCTCCTGGTCCAAGTGGTCTTGGATCGCGCACATTGTCTTTCAAATCCACAACCCCTTTTTCCGAAGACAGAAAATAGTGGATTTCACTTTCTCCGAACCAGAGGGGGCGAAGTCCCAGTGCATCCACGCTGCCCAGACAGTTTTCTCCGGACCTGGCTACGATGGCTGCCGGTCCCTGTGCGGAACATGGAAAGAACCAGCGGTAATAAGAGTAAAGCCGGCGCAGTTCTTCCCTGTAAGCGTCAGCCATGCTGTTGACCGGCGGAAAGACCATTTCCAGCGCTTCCGTGATATCCAGTCCGTGAAGATGAATCAGGCCTTCAATGATTCGATTCAGGTTCTGGGAATCGCTGCCGCCCTTAGCCAGTTTAATATCCATCATTTTTGCAGTGGATTCCAGCCGTTCTATGGTGTTGATCTCTCCGTTGTGCCCCAAAAGGGAAAAGGGCTGGGAGCGAAGAACTGTAGGGAGGGTATTGGTGGAATAACGGCTGTGGCCGAGGGTCATGATTGAGCGCATCTCAGAATCGCGCAGCTCAGGATAAACCTTGGTCAGCATGTCCGGCACACCCTGCAGCCTGTACACGGCACAATCAAGGCTCAGTGAAGAGGTTTCAAGCTTCCCGGGCAGTTCTTCCTCCAGCCGCATCTGGGTCATAAAAAGCCTCCGGGCGGCTGCGGCCCGGGACTTATCCGCAACAATACCCGCCACCTGCCAGAAAAGCGGGGCTTCCCTGGAAGCTCTGGGTCCCAAGGCTTCGTTTCTGGAATTGCCGCAAACTTCGGTCAAAAGGTCGAATCCGGCTTCATTCATCAGCTTTCTGGCGGTCGTTTTGATGTTTTTCCATGAATCCCGCTGCTCAAGGGGGAGCAGGAAATGGCCCAGAAAAAAGCCCAGGCTTTCGGACAGGTAAGGATTTAATCCGGCTACGGTCAAACGTCTGCTCCATACTTGCCGGGGTATATCAGTGGAAACGCCGCAACCGTCTCCTTCTCCATGAATATCACCGGAACGGTGACCCATTTTGCGCAGGGCATCAATTGTTTGCACAATATTGGCATGAGTGGAACGGCCCTCTTTGTTCACCAGGGCTATTACCGCACACGCGTCGCGTTCTTGTATCCTTGGTGTTGAAAACATTTTATTCCTTGGAAGTACAGGTGTAATGTCACGCAAATGCCGACGAAGAACATTTCATATTCAAGTACTCACTTTTTGGCAACAATTCCGGCAGGAAAATCAATATTGCAAAGATGTCAAACATGCTGAAGGTGCTTGTATAAATTGACAATAGTCATGAAACTTAATAAATCGAATCCAGACTTTTATGTGCCGGCCTTTGGACATTATTGGATTTATTTTTTTAAGGTGAATCACCATACTAAAAAAGGGGGTTTTTCATGCAAAGTCCGATTGAACGCGAAAGCTGGGCCACACGAATAGGTTTCATTCTGGCGGCCTCTGGGTCTGCCGTGGGTTTGGGCAATATCTGGCGTTTCCCTTACATGACCGGAGAACACGGTGGAGCGGCCTTTCTGATCATTTATCTTGTTGCCATCATTCTTATCGGCTATCCGGTCATGGTCAATGAAATCATTGTCGGACGCAAGACCAATCGAAATCCCATAGGCGCGTTCAAGGCTCTTGCCCCCAATACTCCATGGTGGCTGGTCGGTGCGCTGGGCGTCTTCACCGGCTTTGTCATCCTTTCTTATTATTCAGTAGTTGCAGGCTGGTCTCTGGCTTATGTGTACAAGGTAGTCATCTCCACGACCACACCTGATGTCGAGCATGCGGATGTCTTTATCGGACACATAACCAGCGTCTGGGAACCCATTTTCTGGCATGCCGTGTTCATGGCTCTGACCGTGGGCATTATTGCCGGAGGTGTGGTCCGGGGAATTCAGAAGTGGGTGACAGTACTCATGCCGGCCATCATCGTTCTGCTTATCATACTTATTATAAGGGCCGTGACTCTGCCTGGAGCCGGAGAGGGTCTTAGCTATTACTTAAGACCTGACTTCGGAGAAGTCACATCAAGAACTTTTCTGGCCGCAATCGCCCAGGCGTTTTTTACTTTGAGTCTGGGCATGGGCGCGATCATCACTTACGGCAGTTATCTTAGAGGAAGACATGAAATTCCGGGCAACGCAGCCTCAGTAGTCGGCCTGGATACTGGAATCGCCATTCTGGCCGGCTTTGCAATATTTCCAGCGATTTTTGCTCTGGGCTTTTCCCCGGCTGCAGGTCCGGGACTGGTATTTATCACTTTGCCTGCCGTGTTTGCGGAAATGCCTCTCGGGGTGCTCTTCGGCATCCTGTTTTTTGTACTTCTAAGTATAGCCGCCCTGACCTCGGCCATTTCACTCCTGGAAGTCGTCACCGCCTGGCTTATCGATGAAAAAGGCTGGAGCCGCAAACAGGCGGCCGTTATCATGGGAGTAATTATTTTTGCTGTCGGCCTGCCCACCACATTGGGATACAGCGTGCTCAGCGGAGTGACTTTTCCAGGCCTGGGCACCGATCTTCTGGATACTTATGACTGGTTCGCCAACAGCATCTTTCTGCCTCTGGGTGCGCTTCTGACCGCCATTTTCGTAGGCTACATCTGGGGAGCAAAGAATGCCATCGAGGAAGGAAACAGGAACGCCCGTGTGATCAGACTGGGGAACTGGTGGGGCTTTCTCATCCGTTACGTGGTCCCGGTACTGATCGCGGTGATCATGATAATGGGGATTTATGATACTTTCAGCGGATAGATAGAGTCGAGCTTATTTGAAAAACTTTGCCCCCGGCCTGGAAAATCAGGCCGGGGGCAAATACTTTGCTGCTTCAATTTTCTTAGAACATCAGATTTTATAGCCTCTGACCACGTAAATCGGATCACTGATCCAGGTTTGATCTATGTGTGGATCATCAACCGGACGCTGCCAGTTTCTGATGCTCATAGTCTTCAGTCCTTTTAATTTTTCCGTGTGTAAAAACAGGTCCAGAACAAAACCCATTCTTTCAAATTCATGCAGTTCCTGCCACAGCCTGGTCACCTTGGGAGGAAACCACCTGTTGGAAAAGCTGATCATGAGGATTCCTCCAGGCTTCAGTACTCTGGCTGATTCCTGGATGACATGGTACGGCCTTGTCAGGTATTCCACTGAAAGACTGCATATAACTGCTTCAAAAGTTTCATCCGGAAAGGGCAGTTCCGGATATCTGTTTAAATCATGCACCAGATGAGAATCAAGATCAGGGTTGGCTTCCATCTCAAGGGCATTAAGCCCCAAACCGGTGACCTTGACTTTCAGTTCTCCGGGCAGATGTGAAGTGACACTGCTCATAAGATCCAGCACATGCATTCCGGGCTTGAGTTCAAGGCCGTATTCATCAGCCAGTAATGTACCTGCCTGAGAGTCTATATGCTCAACAAACCTTGGCTGATCGTAAAATTTGCGGTCATCTTCCTGGTCAGTACGCTCAAAGTCTTTATCACCTGCAAAATCTGTAGGTTTTGAAGCCATCCTGGCCTGCATTCCAGGACCTTTTCCAAGAATTTCTTCCATCCAGTGGTTCATTCTTCCTCCGACCTCACATTCCTTTCGGGCCACATCTTCCACCCTGGCTGTAACTTGAATTTCATGGTCTGCCAGGGGATGGGCGCAATCAGCTTTGAGTATTTCATTTTTTGCTGAGAGTATGCGACAAGGTCTCATATCCTGCGGAAAAAAATGTCTTCCTCCCAGAAGCCCCCTTGGAAAGAACCTGCCCTTGCGCGGATACACAGGTTTTCCAAGAAATCTGCGGTGTATGAAATCACTGGTATCGGCACGGATGACATCTTCTTTTTTTCGAGAAGGCACAGCTTGCCCGTGTCCATAGCTCAGAGTCGTTTTCTCGCCGCTTGAGAGACCCGTCAGCGCTTCTTTCATTCCGGGAGGAAAAATATCTCTCCAGAAGTTAACCTTTTGAGCCATGAAACTTTCCTGATGAACAGCTTCATTGCTCTTCCATGATACATCAAAGATTATTGATGCCAGGCAGTCATTATTCAGTCTATGCATTGTCTCCTTCTTTGCTCACCCTGAATTGGGTTCATAGATTAATAAAATAATCTTATTAATTATTATTCTTAAGTAATTTGTCAATAATTTTCAACTAAATATCTCTGAAATAACCTGGCGACGAAATTCAAATATTTCTTCCAGCCTTGGACGGATTAATAAGGCGTGCAAAGGAAGAGAAAGTCTGGAGAATGGAAGGACGTAATGCACCACATCGGTCATTTTTACACCTTCCGGAACCGTGTGGAAGATATGCTGATGGTGCCAGAAACGGTACGGGCCCAGACGCTGTTCGTCCACAAAAAGTACGGGCTTTTGCACGTGAGTTATTTCTGTAAGCCAGCGCATGGGAATTCCTGCAAGGGCTTTGATTTCATATTCAATGAGCATGCCGGGATACATTTCGCCCCCAGGGATGCAACGAATCTCGAAGCAAAGCCATTCCGGGGTAATGCGCCCCAGATTATGCGGTTTAGAGAAAAAATCCCAGGCCTTGTCAATGTTTACAGGCAGAACCTGAACATAATGCAAGCGATGGATCATAAAGCAACCAGCCTTTTGTTCCAGATATTGTTTGATTATCCCGTTTTACCTGAGGGTATTAATTAAGAGATTTAATGCTGTTGTGTCATTGGGTCATTATTGTGCCAACCTTCGAGTCCGGACATCTTTTTTTTTATAAACTACTGATATTTAGTGCATATTTACTGTCATGTCCATGTTAGAGCCTTTCATGACCCCTTTTAATGTGTCACGGCACATATATTGGAAACTGCGGGGTTGTTTTTTGCAGGCTTGTCAACAATTCCAGATGTAGAAAAATAGACAGGATCCGCTTTTTTGGAGGAATATGGAACGTGTTTTGCTAAGGAATTAATTTGAAACAAACTTACCATTGTGATCAGCTTTTAAAAGTTCAAATCATGTATCTGTCAATCCTGGCAGCTTAATTATTTTAAAAACAAAAAATAATTCAAATGGAGGTGTGCTTGTGACCCAGAATCAATTGCAGGAATTCCGATGGTCTCTTGAAGAGCTTTTAAGGGATTCCATGAATAAGATTGAGAACATCTGCGGATTTTTGAGTCAGAAATCCCAGTCATGTTTCGTTGAAGATTCAAGGGGATTACTGGAGCTTGACAAGAAACGCCTGCTTGCTCTGGCCGATCTGGAGGGACGCATGGTTGGTGAGATTCATCAGGCCCTGAATCGGATGGACCGGGGAAGTTACGGGATATGCGTGGCATGCAAGGGTCAGATCAGCCTGCGCCGTTTAAAAACTTATCCCACTGCAAGATTCTGTACCCAGTGCAAGAAGCTGGTAGAAAATGGCATTACGAACTAAATCTCGGGACAATTTCATGTCCATGGATGTCTTATCGATATACAGACGTCAACTCAGCAATTTTTCCGCCCTGGGAACAGAAGAGGAGTTCGAGCTGGCCAGGCGCTTCAGAGATCATAATGATCAGGAAGCTGGATATCTGCTTGTTTCCGCGCATTTAAGGCTTGTGGTCAAGATTGCTATGGAGTTTCAGCGCAAATGGATGAAGAATGCCTCGGATCTTATTCAGGAAGGCAATGTCGGACTTATCAAGGCTCTGAACAAGTACGATCCGGACAAGGGCATAAAGTTTTCCTACTACGCCTCTTTCTGGATCAGGGCTTATATATTCAAGTTCATCATGGACAACTGGCGCATGGTCAAAGTGGGCACCACGCAGGCTCAGCGCAAGCTTTTCTATAACCTGGGCAAGGAAAAGCAAAGACTTGAATCATTGGGTATGACTGCAGACGCGGAAGCCATTTCCCAGAACCTCAATGTTTCTGAAACTGATGTGGTGGAAATGAGCCAGCGAATGGATCACCGCGACCTGTCTCTGGATATGCCTTTGAATGACGATCCAAATGCCACCCCGATAAATATAATTCCCTCTGTTGATGAAGGGGTGGAGGACAGGCTGGTACTCAAAGAGGCTTCCCAGCTGCTTAGAGAAAACATTAAGGAACTGAGTCCTCAATTGAACGAAAAAGAGAAAGATATAATCGAGCTCAGACTTCTGGCGGAAAACCCGATAACTTTGCGTGAAATTGGAGAAAAATACGGGTTCACCCGCGAAAGGGCCAGACAGATTGAAGCGGGAGTATTGAACAAAGTCAAAAAATATATGCAAAACAACATCAGTGACTTTTCCAGGGCATGGCTGGAAGATTCTTAGTCTTCTGGAGAATGAACGGACCGGCCACCCGCCAGGCAAGCATAACGATATTGACAAACTCCGGCATATCCATCAAATGTTTAATCCAGTCTATTAAGTAAAATGCGGGCTGCTGATCCACTCAACCTGGTGCAGCCTGAAATACTGAAAAAGTCTTTCCATCCCTAAGTACATATTTCTGCAATAAGCCAGGATTTCTAACTTTGAATTTGATTCCTGGCTGAAAAACTTTTAATTGTTTTTATTGCCTGAGTTCTGGATTCTGCGCCAAATGTGACAGTAGAATTCCTTGCAGGCGCAAATTGTACACTTCTCCGGCACCAAGACGATAAAAATGCTTTTTAATTCTGATGAAAATAGAATTTGAACCGATCGGATTGATTCATTCACCATTTAAAGACCTGCAGGGTATGCCCGTTCAGCCTGCTGGAGCAGCCGGGGTCAAAGGGACCATAGTCATCAACAATGAATACCGGGAAGGGCTGAAGGATCTTGAAGGTTTTTCGCACATAATTCTTCTGTATTTTTTTCACCGGTGCAGAGAATTTTCTCTTCAGGTCGTCCCGTTCATGGATACCAGGCCTCGAGGTCTGTTCGCCACCAGAGCCCCGAAAAGACCAAATCCCATAGGCATTTCCGTGGTCCTTCTGGAGAAGATAACAGATGCTGTCCTTTACATCCGGAATGTGGACATCCTTGACTGCACACCACTTCTGGATATTAAGCCTTATGTTCCGGAGTTCGACATTCCATCAAATGACGGCTTTCGCGTCGGCTGGCTTGAACATGTCAAAAAAGACGTAGAGTTTAAAAGATCAGATGGAAGGTTTAAGTAGTTCAATGTTCAACCACGCGAAGCGCGTGGCAGGCCGACGCGAGACGCGTGACAGGTGTTCTAAATTTTAAGTACTTTCCAGTCCCAGCCTCCCAGCATTTCAATCCGCCTGTTTTGCCTCCGGTTCGTGAGACCCGAGCCCACGGGTCAGAGTGTCTTCTTCCTTCTTCTTGCTGACCTCTGCCTTCTGACCTCTGACATCTGACTTCTGACGTCTGATCTCTGAATATGCATCCCAGCCTCCAAGTCACACCAGGGTGTGATCTCCGTTTCGCTCCTACACTTTTACCCCGTTGAATGTTGCGTCAGCGACCCTGCGTAGCAGGATTTAACCGGGGCCGGCATTCCAGATTTTTTAGCTTTTGAAAAATACAGTTACGAAGGATAAGCATCTTTATGCTCACCTTGAAAAGAGCAGACACAGTATTAAAATGAGTCTAAGCCGCGTGTTATTAAAAACTCCCTTTGAATCTCGATAGCAGATTTAAATCGCCTGGCAAACGCTCTCCGGGCTGAATGGAAAAGCAAATGGCGATGATTTTGGAAATAATCTCTATCTCTCTGGCCACGGCTCCATGGCTTCTTTTCGGTCTGTTCCTTGCCGGACTTATAAAGGCTGCCATACCTCAGGAATTAATGAAGAAATGGGTGGGCGGCAGTGGCATTGGGGTTATAACCCGTTCAGCTGTGATCGGTGCGCCGTTGCCTCTTTGTTCCTGCGGAGCCATTCCAGTAGCATTGTCCTTGTATCGCGGAGGAGCAGGCCGGGGTCCTGCTACGGCTTTTTTGATAGGCACCCCGGGTATAGGGGTTGATTCAATATTGATCACTTACGCCCTGCTTGGACCGCACATGGCATTGATGCGTGCTCTGGGAGCGGTGATTACAGCCATATGTACCGGGCTTCTGGTGTCATCCACAAAGACTTCTGCTCCGGATATAAACAGCGAACAACTACGATGTCCTGATAGATGCGGTCCAGGAACATGCACCAGCCCCTGGTCTGAAACTGAAAAAGAAAGACCTGAACCGTGGGCAGCCAGGATTCGCCATGGAATGATCTACGCATTTTCTGATCTTTTGGATGACATAGGAATATGGATACTTGCTGGTCTGGTGGTTGCCGGCCTGATAGTTGCCTTTCTTCCGCCTGAAGTTCTGATTGACTACGGAAGCGGCCTTCTACCCATGCTCTTGATGGCAGTGATCGGGATTCCTCTTTATATCTGCGCTGCAGCTGCAACACCTGTTGGAGCAGGCCTGCTCCAGGCCGGAGTTTCGCCGGGCACCGTACTTGTGTTTCTTCTGGCGGCCCCGATAACAAGCATGGCCACGCTGGGAGTTTTGCGCCGTGAGCTGGGCAAAACTGCTCTGGCATATTATCTCTCAGGTATTTTGTTGACTTCCATAATGCTGGGCATGGCCGCAGATCAATTTATCCTTTTTGCCGGCATCGATGTTATCGCTCAAAGCAGGAAAGTCAGGGAACTCATCCCTGAGTGGTTTGAATGGACCGCTTTGATCATTCTCATCTCACTGACCATAAGAGCCCGTATAAACTTTACCAGGCTGCGGCCGTTTTAGACGGAATTCTATTCAAATGTAAGTTGCAGTGAGAAATTGTACGAATCCAGTGAAGATGAAAGTATAGTGAACCGCTTGTGCTCTATTTTATTGATATTTTTAGTTGCTGAAAAATTCTTTAATTATTGAATGTATTTTTAAATAGTTGAAATTTTTTATTAGAGAAAACTTAGAATATAAAAGTTCATCTAAAAAGAAACGCCTGCATCTTGCTGATTAGTATTATTGCTTGGACTTCAACTCATTGACAACTTAATAGGGCTTGCTTATTTAAAATTGAGAAGTGTATTTTTAGTTAATGATCAGATCTTAGTGCTGAAAGGAGGTTCATTATGTGGGTATGGGTAGCCAGATGGCTTAAAAAAGAAGGTAATCTTGAAGCGGTAAAAAAAGACGCGGAAGCAGTCAGTAAACACTGGCAGGAAGTGGCTCTGGACGTAGGGCTGGATCCGGAAAAAAATGTTACGATCGCCGAAGGAGACAAGGAAGTAAGGGTCGGGATCAGCGAGGAAATGGATTTGAAATTCCGGGAAGAACCTGGAGAATGGCGTTAATAGTTAAGGGCTGCCGCTCGACGTAAATGTCCAAGCAGTATTCTGAAGGTAAGTTCAGACTCAGATCTATTGCTGTACAAAGCTGTCCATTGAGTTGGAAACCGTTGTTGATAAAAATCGTTTTCATTAAGAAATTTTCTTTTTGATATCCTAACTGCCTGTTGAAAAAATCGTAATTGAACAGGCCGTTCAAAAATTCCAAGTGCAAGAAGCAAAAAAAGTTCAAGGTAGATGCGTATTTAGACATACGTGAGAGCTTGAACTTTTTGAAGCGACGCAGCAATTGGAAGATTTTCAACGGCCTGCTAACTGAGTAACCGAAGCCTAAGGAGAAGAAGCAAAATGCCGTTTTTAAATGTTAAAGACAAGCAGATTGAAGTGGATGAAAAGGGTTTTCTGGTCAACCAGGATGACTGGAATGGAGATGTGGCCAAAGCGCTGTTGAAGCATCATAACGGTCCTGAACCCGACCCGGAGACTCTTGAAATTCTTCGCTTTATACATAACTACTATAAAAAATTCAGTGCTTTTCCAATCATGAAGGAAGTGTGCAAAAGGGTAGACCAGCCAAAACAATGCGTACAGGAACACTTTCTTGATCCTGCCCTGGCCTGGAAGGCGGCGGGACTGCCCAAGCCCGATACCATGTACACAGAATCCCATGATGATGCGCACAAAATTTATAAAATCATAACAGCACAATAATCATATGCTGCAGAGATCAGGTCAGCTGCAAATTTTTAAAGTTAGATGAATTAACAGGATGATTTTTGCAAATGTTCAAGAAATTTATTTATGCTGCAGTTTTACTGTTTTCTGTGTTAATTTTTTCAATGGGTTTTAACGCCGTTGATTCAAATAATAAAGAGGCTGAAGGTTTTATTGTCAACAAGGTGCTGGCAGCAGAAACCGAAGAGAGGGATATACAGTGGTTTAGAGATCAGTTGGGCATATCTGAACAATATATCGAAGAGCCTGACGGGATATGGGGAATGTCCTGGGCGCACTTTCTGACCATGCTCATTCTGGTTCTCTTTGCTTTGGGCGCACTGGTGCTGTTTGTCATGCAGCAGAAAAGAACCAGGGAAATTATGGAATCGATCAGAAAGGAGATGGAACATGGTGATGGAAATACAGGTTGAATTCAAGAAATCCGAAAAAATCGCACTTTGGTGTGACAGCCATGATAACCTTCTGGAAATGGCTGAAGAAAACGGGATAAAAATTACATCAGAGTGTGCCGCCGGCATATGCGGGTCATGCAAAGTCAAGCTGCTTGACGGGGAAGTGGAAATGGAGACACAGGAAGGCCTTGACGATGAAGACCTAAAAGAGAATATGATTCTTTTATGCGTGTCAGTGCCCTTGTCCAACCTCGTTCTTGATGTCTGATTTACAAGATGAAAGAAAGACAGATAAATATCTTTCTTGCTGTATTCTTCATCATTCTTCTTATGGGATTTGTTGTCCACGAGAGCAGGACCTTTCCGGGCAGCGCACCTGGTCATGTTCTGGGCATTGCCGGGGGCATTTTCATGCTCATGGCTCTTCTTTATTCTTTTCGCAAGAGGTTTTTAAAGAAAAGAGGCAAACAGAATCCTATCAACAGGCACATCACCTATGGGCTGATAGGCTCTTCCCTGGTGATTACCCATTCAGGACACGCAGTTTCCAGCCTGATCGGCCTGCTCATCTTTTTGTCCGTAATGCTTGTCGTCTTAAGCGGCATTGTTGGTTATTATATGTTCAAAAGAGTAACCAGAACCCTGAAGGACCATAAAAAGGATCATGAGCTTTTAAAGGCGCATCTCAGAAGACGAAGACATGAGCTGCTCAATGCCTGCAGGATCCAGGATCCGGAGGATTTGCAGGAAGTCACGCCACCCGTATGGAGGCTGAGGTTCCGTTCAGATATGATGGACGAGTGCGGACGCTGGATGGACGAGGTCAGAGTCCTGGCTGAAAAGGAGTATACCATAAAGTTTTTTGACCAGTTAAAAAGTATTTTCACCAAGTGGGTCAAGGTGCATCACACCATAGCCTTTCTTTTGTTCGCCCTGTTGATCGTTCATGTTCTGACCAATGTATATTATGGATTGCGCTGGCTGCCATGAAAATAATATTTCTATACGTTGCCATATTTGCAGCAATTATTGGTTTTTCCGCATGGCTTTATTCTTATGATCAGGCTGCCAAGCCCGGCGGCTTAAGCAGTGCTCATGAATTTATCCATGAGTGCGAAACCTGCCATACCCCCTGGCAGGGCGTCAGTGATCAGATGTGCAGGTATTGTCATTTTTTTGATGACCCAATGGACTTGAAGCCGGAGATACGCTTCCACGTGGCGGAGAAACATTGCCTGCAATGCCATACTGAGCATCTCGGCAGGGGCGGGGACATAGCCAGGGTTGATCATACCCTTTTTCATCCTGATCTTTTATGCACGGATTGTCACTTCGATCCGCATCAGGGTAATTTCGGGGATGACTGCAGGATCTGCCACGGAATTACATCCTGGGAAGTTGAGGGCTTCAGTCATCCTCCGGCGGATAACAGAAACTGTCATCACTGCCACAAAGCTCCGGCATCTCATCATGCCCCGGAGTTGTGGGAACAGATCCTCAAAGGGCATCAGATTGTCATTGATCCGGATGAACCTCCAGCAGTTGATGAGTGCTGGCAATGTCACACCACCCATCGCTGGGGACATCTGATGATGGATCATGATCTTTAAATTAAGAAGAAAAAAAACGCCTGCAAAGATGGACTTTGCAGGCGCTTAAGCAGGGAGGAGGACAAGGAATTTTTTAGATTTTTGGAAATAATTTGAAATTTTTTTTAAAAATCTACAGCAATTTTGCCTGTGAACTACCTCATATGGCATCCAATGCAGGTGGTGGGAGCATCCATGGCCTGAGCGAATTCATCGTGCACGTGACAGCCGAGCCAGCACATGTGATGGTAGGCCTCTTCAAAATAGAAAAGGTCGTCCATATCACGTGTGGTCCGGGTCCCTGCGTAAACGTTCTCCGGATCAGGATCAGTGGCGGCTACATCATGACATCCGAACTCCATGCATCCGATGTAATCGCCGGTATGGTGGCACTCCATACAGTCATAATCTATGTGTGAGTCATGGGAAAAAGGCACAGGGTTCAGCTTTTTCGGTCCATACTCCTCCTCATATTCCACCGGGGGATACATCATTATAAGATCAGGATAATCGCCTTCATGCTGATAGGTCAAACCGGCATAGAGGCTTGGAATGACCAGAAATCCCATTAACATGGCACACAACACGCCAATAACCACAGATCTTTTCATTACTGCTTACCTCCTTATCAAATTAATATTATTGTCTTGACACCCGGAAGCCTTCAACAATCCAGTTCTGTGCTGAATGCTTGAAAACAGTTACGGCTTTTCCGGGAACAGCTTCCATAGACAGCCGGTTGATATTGATGAGGCTCAAGCCGGTCCTTATATAAAATTGCCGGCCCAGTGCTCCGGCAGGAATAGATCTTATTATGTTCAGATAAGCAGCATGGCTTGAATACGGCTCTCATAAGCCATGAGCAATCCCCATGTCAAACAACTCTTTTCCATGATATCATATTTCAGCGGCGATTCTGTCTCCCACCTGACTGGTGGTCATGCCCATCCGTCCTGCTGACTGACTGGACATGACAGGCAAAATTTTCATCACGGCGTCTTCAACTGTCTGGGCGGCCGTGTCTTCACCGAGTTCCGCAAGCATCATCTGACCTGCCAGAATACCGGCCACGGGATTGGCTTTTCCAAGACCAGCGTATTTGGGTGCGGATCCTCCGATAGGTTCAAACATGGACACTCCCTGCGGGTTTATATTGCCACCGGCGGCAATGCCCAGTCCGCCCTGGGTGATGGCTCCAAGATCAGTGATGATATCTCCGAACATATTGTCGGTAACGATAACGTCGAACCATTCCGGGCTTTTGACCATCCACATGCAGGTGGCATCCACATGGGTGTAGTCAATTTCAACATCTGGATAATCCGCGGCCATTTTCCTGAAAACTCTTTCCCAGAGGCCGAAAGCATAGGTCAGAACATTGGTTTTGCCGCAAAGTGTGAGTTTTTTTCTTTTTCTGCGGGAAGCAAGCTCAAAGGCATAGCGCAGGCAGCGCTCCACACCCATATACGTGTTCACTGATTCCTGAATGGCCACTTCGTGAGTGGTTCCCTCTCTGAGCAGTCCTCCGCCTCCGGAATACAGCCCTTCGGTATTTTCTCTGACCACGATGTAGTCTATGTGCTCAGGTCCCTTGTCCTTAAGCGGGCACTCCACGCCGGGATAGAGCTTGATGGGCCGCAGGTTGATGTATTGATCGAGGACGAAGCGGGTCCTGAGGAGAATGCCCTTCTCCAGTATGCCCGGTTTGACCTGGGGATGACCTATGGCTCCAAGGTAAATGGCCTGAAAGCCTTTGAGTTCTTCAAGCACCGAATCCGGCATGATCTCTCCGGTCTTAAGGTACCTTTCTCCACCAAGATCATAATTGTGCCAGTCAAGCTTGAAACCGTATTTTTCCCCCGCAGTATCAAGAACCTTTTTTCCTTCATGGACAACTTCCGGTCCGATGCCGTCTCCGGGGATCAGAGCAATTTTGTAACTTCTCATTTATATCTCCTTAAGCACGTGTTTGAGATGGGATTCCAGAATAAAAATGATATTCCTTTTCAAGTTTGGTGCTTAAAGTCAAGTCTGGATTTTGCATGGCTTTGTGTGAACAATTATTATCCGGATTTTTTAACAGACTCATCTTCTGGCCTGGCAACAGCATCTTCCCTGGTGGCATTACTGTCGTCCCGTCCGGATTTTTCTTTTTCCTTCTGCTCCTGTTCTTCTTCCTCGGACTGCTCTTTTTCCCTGACCACGTCCCTGGAAGCCTCTGACTCCGATGCATATTGAATCTCAGGCTCTGAGGCCTCCTCAGATGGTTTTTCAATTACTGTCCTGGCTGAAGGAAGGGTTTCCAGGGGCATTTGGGTCATGCGCATGGGCGGTGCCGCACCTTCTTTGTCTGTACCGAACCAGACGGTACGGTGAGGGAAGGGGATTTCGATGTCTCTTTCGTCAAAGATGCGCTTCACGCGCTCAAGAAAAGCCCGGCGAACAGCAAACTGACGCATGGGCTGAGTCTTCATTCTGACCCGGATTTCCACGGCAGAGTCTCCAAGATTATTTAACCCGAACACCTCCAGATCACCGATGATGTCCGGTCCCAAGGTTTCATCCTGACGCAGTTCCAGGGCCACCTCCTGCAGGGCCTGGACCACCTCGTAGTAATTTTCACGGTAGGCCACCCTGGCGTCGATCAGGGCATAGCCATAGTCCCGGTTATAGTTGAGTACTGTGGTCACGTCCCCAAAGGGTATCACATGTACCGTGCCGGTCAGGTCGCGCAGTGTGACTGTGCGTACCGTCAAATGTTCAACCGTGCCGGAATGGCCTCCGGCTTCCACCCAGTCGCCCACGGCTATGGAATCTTCAATAAGAATAAAGGCTCCGGTTATTACGTCCCGGACCAGAGTCTGGGCACCGAAACCGATAGCCAGGCCTATCACACCGGCGCCAGCCAGCAGGGGGGCGATACTAACGCCCAGGTGGGAAAGAACGCTCATACCGGCTACCAGGGCTATGGTGATGAGAATTACATTGCGCAAGAGCGGCAGCAGAGTCAGCTTTCGGGTGCTTCTTTTTTTCTCGTCCGGTTCTTCGCGTTCCTTGGCCAGAGATACTTCAATCCTGGCACTGATTAATTCCCAGAGCAGAAAAGCAGCTGTCAGGATAAATACAAGTATTAAAAATTCTGAAATAATCGCTCCGCCCTGTGGAGTGAACAGCCAGCTTAGAGTTCCCAGTCCCCAGGTCTGCATGATGGAAAAGACGGCAACCACGTAGATGACCCATTTGATGGTCAGGCTTAGAAGCGGCAGGTAGCGGTTGGCCCTGGCTTCCAGCTCGGGATGGTTCTGCTTGAGCTCTTCGCTGATTTTGAACAGATGCCAGGTGCCGCGCATGCTCAGGCGGACCAGAAAGGCAGCCAGGGCCACGATTAATATGGTCAGGATTACGGATCTGGCCAGGAAGTGAAAACCGCCTTCTATTTCCAGGGCCCAGGTGGCGTACATGCCGGTTATGAGCACTATGGCCAGGATATGCCAGTATTCAGCCAGACGCCCCCTGATGGAGTTGAAAATCTGAATTCGGTCGCAGAATGCTTTTTCCTTTTTTTCAGGAACCTTCTTCTCATCAGGTTTCTCGGGAGCGATCCGCAGCCAGCAGGTTACCTCTGAGCGGTTCTGAAGCACAAGCACCACAGCCATAGCCGCGATGATCAGACCCAGGAATTTAAGCAGGAAGGTGTACAGGCTGCCAGGAAGACCCATAAGCAGGGAAGCTTCAAGGATAAAATAACCGTAAACTCCAAGACCGGCTACTCTGCGGACCCAGATATAAAGGTACTGCACTGAACCGTTATCCAGAGGCAGAATTCTCAGGGAAGGTACACCCGGCACCAGGACCAGTCTGGCCAGAGCCAGAATAACCCTGACCAGGATGTTGGCGTTGACCAGGGTTAGAGCAACCAGCTGTGTTCCGGTCCTGGGATCAAGAAAAGGAAGAAGTCCATAAGCCGCTGCCGCAAAGGCCGCGATAGGGATAAGCTCCAGTACGGTCCTGGCAATAAGAAAAAGTGCCCGCAAAGCTAAATTATAGGCAACCTGATCTTCAATTGTTTTCCGGGACCCGGCCAGCAGGCGGCGCACTACCCTTTCGGCAAGAAACCCGGCCAGAAGAACAAGGATCACTTTGCCGGCCATTTCCGCCCAGGATCTCAATATTTCCGGGTCCTGAGCCTTTGTAACCAGCTCAACTCCCAGTTCGGGTACCTGGAGAAGATTGCTGCCCGCGTCCGCCAGAAGCTGGTTGACCTCCTGCATATGACTGGACATTATAGCCAGAAGCTGTCCGGCCAGTCCGCGGGGTTCCGGGTCTTCCACGACAGCGATGTCTTCGGCTTCATAAGCGGCAAGCAGAGTGCGCAAATCCTGTCTGAGCCGTTCAAGTTTCTGCGGATCCTCCAGATCCTGGAGCAGTCTCTCTATTCCAGAGGGTGAAATTTCCTGATTGTTGACTGATATGACCTGTTGCGCATTAGAGGGACAGATCAAGGCAATAAGGAAAAAAATTCCTAAGCATAAGGAAATCAGAAGACGCAGCCTGATAGCTCCAGATGGCATAAACTCTCCAGGGAAGCTGGTTAAAGATTTGAAAGAGTTTTCTCAGCGATGATCACGAGGCGGACCGGATGTCCCTGAAAAAGGCCTGGTACGCAGATCCAAAATTAAAGATTGCTCTTGTTTTTAGGTCGAGTACTTACAGGAAACAGTGGCCCTTGTAAATTATCCAAACAGGAAGGAACTTCGTTTCTGCTGAAACGAGTTTTGATCCATATCCTAACCAGGTATGAACCGCAGAGAATTCATCAAGATATTGACCTTGGCTTCAGTGCTGCTTGGTGCCGGATGCAGACCCGCCCAGGTTCGCCAGGCCGTAAGCATCGGCGAGCAACTATCCAGAGGCTCTGTTTCCGAAGCGGTGAGTTCAGTCATTCCGGGCACCGGCGTGGCTGGATTGGACAGTCTGCTGCGCCGGCAGCTGCAGCAGATGATCGACAAGCTTTTTGAGGAATGGGGAGATGAAAAAGTAGCTACAGAATCGGAATACGTCAAATACACCGATGAATATCAGACCCGGGCGGTGATCAATTTTCAAGCCGGGATGATCAGGGTGGAGACTGTAGAAACGGACAATCCGGAGGCAAAACTCAAATCCGCTGTCATTCACACCCTGCTTACACCTGAGGATCCGACCAAAGTGGATCTGTTGTCGGACAAGCAGGTCGGAACAGGCCCGGAACCATTTTTATACAATGTGGTGGTTGACCATGAAAATCAGCCCATACGCTGGGAATGGCGGGCAACCAGGTTTGCGGAGCATCTGATGCGCACGGCTTATCAGAGTGACATCTACAATAACCGCAGACGTCACTTTGTTACCTTCAAAATGGTCAAAGATCACGATTTGGAGCAGAAAAGGCGTTATCAGGCCTATGTGCTTCGTCAGTCCAGGCGTTTTGATGTGGAGCCTTCACTCATATATGCCATCATGGAGGTGGAGAGCAGCTTCAACCCTTATGCCATGAGTCACGTGCCCGCTTACGGTCTTATGCAGATCGTTCCTCATACTGCCGGACGGGATTCCCACCTCCTGATCTACAGCCGGGAAGGCACACCCACCAGGGACTATCTGTTTGTACCGGCCAATAATATCCAGATGGGCGCGGCATATCTGCATATCCTGTTTCAGCGCTATCTGGTTCGGGTCAGAGATCCCGGATCCCGGGAATACTGCGTCATCGCAGGCTACAATACTGGCAGCGGCAATGTCCTCAGGGCTTTTGATTCCGACCGGGACCGGGCCTTCAACCGCATCAACAGCATGAACAGCACTCAGGTATACAACCATCTGGTCCGCAACCTGCCTTTTCAGGAGACAAGAGACTACCTGCCCAAAGTTGTCCGGGCCAAACCCAGATATGCTTAGCTGAGCTTGTAATCAGAGACCTTCTTATTGTCAGGGTTTAAGTTTTTCGTTCTTCTGCCCCATCCTTGAATAGTATTTTTTCAGATCTTCGCGGATGAATCGCCTGACTTTGTTCAGGCTGCCCCTGGACTGTAGAAGATGTTGTTTCAGGCTTCGCTTTCTGAGCAGCTCAAGAACATGGTTTCTGACTCTTGACCATATGTTTCTGCGATAATCGCTGTCGAGGCTGACCAGGCTTTCCGGATTGTGCTGTGTCTGATTAAGCAGCCTCTTGAAGCGGAAACCGGAAAACCAGAACCAGCCAGAAATGAGGGCCAGCAGGGCCAGGGTTGCAGGCAGGATCAGTTCTGTAGAGAAAAGTGAATCCGGCAATATGCCTTCAGTTTGATCGGGAAAATAGGCTTTGATAAGGGCAAAGCTTGCAAGAAAAAGGACCAGAGCGGCAAGCAGGGCCCATTTGAAGGTGTTGGCCAGAAGCCTTCTGGTTTTTGTGGAAAAGCGGTACATGCTTTCACAGACCATCTCCAGCTCTGCTGTTTTGCGGTCCACGTTTTCCAGAATGTGATTTACGCGCATGGACTGGGAACCGCTGATCTTCTTTTTCAGCTCCTCACGCTCCTGAGGCCATTCAGCGTGTTTTTCCTCCAGCCTGGCTTCTTTGGGCGAATAGGTCAGATAGATGTGCGGCATGTCTTTTCGCCCGGTCATCTGGGAGATATTCCAGCAAAGCGACCCGTAAGAACGGATCAGGTCACTGACGTTGTCGCATTCATCTATGCGGCTTAAAACGAGCACCACCCGGTCTTCACCTGCCCGCTCCGGAAGTATGTTGCGGATTACGCTGAAGTTTTCACGGATCGTTCCGGCCTTGTGCGGATCAAACATCATAATTATCATATCAGCCATACCGGCCAGATCTCCGATGACATCAAGGTACCTGTAACCGCGATCCCGCTCCGTGGTTGAGTCGATCATGCCCGGGGTATCGATTATTGCCGAGTCTTCCAGCAAAGAAGAGGGGACATTTTTGAGACAGATATGGGAGATAAGGCTTTGTCCGTATGATTTCAGGCCGGTGAAGGGCAGCCTGGGATCATTTATCAGAGTGGACCCTGGAATCTCTTCAGGCAGGGAATTGCCTTCGTTGGTTATTACCGTAAAGGAGTCGTCCGTAGGCGCCTGTCCGGTGCGCTGCACCTCCATGCCCAGAAGTTCGTTGATCAGGGTTGATTTGCCGGAAGAGTAGCCGCCGATGACCAGAACCAGTGGTTTCCATTTCATGGAGGCTTCCAGCCAGCTGATATCCATGTCGAATCCTGTAAATACCGGAGCAATGTTCTTTTTGATCTTATCGTGAATCTCGCGTTGAAATGCTTTATCATCCATAAATTTTTTTTTCCTTTGCATAGGACTTGAGCCGGCCGGGAAGGCAGGAGGCTTTGCGGGCTCATGTCCTTAATGCTTTATTTGTTTAACAAATATGCAGCCTCACCATGCTGACTGTTACCCCTCATAAGACGAATGTCAATAAA
>SLDX01000067.1 GCA_007125075.1 Desulfonatronospira sp.
CAGGTAAGACAGAGATTCAAGTGCCCCTGTTCGGGCAAAAGATCCCTGACCTTATCCATGAAGGTGGTTTTGGGTTCTGCTCCCAATTTCAGAGCTGCATCTGCCATAAAAGTCCTCCTTGAAAACTGTTTGAAAAAAATTAATAATTGTTAAGGTTAAAAAATGTTTCAGATTGCCGCATAGGTCCTCGGCAGAGAAAGAGGAACCCTTTTAGCCGTCAATTAAACAATAAAGGCTTACATCTCTGATACACTTGTTTAAACTATACAATTTTAGTTATAGTTTGGCAACTGTAAATTTCAATAAGGATTATGAATATTATAAACAAGAGCAGAACATGAATTGTCTTTGTCTTAAGTTTTTTTTATACTTCCTTGAGCAAAATCAAGGGGTATGACTTATGTCCAACAAAGCGCTGATCATTCTAGCCCATGGTTCCAGAAGTCACAGCGCCAACAGCTTTTTTCTGGAGCTGATCAGAATAGTCAGGCAGGAATGCGGTAATGATAATATCGCCGGGGCTTTTTTTTCCCTGGCTGAACCTAGCCTGGAAAGTACTGTTGAACAACTGGCCCAGTGGCATGTGAAAAAAATATTTGTTTTTCCTTATTTTCTGGTCAACGGAACTCATGTGCTCCAGGATATTCCGGAAATGATCAGAATGCTGGAGGACAGGTATCCCCGGATACAATTCAAGATTCTTGATTCACTGGAAAGTGAGCCGCTCATGTCCTCCATTCTTTCGGCAAAGGTTCGCCAGTTCCTCGCATAATCGTTTAACATGTTCAAGTAGGGGATTTTATGACTTCTGAGGATATTTTCAAGCGTCTGGAAACGATCAGAACGGAAAAACCCCTGGTATTAAACATCACCAATATAGTAGTAACCAATTTTACTGCCAATGTCCTGCTGGCCCTGGGAGCTTCTCCGGCTATGACCACGTCCGAACACGAAGTAGAGGAGCTTACCGCTAATTGCAGAGCACTGGTGCTGAACACAGGCACTCCCACCATGGATCAGGTGCAGGCCATGCGCCTGGCCTCAGCCAGGGCCAAAAAACTTGGAATTCCGGTGATTCTCGATCCGGTGGGGGCTGGAGCAAGCAAGCTTAGAATAGATGCTCCCATGGAATTTATCAGGAAGGAGTGGATAAGTGTGGTGCGGGGGAACGCTTCTGAAATAATGGCTTTAGGAGGATCGCTGGACAGGCCAAGAGGAGTGGACAGCCTGCACAGCTCTGATCATGCCCTGGATGCCGCTCTGAAATTGTCCGCAAGCTACAGATGTGTGGTGTGCATAAGCGGAGAAGAAGACCTGATTGTGTCAGGAGACAGGGTGATGAAAGTATCGAACGGTCATAAAATGATGACACTGATAACAGGCATGGGTTGTGCCAGCACCACCCTGGTGGCAGCTTTTACAGTGGTTGAAAAGGATTATTTCAAAGCTGCGGCTATGGGCATGGCGGTTATGGGCCTTGCCGGTGAGCTGGCCGTCAGGAAGTCCTCAGGCCCTGGAAGCCTGGCGGTTTCCTTTCTGGATTCGCTTTATGCAATGAATAAAGACAGCCTCACCGCAATACGTGTTAAAGCCGTAAGTAAAGGTTGAAGCCTTAAGTAAAGTTTGAAGCGGATTAATGCTTTTTGTGCGCAGAGACTAAAATTAATCGCAGGTCAAAGATATGGAAGAGATTGCCGTAGGTGTATGTCAGAGCAAGGTAATGCGCAAAGTGGAGGATGTTCTGCCCTGGCTGAAAAAAATTGAAAGTCAGCAGGCACCTTGTCTATGGATTTTTCCAGAATTGTTTTTAGGCGGTTTTGATTATCAGCAGATAGACAGGTGTCTGGAGATGAACAGGGAAGTGCGCAAAATCTTCAGTGAATTCGCCGAAAAAACAGGAAACATAATTGGCGGAACTTTCTGGGAAAAAAGTCAGGGAGCACTGTACAATTCTTTTGAGCTGTACACCCCTGAAGACGAACAGATAACTACGTATAAGAAGCTGCATCTTTTTAAACCCGGTCAGGAAAATGTTTATTTTCATCCGGGAAAGCATGCCCCACAACTTTTTACCTGGAAAGGAATAAAGATCGGTTTCGCAGTGTGTCACGATCTGCGTTATCCTGAGCTGTTTTTATACCAGCATGTTTTTGAGCCTGATCTGTTCATAGTTACATCACAGTGGCCCATAGCCAGGATAGAGCACTGGCAGATTCTGCTCAAGGCCAGGGCAATAGAGAATCACTGCTACGTTCTGGGTTGCAATGGCACGGGAGCCTCAGAACTTGGAGATCTGGCCGGACATTCCTGCCTGATCACATCCTGGGGGAAAACGGTTTTCAGCCTGAGCAAGGAGGAGGGGATCAAAAGATCAGTGCTTGAGAGTGATGTTATTTTAGCTGACCGCCGTGATTTTGACAGCCGCAGGTCATCCTTCTTTCAGCTGAGCTGGATTGATCAGGATTAAACCGGGACTATGATGAAGCAGGCAGCCAGCAGCTTGAAATAACGACTCCACTGATTGTCCAGTTCCTTCATCAGTACAAGGTATGCTACCTGCCAAAGGGACACTTGGGATAAGTGCATGCCTTGCAGGACAGGCACAAAGAGCCCTCGGCCATCTGGGCCAGGTCCAGGCGGGTTATTTTCTGTCCTGCCAGGATCCTGGGCAGGAGCAGATCAAAGCCTGTGGTCTTGAAGTATAGAGCGCAGGCAGGAACTCCGATCAGCGGCACTGAATTTATCCAGGCAAGCATGGTCATGGCTCCGGGCAGAATGGGCGCACCATAAAGAATATCATTTGCACCTGCCTCCTGGATGGCTTTGCGCGTCACATCATCCGGGTCCACGGAAAGGCCTGCGGTGGTGACAATAAGGTTGCACCCAGCTTCCAGCAGGCTTAGAAGCTCTTTTTTTATCTTTTCAGGATCATCCGGACAAATCGCGGTCTTTTGGACTTTTGAGCCGAGTTTTCTGACTTTGTCCTTAATTATGGGCTCAAAACGGTCCTTGATTATACCCTCAAATATCTCTGTGCCGGTAATCAAAAGCCCCACTCTTCTGGATTGAAAGGGCAGGATTTTAAAAAGAGAGCCCTGATTCAGCACCTGCATTGCTTTGTTGAAGACTGAACTTGACAGATAAAGAGGAATAGCCCTTGTTCCGGCGATGACGCTGTCTTTCCTGACGGGCATGTTGCCCTGCCTGCTGGCGCACATAACCTGTGGAATCAGGTTGAAGGCCAGCAGATTTTCCCTGTTTACCACGAGCAGTCCGTCTATGGCCGCCACCAGGTTTATTTTTCCTTCCCTGGGAGGCATCTGCAAGAGCACCCCTTCGCCGGCCATGGCCCGGGAAAAGCTCTCAGCCGCTGAATCCTCGTGAATCCAGTCTTTTTGCGCAGGGGTATTCTGCGCATACACGTTCTGCCTGCCTATCTGCTGCAGGCGGCAGATATCGGTGAAGCTTATTTCCTGGCCGCGTTTAATCACAGCCCCTTTTGTTCTGCCCGGAACTATGCCGGTCATGTCATGCAAGGCTTTTTTGCCCGCTGCCTCCTGAACCGGGATCTGCTCCAGCTCGGGTTCAACAAGGTTTTCTCCTTCGCTTAAATAAGGGCTGTCGCCGTGGCACCCTCTGCAGGCCGCGCCGTCATCCGCAGGGTAAGGTTCGGCGCAAATAGGACAGAGAGCGATCGAGGACATTTTTTTCCGGGTCAGCTGTTCCAGATCAACCTTTAAAGGTCTCGCGGTAAGGATATCTCTGCCTGCTGACTTTATCTGTTTTATCAGCCGTTCAAAGTTCTGTTCCTTCTTAGGCTTGAGCTTGAGTATCCAACCCCGAATTTCATCCCAATTCTTAAGTTTTTGAGGATCAACAAAAACCCTTACACCTTTACCGGTATATTTGTCGTAAAAGGTCAGGGCGTAGCGTCCCAGGTTGACGATTTTCAGCCAGCCGTTGCCAATTGTGCAAAGCGTCAGGAGCTGGACCGCATCAGGCAGACATTTGGGAGTCTCGACCACAGCATCAAAAATCGTGTCCGGGGGCAGGGCGTCCCTGGCCATGTCAACCATTATTCCACCAATGATAATGCCAGGAGCCGGGGAGCCGTGGAAATTGCGGACCACATCCAGGAATTCGTCGAATTCATAATCGCCTATACGCAAAGTAGATACCTGCCTTTTCTATCTGGATTTTCTGTTCAGGAATAAACAATGATCTTAATAATGCACAATTTATTCATAATTTGCAAATGTCAGGCTGCAGGCCGGAAGAAACCTATGCACTTACATTACATTGAAGAAAGACAGGAAACAAAAAAAAGCGCCCTGCAAATATTTGCAGGGCGCTTTACGCACGTGTCGCTTCGGCTATCAGAACAGTATGGCTGAGCTGGCCTGCATGAGGAAATCAAAGATGTCCTGGGGCATTACGCCCAGATAAAGAACACCGATTGCCAGAATCACAGCCACAGATGCTCCAATAGGGCTGATACTCAGCTTTCCTGGTACTTCCTGATCCAGAGTATAGGCATGCCGGACTATGTTCAGATAGTAGAATATGGCTATGGCAGTGTTAATTACAGCAATTATGACCAGCCAGTAAAATCCGGCATCCCATGCGGAATTGAACACAAAGAGTTTGGCGATAAATCCAGCTGTGGGAGGCAGGCCGACCAGGGCAAAAGCGGCCACAGCCAGGACAAAGGCCATAATGGGGGCACTGGAATAGAGTCCTCGCAGATCATCCAGGTGCACGTTTTTGCCGTCTTGGGAGATGCGGGTGATGACCCAGAATATGGTCAGATTCATAACCATGTACACCAGGGCGTAGTAAGAAGCTGCAGCCAGACCGTAAGCGCCTCCGGCCACAAGGCCCATGACTACAAACCCGGCATGGGCGATGCTCGAATAGCCGATAAGCCTTTTCAGATCCTTTTGAATCAAAGCTGTAAGGTTACCAATGGTCATGGACAGAGCCGCGAAAATGGCCAGGATGGTCTTGACTTCGATGCCCGGGGCAAAAGCCATCAGCCGGACCATGACCACAATAGCGCCAAGTTTGGGCAGGGTGGCGGCGAAGGCAGCGGTTTCATTGCTTGCGCCCTGGTAAACGTCCGGCGCCCAGAAGTGAAGGGGAAAAAGAGCCAGCTTGTACAAAAAGGCCAGCAGAAAAAGGGTCAGTCCGATCAGAGCCATGGGCTGATGAGCAAAGGACCAGTCCATGAGCAACAGTTCGTTGACATATGTGGTGTGCTGTACAGCCAGAATGTAGGATATGCCGTAAAGGCCTATGGCGGTTGCCACCGCACCGAACAGAATGTATTTGATCGCCGCTTCCGCTGCTCTGGGGTCCCTGCTTCTGAAAGGCAGCAGAATGTACAGGCTGAACGAGGCCAGCTCAAGGGAGATATAAATGGTAAAAAGTTCCACAGTGCTGGACAGAAGAAGCAGACCAAAGGCGCTCATATACATGAAGAAGAAGTAATCCGACCGATTGGCCACACCCAGAGTGGTCACTCTCAGCGCGTTGCCCGCGCAGATGGCCAGGCCAAGAAATATAATGGTCTTAAAAAACTGGGACAGACCGTCTATCCTGTAGGATTCGTAGAACATGTACTCATTGGGAGTGGGAGAGATACCGGCTAAGACAGCTCCAAGCAAGGCGGCGAACGGCACCCAGACTATTTTATCCTTGAGCCTTTCGCTGATACTCTGGACAAAAAGGATCGCCAGCAGAGCCACCATGTACAATTCAGGGATTATGAGTTGAGGGTTGAAGTTAAGCAAAGCTTGTCTCCTTTTATCCTGCCGGGGCAGATTATCCGCTTCTGATTATTTTATGTCCTGATACGAACCCAGCTGGTTTTGTGCCCAATTCGTGGCGGTTATTTCAAAGTTTTGGCCTGTTGAAGACTCATATTCAAGAACACAGCGGGAAAGGATTTCAGGCGCCGGTTCGGGCGCAGGTTCAGAGACAGGTTCATGTGCAGGTTCTATTCTGATGGTCCGTTCAGCTTCAAAATTGTCCAGAAGATTTTCAATTGACGCTCCCATGAAATTAAGGGCTCTGCCCGGGGCCACACCCAGATATATAACTAGCAGGCCAAGCGGAATCAGATAGAGCCATTCGCGAAAATTCATGTCCTTCCAACCGGAGGCCATGCTGGGCGTGCCCCAGCCCACATTGAGCAGTAATCTGAGCAGATAGGCCAAGCCAAGGATAAGCCCGATCACAAAAAGAATTCCAAGGATGTAGCTGTGTTCAAACACACCCAGGAGCACCAGAAGCTTGCTGAAAAATCCGTTGGTTCCGGGAAAGCCGAAAGCGGCCAAGGAAAAGAGCAGCAAAAATCCTGTATAAGCCGGCAGATGTCTGCTAACTCCCAGATTGTCGGAGATCTCGCGGCTGTGGCTGCGCTCGTAGAGAAGCCCTACCAGCAAAAACATGGCCCCGGTGATGATCCCATGGTTGACCATATGCATTATGGCGCCTTCTACGCCCCTGAAGGCAAAAACAAAGATGCCAAGAGTTACAAACCCCATATGGGCCACTGAGGAATAGGCGATAAGCTTTTTCATGTCTGATTGTCCCAGAGCCAGAAAGGCGCCGACAATAATGGACAAGATGGCCAGAACAATCATCAGTGGCGCGAAAAATTCACTGGCCGCCGGAGTGATAGGCAGACAGAAGCGCAGAAAACCGTATGTGCCCATTTTCAGCAGGATTGAGGCCAGCAGAACGCTGCCTGCTGTCGGAGCTTCCACATGGGCTGCCGGAAGCCAGGTATGGAACGGATACAGAGGAACCTTGATGGCAAAGGCCAGAGACATGGCCAGAAATGTCCACAGCTGAAATCTGAAGGTATAATGCTGTTCCATCAGCTCCGGAATAGAAAATGTTCCGGTGTTGATGAAGAAGGCCACAATCGCAGCCAGAAACAAAGTGCTGCCGGCCAGAGTGTAGAGAAAAAACTTAAGCGAGGCATAGCGTCTTTTTGGTCCGCCCCAGACTGCGATCAACAGGTACATGGGAACAAGCATGGCTTCCCAGAAAATGTAAAAGAGCACAAAATCCAGAGCGCTGAAAATGCCGATGCAGGCTGCGGTCATCAACAGCAGACAGAAATGAAATTCCTTGACCCGCTGGCTGATATAACTCCAGGAACATAAGACACAGATGGGCAAAAGAAGTACCGTAAGCAGGACCATAAGCACGCTGATCCCGTCAATACCCAGATAATAAAATATGTTCCAGGCTTCTATCCAGGCATGTCTTTCCACGAACTGAAACTGGGCGGTTGTGGTATCGAAGCCTGTAATCAAGGGCAGCACCAGAATGCATTCGATAAGGCTTACCACCAATGTAAATATCCTGACCATCTGGTCTCCTCGCAGAAAGAAGAGCACCACCGCCGCAATCAGCGGGAAAAATATCAGGGCACTGAGCACGGGAAAACCTGTGTTAAGCATGATCGGTTACTCCGGCAAACGGTTTATAAATGTTGCGTGCGTTCATGGGCATAAGCAAATGATTGAGTCTCATATCAGCCAGACCAGCCCGCTGATGATCAGGGCGATGATCACGGCCAGAGCCAGATATTCCTGTATTTTTCCACTCTGTACTCTGGACAGTGTGCCTCCTGCCGAATTCTGGACATGATGCGCAGTGCCGTCCAGCACTCCGTCAATGCCTTTCTGATCAAACCAGACAGAGAATCTGGACAGTCCATAGACACCAGCAGGCAATATCCGTTGAATAAGGCCGTCCACCAGCACCTCTATCCTGAAGGCTACCGCCCGGGCAATGGCCATGAATCCGCTGACAAACACCAGGTTATAAAAGCTGTTGATGTACCATCTGTTCCAGAGAAAAGTGTGTACCATTCTTACTATCCTGGAATTCTCATATATTGCGTTCGCATCCCAGGTCCTGGAATAGTAGAGCAGATAAGCGGGCACTACTCCGATAAGCACACCGCCAACTGAAAAAGCAACAACCAGCAGGGTTGAAAAGTCAGGCACATGCGTAACAGTGGACAAGCCCAGACCCTCAACCAGCTTATAATTGAACAGACCGTAAAGAGAATGCTCCACCATTGGACCAAACAGGCCCAGGACGACAATTCCTACGGCTAGAGCGCCGCAGGCAAAAGTCTGGGGAAAGTATCCCTCACCCACATGGTGATGAGGTTTTCTGGTTTCTTTATTGATATGTACGCTTGCCCGGCCGTGAAACATCATGGCGAAGTAGCGGGTGGAATAGAAGGCAGTGAAGACCACTGTGACCACAGCTATTGTGAACAGTGCGTAATGATGGGATTCCAGGGTAACCATTAATACTGCTTCCTTGCTCCAGAAGCCGGGTAACGGCGGAACACCGATAAGCGAAAGAGTGGCCAGTCCCATGAAAATCCAGGTATAGGGCAGGTATTTGCGCATCGCTCCCATATCGGTAATGTAAATTGAATGGGCGGCATGAATAACCGTACCGGCGCAAAGAAAGAGACAGGCCTTAAACACTGCGTGGCTTATCAGGTGAAAAGTACCGGCCATATAACCCTTGACCAGGATATCCTGGGCAAATCCGGCTACACCCAGGGCCAGCATCATAAAACCGATCTGGCTGACCGTGGAGAAGGCCAGAATTTTCTTGAGTTCTGTAGCAACCAGACCCTGACTGGCGGCTAGAAATGCGGTTATGGCACCGATCCAGGCCACTATGATGAAGAAGTACATTGCTTCTTCCACTCCGCCCATCCAATATCCGTAATAAAAGATGGGAATGAACCGGGCGATGAGAAATACACCGCTTTTAACCATTGTCGCGGCATGGATGAGAGCAGAGACCGGTCCAGGACCGGACATGGCTTCGGGTAGCCACTCATGCAGAGGAAACTGAGCAGATTTGCCGACAGGACCGGCAATGAGCAGGATGCTGACCAGGATGATCATCCCCGGAGTTGCGGCCATGGTCGGAATCCACTCCGGTGCTGTCTGGTAGAGCTCCAGAACATTGAAGGTTCCAGCGTAAAAGTAAATGATCAGGATGCCGCCCAGCATGAGCATGTCGCCAACGCTGGTGACGATGAAGGCTTTGACTCCGCAGGCTGAAGGGACATCGAATTTATAAGGCGCCGGCCCGCCGATCCAGTACTGTTTTTCATCGCGGTAATAAAAGCCGATCAGTCCATAACTGCAAAGACCTACGAGCTTCCAGCCTATGAAAATGATGATCAGGTTGTTTGCCAGAACGAGAAGGAGCATGCTGCCGATAAAAGCGTTCATGAGCATCCAGAAACGCATTATGCCGGGATCGCCTTTCATATATCCCACGCAGTAGACCATGATGAAGAAGCTTATCACCGCCACCACGTTGGCTACGATAATACTAAGCGGATCCAGCAGAACTCCAAAGCTGACCTGGATCGGGGTGTGCAGCCAGACAAATGTGGACTCCAGAGGAAGCCTTTCCACTGAGAACAGCAGGGGCAGCATCATTACTGCCATGACTGCGGTCAGAAAGGAGAAAAACACGGCTCCGAAATTCATCACTTGGGTGCTGATGCGTGCCAGGATCGGAGTCAGAAGCACTCCGATCAGGGGAAAGATCAGGCATAGCCACGCAAGTTGAGTGTCCATATTTGTACCCACCTCAAGGTTTTAGAGTTCACATCTCCGGGCTGCTTGGATTAATGTGCACAGACACAAGTTACATATTAGCCACTGCGGCGCTGATCACCGGCTCAAAAAGTTCCATCACCAGTGTGGGATAAAGTCCCAGGAACGCCGATACCAGTATGATTAAAATCAAGGGAGCAAGCATGCTCCAGGGCGGATCTTTGATATGATTGTTTTTGGCCAGCTTTTCCGGCAACGGACCAAAGAATATCTTGCGCGTAAAATGCACAGCATAAGAGATGGTCAACAGGATTGCCATAAGGCCGATGATGCCGACGACCAGTCCCAAGGTATCGCCGCGTTCGAAAATACCGGCGAACATGACCACTTCCGCGGCGAAGCTGCTGAATGGAGGAATTCCGGCGAGCATCAATCCGCCGCACAGGAAAAGTATCGCGGTAATAGGCATTTTCGCGCCCAGACCGCCCAGATATTTTAAATTTCTGATGTGGGTCATGTAGACCACAATGCCGCAGGTGGAAAAGAAGACCGTCTTACCCATGATGTGGCTCAGAAAAAAGAACAGCCCGCCTTCAATGCTTGCCGCCGTCAGAGCCCCGATACCCAGCATTGAATAGGCGCTCTGGCTGATGGTGGAGCAGGCGGGGATGCGCTTCATGTCAGTCTGGGCCAAAGTCAGCAGGGATCCGTAAATCATGGTGATCACCGCCAGAATCATGATCGGGGGACCGAACACCTGAAAATCATCCCATAGAGGAAGGATGAGCATTCTGACTACTATATACGCGGCTATATTGGCATAAACGGCCAGCAGACCGGCAATGCAGGTGGGATGCTCGGCATGCACCCAGGGCATCCAGACATGCAGCGGAACGATGGCCAGTTTGGCGATAAACCCGATCAGCGCGAGCAAGATGACCCAGAATGCGAGGGGATCTCCGGCCATGGTATGGATCTGGTCGAACTGAAAAGAACCTGTCTGAGAATAGATGATAGCTACTGCCGCCAGGAAAAACAGAGCTGAGAATATGCCCCAGATAAGGCACATGACCGCCACCCAGACCCGTTCGTAGTAGCCGAAATAAGCCATGAGAAAAAACAGGAAAAGGGTCAGTACTTCAAGAAAGAAATACATGAGCACCAGGTCACTGGCGAAGCTGACACCCATGAAGCCTACGGGAAAGAAGAGAAAAAGATAGAAAAAACAGGCATAATAGCTTGTTTCGCCCTTGTTTCCCAATGTTTCCGGGTAGAGAACTTCTATACGGTGATAGATATACTTGATGGAATAAGTTCCCAGCGCCAGACAGAGCAAATTGCAGATCAAGGCTACTGCTATGCTCAGTCCGTCGGCTATCAGCGTCACGCTTATATCCGGATTCTGCAGAATCTGGTAATTTTCCTGAATAGGATCTCCGCCATGAATGTGAAATAAAGCCATAAGAAGGAGAACCATGGTGTAGACCAGACTCAGGACAGCCAGCCATCCGGATTTTTTACCGAGCTGGAACCTGAACAGCAGAATCAGCAGGGCGGCAAGCGCCGGGACAAAGATTATCTGAAGTAGAATGGTGGAGGGCATCATGTCATATCATCCTTATTGGGCTAGAGACGAAATCTATGCGCTGCTTTCGATTCCTGGACATCAACTATCCTCTCATAGTGATCAGGTTGCGGGCCTCGACGTTTTTAAAGCGTCTGGAGACCACCAGGAGGATGGCCAGCAGAAGAGTGGCTTCGGCCGCAGCTATGCCCATCACCAGCAGGGCGCCGACCTGGCCGAGTTCGTTGGGAGCCGGAGTCAGCTGGGCCGAAGCCATGATGCTCAGGCCTGCTCCATTGAGGATCAGTTCAATGCCCAGAACTATACCGATCAGCGTCCTTCTGTAGGCAATGCCGAAAATTCCCAGGCACAGTAAAAAAATGGCCACCAGATGGTAGATGGTCATTACACTCATTTTTTCCTCCTCATTTCAAAGGCAAGAACCACGGCACCAGCCATGGCTACCGTCAAGAGCAGTGAAATCAACTCGAAAGGCAGAATGAAGTCTTCCAGAAAAAATCGTCCAAGCACACTGATTTCGGTTTCTTCGGGCACCAGAAAAGAAGGAGGAGCCGAACGGATAACCGCAGCGGACAGAAAAACAGCAGGAACCAGGGCAGCCAGTCCGCCGTAGAGAACAACTCTGCCGGGCAGTTTGCCCCCCTCATCTCCCCCAGGCCAGGCGTTGGTGAGCATGATGGCGAAAAATATGAGCACGCTTACTGCTCCCACATAAATCAGAATCTGCATCAGGGCGATAAAAGGAGCAGCCATGAGGAAAAAGAGTCCTGCCA
>SLDX01000132.1 GCA_007125075.1 Desulfonatronospira sp.
GGATGATCGGGGATCCTTCCGGAAAGTCTGAAACAAGAAAAAAACTCACCAGAGAAGAAGTGCTGCACAACGCAGAGACCTACAAGCGCCAGATATTCAAAATCCTGGATCCCGATAGAACCGAACTGGTTTTTAATTCGACCTGGATGGACCGGTTCAAGGCTTCTGATTTTGTGGAGCTGTGTTCAAAATACACTGTAGCCAGAATGATGGAAAGGGATGATTTCAGTAAACGCTTTCGGGAAAACAGATCCATTGCAGTTCACGAATTTTTATATCCCCTGATCCAGGGCTATGACTCGGTCGCGCTGAAGGCGGACGTGGAACTTGGAGGCACAGACCAGAAGTTCAACCTCCTTGTCGGAAGAGATCTGCAGCGCGAATTCGGTCAGATGCCACAGGTCATTTTGACCATGCCTATTTTGGAAGGTCTGGACGGGGTGCAGAAAATGAGCAAGTCCCTGGGCAATTATGTAGGCATTGAAGAGCCTGCCAGGGATATGTATGGAAAGCTCATGTCCATCGCCGACGAATTGATGTGGCGCTATTTCGAGCTCCTGTCGGACAAAGATGTCAGTGAGATTGAGCGCATGAAGCAGGAAGCGCAAAAAGGGGTTCTGCATCCCAAAGCCTGCAAGGAAATGCTCGCTCTGGAAATCACTTCCAGGTTTCATGACCGACAGACTGCGCTGAAGGAAAGAAAGGCTTTCAACCGTGTATTTTCAAATCATGAACTGCCGGACAATATTCAGGAAATCAGGGTGTCTGCCCAGGAAAGCAATAGACTGGCCGATATTTTGACCGTAAGCGGTCTTTGTCCATCCCGAAGCGAGGCCAAAAGGCTGTGCAGGCAAAAGGCGGTGGGGCTGCACAGCTCGGAAAAATTGATTGATCCCGAACATGTCTTTGCTCCAGGGGAATACATTCTTAAGGTGGGCAAAAAAAGATTTCTGAAGCTGAAAGTTGACTAAAGACTTTAAGCAGGACAACATGAACAGCAGATTGTGGAGTCTAATCCCGGCGCTTAAGGTCTGGTCCAGGATGATCAAAATCGAGCACTCGATTTTTGCCCTTCCCTTTGCCTATATGGGCCTTTTCTGGTCAGCAGGGGGTTGGCCCGGATGGAGGATTTTTATCTTCCTGACCATAGCCATGGTTGCGGTGCGTTGCTTTGCGATGACCTTCAACCGTCTGGCTGATCTTTCCTTTGATGCCCAAAATCCCAGGACCAGAAATCGCGAGCTGGTCACAGGCGCGATTCAGGTCAGAGAGGCTTACGTCTTCTTGGGTGCAAGCGCACTGGTTTTTATTCTTTCCTGCGCCTTTTTGAATCAGGTGGCTTTTTATCTGTCTTTTTTCGCTCTTGCCTGGTCGGGGCTTTACAGTTTCACCAAGAGACTGACCAGTCTGTGCCATTTTTATCTGGGATCAGTTCTGGCTCTGGCCCCTCTGGCTGGATGGATTGCGTATGCGCCGGAACTGACTCTGCCGGGAGTATTTCTTTTTCTGGGGGTTCTTTTCTGGGTAGCCGGGTTTGATATGCTCTACGCCAGCCAGGATATCGATTTCGACCAGAAAACCGGGCTCAGATCAATTCCCGCCGGACTGGGCCTGAACACCTCTTTTGCCCTGTCCGGATTCAGTCATGTCAATGCCGCACTTTTCTTTCTCCTGGCCGGGGTTGCCGTGGGTGCAACCTGGCCGTATTTTCTGGCCTGGATTGTGGTCGCTGCAGTGCTCTATCTTGAACACAGAATGATTTCCCCGGACAATCTGGAAAAACTGAATGTATCCTTCTTCACTTTAAACGGCGTGGTTTCAGTGCTGCTGCTCGCCGGGGCCCTGGGCCACGTTTTTTTAAGATAAAGCCTATATTTTTGGCTGCATAGAATCGAACATAATGAGGATTTTATAAATGATTGCAAGCGGATTTCCCGTTTACCGCGGAGATTTGAGGTATCACTGCCTGGGCTGTCAGCAGGAATATCCCGGTGATGAGCTGCATTATACCTGTCCTGAATGCGGTGGCGTCTTTCTGTTAAGAGATCATAACTTTCCTGAACTGAAAAAGGTTTCCGGGGAAAAGTGGAGAACGCTCTTTGATGCCCGGGCAGCCAGCAAAACTACCGCATTGCGGGGAATATTCAGGTTTTATGAACTCATCGCACCCATATTTAGGGAACAGGATATAGTTTACCTAGGAGAGGGAAACACTCCCATAATATATGCTTCAGACAGGCTCCGGAAAAATGTGGGCCAGAATCTGGCCTTTAAAAATGACGGACAAAATCCCAGCGCCTCGTTCAAAGACCGGGGCATGGCCTGTGCTTTCAGCTATCTGGGACGTCTGGTGCGGGAAAAGAACTGGGATCAGGTTGTGGCCATCTGTGCCTCCACCGGCGATACTTCTGCTTCGGCCGCTCTTTATGCCGCCTATGCCGACAACCGCATAAAGTCAGTGGTTCTTCTTCCTCAGGGCAAGGTTACCAGTCAACAGCTCTCCCAGCCTCTGGGCAGTGGCGCTCTGGTCATCGAACTGCCCGGAGTGTTTGACGACTGCATGCGGGTGGTGGAATTTCTTGCGGATAACTTCAAGGTGGCTTTGCTTAACTCCAAGAATGCCTGGCGTATCCTCGGCCAGGAAAGCTACGCCTTTGAAACGGCCCAGTGGCTTGACTGGGACATGCAAAACACAGCCCTGTTCGTGCCCATAGGCAACGCCGGCAATATAACAGCCATCATGAGCGGCTTTTTAAAGCTTAAGGATCTGGGTCTGATTACAGTTCTGCCCAGAATATTCGGGGTTCAGTCCAGACATGCCGATCCAGTCTTCAGATATTATCAGCAAAAGCCGGAAAAAAGAAGCTTCGCTCCGGTGCAGGTCAGTCCCAGCGTGGCTCAGGCGGCTATGATCGGCAATCCGGTATCATTCCCCCGGGTTAGGGATTTAGCCGGCATCTACGAGAAGGTTCAGGGGAGGGGAACTTTCAATGTAGTCCAGGTGGAGGAGCAGGCGATAATTGAGTCCATGCTCCTGGCCAATCAAAATGGTCATATTGCCTGTACTCAGGGCGGGGAATGCCTGGCAGGACTGATGCGGGCCAGGGAGCTCGGTCTGATGGACAAGAAAGAGCTGGCCATCCTGGACTCCACCGCCCATGCCCTAAAGTTCAGTAATTTTCAGGAAATGTATTTCAGCAGCTCTTTTCCATCCGGTTACGATATCGTCCCTCAAGAAGAGTATATAAACAGGCCGAAACAGATCTTAAGCGAAAAGGAAAAAGAGGGCATGAGCGCTGAAGAATTTACCAGGGCAGCAGTAGAGAAGGTGATCAGGGTGCTTGGGCTTAATAGTAATTAGGTTCGAAAACCAGTTCAAAAAGATCCCCCTGACTTAGGCGTACATTGTCTGTGGTTATACCCCGCTTAAGGTACGCACTCGAATTTTTCTTTTTAAAGCCCCAGAAATCGCTCTGGTACCTCCCGGGTATGGATATCTGCCTGATTTCTTTGCCTGTCGTTCTTGACAAAATATATGTGGCCAAAGCCTGGCTCCTGCATATTGAGCCCAGGGCCGGATGCCAGGGTCCGGCCATTATCCCTGGCAAAAGCGAAATTTCCGGTGCCAGTCCAATGCGGATGACCGGAATCTTTTTGCTCCAGAGTCGAAGCAGGGCCAGGGAGACGAGCTTGTACGTTTTTTTGAGGCTCCAGGGCTGAAATCTCTTTTCGCTCCATAGTCTGGCCAGTACGGTGTTCTGCATGACCAGGCAGGGATACAAGCGTACAGCAGCCGGTTCGAGACCAGCTGTAATTTCTATGTCTTTTAAAAAGGCTGAAGCACTGGAGCCGGGCAGGCCGGGCATTTGCTGAATGACCAGTTCAAGGCCGGCTTTTTTGACCCTGACGGCGGCAGCCAGGGCCTGCTCTCCTGTATAACCGCGCTTTGAATCGGAAAGCGAGTAATCGTCAAAGCTTTGAATGCCCAGTTCAACCATGTCCATTTTGTAATTTTTCAACAAATTAAGTGTTTCTTCATTAACACAATCAGGACGAGTAGAGCAGCGGACATGCTCAACTGCTCCCAGCCTTTTGAGTTCAAGGGCCATATTTAAAAGGAGCAGCTGATCTTTTAAAGGCATGGCTGTAAAAGTTCCCCCGAAAAAACCCAGGGATATTGATTTCCGGCTCCTTGCGAAATTGGCCGAAACGAGTGCGAATATTTCTTTGGCTGTTTTTTCTGCAGCAGATATGTCTGTTCCGGTCTGCAGTTTCTGAGAACAATAGATGCAGCGGAAAGGGCAACCTGCAAAAGGCAAAAAAACAGGATAAAGGCGGATTTTTGTTTTTGGCGGTTCCGGATGAGGGAAAGATAAATGTCTTGAATTCATAAATTTATAAGCCCCAGGGGTTGCAAAAAGTTAAAGGTTTGTATAAAATGCTAACAAGCGATTCAAGTTAAACAGCTTTGCTTTTGCCGGATCTAACGGACCAGGGAGGCAGAAATGCAGGACTGTATCTTTTGCAAGATGGTCATGGCTCAAATTCAGTGTGTCAAAGTCCATGAAAATGAGTCGGTCCTGTGTTTTCTGGACATTGCTCCTGCCGCAAAAGGGCACTGCCTCGTAATACCCAAGATACACGCGGAAAATATTCTGGAAATTTCATCTGAACTTGCCGGTGAAATGCACGAAGTCATCAGCATAGTCGCTAAGGGCATGCTCAAAGGACTTGGCGCTGACGGTTTCAATGTGAACATGAACAATTTTAAAGCTGCAGGACAATTGGTCATGCATGCTCACTGGCATGTGATCCCGCGCTTTCACGGGGATGGCCTGCAACTCTGGCCGCAGGACAAATATGAAAGCGAGGAGCAGATGCAGTCCATCTCACAAAAAATTCGCTCAGGATTCTAGGATGTTGTTAGTCCTTTTGCAGAATATGGCAACCATTCAATCTACTGAACACTGATTTTGACCGAAATAAAGCTTCGGTCAAGCCAAGCCACGAGGAGGAGGTAAATGATCAGCACCCTGACCAAAGCGGATCTGGTGGATAAGATTTACGAGCAAAGCGACCGTAATCGTTCAGAAGTGAAAGAGCAGATAGAACATCTGCTTCAAATTGTAAAAAAGGCTATCAAAAAGGATCATGCACTGCTGATCAGTGGTTTCGGAAAGTTCGAAACCTATGAAAAAAAACCCAGAAAAGGACGCAACCCTCAAACCAGTGAAGCAATAGTTCTTTCCGGGCGCAAGGTGGTGGTCTTTCGCTTGTCCAGGAAATTCAGGTCGGAAATTAATGGGAACGGAAATTAATCGGCAACTATAAAAGTTCCGGAATAATTCTGTTCCAGCTTCTGTCTGGCTTTTTCGGCAGAACCCAGACTGCTGAACTTTCCGGCCTGCACCCTCCAGAAGGCCTGACCATTGAACATCGTTTTTTGCAGACGGGTTTCCCTGAATCCCTGCCGGTGCATCATGTTTTGCTTCTCCAAGGCGTTGTCCCTGCTGGCAAAGGAGCCTATCTGAACGTAGAACACGCCCGGCAGTTCGTCCCTGCAGGCGCTGCCCACGGCTTCAACCCGTACCGGGGCGATTCCGGGCCCGATCATTTCCAGCTTTCTGGCTGCTGCAAAAGAAAGGTCGATGACGCGGTCATTTACAAAAGGCCCCCGGTCATTAATTCTTAGCCTGACTGACTTGCCGTTGTCCAGGTTAGTAACTACAACCAGGGTGTGCATCGGAAGCAGCCTGTGCGCAGCGGTCATTTCATACATGTTAAAAATTTCACCACTGGCCGTCTGTCTGCCATGAAATTTTGGTCCATACCATGAGGCAATGCCTTCTTCGACAAATCCCTCGGCGCAAGCCAAAGGAGTATAAGTCTGGCCCAGAACAGTATAGGTCTTAAGTGTCGGTACCGTTCGGCCTGGTTCAGGGACTTTTTCCCGCTCAGAAACAGGCGGCCCCGGGGGAGAAGGAGGAAAGACTTCTTTTGAACAGCCGGAAAGTCCGGCGAACAAGCTCAGAACTGCAAGAATTATCAGGCACTCGAACCGATTTTTTCTCATATTCTTCTGCCCCTGTTTTTAGCAGTTTGCTGCGCACAATATTTGATTGCTGCATAAAGGGCAATCAATAATTGGTGTTATTTTTTTGAAAAAAATATTATCAATATGACATGAGTTTAAGACAAAAAAGGTCTAGCTTTTTTTAAAAAAATTGTTAAAAATGCTCCTCATAACAATTACTTTTTTTAAATAATTATTATTTAACATTGATAACCATTAAATATTAATTGAGATCAGTTGCAATATTTGTTAGCATTTAGTTCGTCAATAATTGAGTCATTAAATTAATTGCCACTTATAAAGGGGGTAAATATGTCACAAGAAAATGTAGGCGCAGTCATGGTTGTCGGCGGAGGCATAGCCGGCATTCAGTCCGCCCTGGATCTGGCTGACGCCGGCTACTATGTTTACCTGGTGGAAAAGACGTCCGGTATTGGAGGGGCGATGTCCCAGCTGGACAAGACCTTTCCCACCAATGACTGTGCCATGTGAATCATCTCGCCAAAATTGGTTGAGTGCGGTCGGCACTTAAACATAGAACTTTTGACTTTGGCTGAGGTGGAAGGCATCAGCGGCAAGGAAGGCAACTTTCAGGTCAAGGTGCGCCAGAAACCGCGCGTTGTGGACATGGACAAGTGTATAGCCTGCAATCTCTGCGCGGAAAAATGTCCCAAAAAGGTGCCTGACGAGTTCAATGAAGGTCTGGATAAACGCAAGTCGGCTTACATCAAGTACGGTCAGACCGTGCCTTTGAAGTACGCCATTGAAATGGAGACCTGCATCTACTTTGTCAAGGGAGGCAACAAAGGGGTCAAGGGCAAGGGTAAATGCCGGGCCTGTGAAAAGGTCTGTCCTACCGGAGCTATTGATTTTGATCAGGATTTCCAGGATGAAATCAAGGAAATCAATGTCGGATCGGTCATTCTGACTCCGGGTTTCAAGCCTTTTGATCCTTCAGCGTTTGATGTCTACGCGTATTCCAAGTTCAATGACGTGGTCACCAGCATGGAATATGAAAGACTTCTGTCCTCCAATGGTCCCTGCATGGGCCATCTGACCAGGCCTTCGGATGGAAAGGAGCCCAAAAAGATAGCCTGGCTGCAATGCGTGGGTTCGAGAAATATCAACAAGTGCGACAACGGCTACTGCTCATCGGTCTGCTGCATGTACGCCATCAAGCAGGCTCTGGTCACCGCCGAACACACCACAGGCGAAGTTGATCAGGCTGTGTTCTATATGGACATCCGGACGCACGGCAAGGAGTTTGAAAAATACTATGAACAGGCTCAGGAAAAAGGGATCCGCTTTATTCCGAGCCGCATCCATACCGCCTACCCCGGCTCGGAAGGCGGTGTGTCTGTTGAGTACTTCAACGATCAGACCGGTGAAAGAGTCAAGGAAGACTTCGATATGCTGGTACTGTCCGTAGGTCTGGAGACCAGCAAGGGGTCGATAGATCTGGCCGGGAAGCTGGGAGTGGAACTGGATAAGTACAATTTTGCCCAGAGTTCCAGTTTTGCGCCCGGAACTACCAATATACCCGGGATATACGCCAGCGGAAGCTTTCAAAATCCCATGGATATTCCGCAGTCGGTTACCGAGGCCTCATCTGCTGCTGCCTCGGCTTCTGTAGCTTTAAGCAGCCAGAGAGGTTCACTGACCCAGGAAAGGACATTTCCCCAGGAAAAAGACGTATCCGCTGAAGAGCCCAGAGTAGGGGTTTTTGTCTGCTCCTGCGGCATAAATATCGCCGGCACCATAGACGTCAAGGAACTGACCGAATACGCCAAGGGACTGTCCAACGTAGTCTTTGTGGAGAACAACCTGTTCTCCTGCTCTCAGGACACCCAGGTGCTGATCAGGGACAAAATCAAGGAGCACAACCTGAACCGGGTTGTGGTTGCCGCATGTACTCCCAGGACGCATGAGCCCCTGTTCAGGGAGACCATGAAGGATGCCGGACTGAATGAGTATCTGTTTGAAATGGCCAATATCCGGAATCAGAACAGCTGGGTGCATGGCAAAGAACCGGAAAAAGCTCTGGAAAAGAGCAAGGATCAGGTGCGCATGGCCGTGGCCAAGGCTTCCATGCTGGAGCCTCTGGAGTACCTGTCCGTGAATGTCAACCAGAGCGCGCTGGTCGTTGGTGGAGGTATCTCCGGAATGGTGACTGCTCTGGGTCTTGCCGATCAGGGTTATGAAACCATCCTGATGGAAAAGGCGCACAAACTGGGTGGCAATGCCTGGAACCTGGCCACCACCTGGAGAGGGGAACAGATTCGCCCCTATCTGGAAGATCTGATCTCCAAAGTGGAGAATCATTCGGCGATCAAAGTCTATAAAAATGCTGACATCAAGGCCAATAAAGGTTCGGTCGGAGATTTCGTCAGCGAAATCGATGTCGCCGGAGAAATAAAGGCCATAAGGTACGGAATCGCTGTCGTCTGCACCGGTGGACAGGAATATAAGCCGGATGAATACCTCTACGGTCAGGACGACAGGGTGTTCACTCATCTGGAGTTTGACAAGGAGATGTCTGAGCACAAGCCTGCACTGGAAAAAGCCAAAGGCGCGGTCTTTATCCAGTGTGCCGGTTCTCGCGAGCCGGAACGGCCATACTGCAGCCGGGTCTGCTGTACGCATACCATGCATTCGGCTGTGGAGCTCAAAAACGCCAATCCGAAAATGCCCGTGTATGTGCTGTACCGGGATATCCGCACATATGGGGCCAGGGAAGACCTGTACAGAGAAGCCAGGGAGCTTGGAGTGGTCTTCATCCGCTACAACCCGGACAACAAGCCCCGGGTATCCAGGGAAGGCGACGATCTGGTGGTAGTGGTCAGGGATCATGTGCTCTTCCGGGATGTGGAGATCAGGCCGGATTATCTGGTGCTGGCTTCAGCCATTGTGCCTGCTGAGCATAAAAACCTGGTTGAACTGTACAAGTGCGGGCTTAACAGCGACGGCTTCCTCCAGGAGGCCCATGCCAAGCTTCGCCCGGTAGACATGAGTGTTGACGGCATGTTCCTGGCTGGCTTGTGCCATTATCCAAAGTCTATTGATGAATGTATCTCCCAGGCCCAGGCCGCGGTTTCCAGGGCCTCGACCATTTTGTCCAGATCGGTCATGCCTCTTGATTCCATCAAATCCTACGTCACTGAAAACTGCGACGGCTGTGCCATATGTGTGGATACCTGTCCCTACGGCGCGATCGCCCTGACCGATTATGAACGTGACGGCGGCATGCATAAAAAGATCGAAACCAACAAGGCCCTGTGCAAAGGATGCGGCATCTGCGAGGCCACCTGTCCCAAGCAGGGTGTGTATGTACATGGCTTTACCAATGAACAGCTAAGAGCTCAGCTGCTTGCGGCTCTTGAAAATGTTTAAAATATAAGGAGAAATTGCGATGGCTGATAACAACGAACCCGTCATTGTCGGATTTCTCTGTAATTGGTGCGCTTATGCAGGAGCGGATCTGGCCGGTGTTTCCCGGATGCAGTATCCAACCAACATGCGCGCCATCAGAGTAATGTGTTCGGGCATGGTTCATCCCAATCTGGTTGTGGAGGCGCTGGAAAGAGGCGCGGACGGCGTTCTGGTTCTGGGCTGACATCTGGGTGAATGTCATTACCTGGATGGTAATCACAAGGCATACGCCCGGGGACAGGCCATTAAACTGGTCCTGGAAGATTTGGGGATCAACCCGGAGAGGTTTCGGATCGACTGGGTATCTTCGGCCGAGGCTCCCAGGTTCGCCAAATTAGTAACTGAATTCACCGATACCATCAGGTCTCTGGGACCAAATCCCTTGAAGGTCCAGAAAGAGGCCGTCTACGCCTAACAGGCAGCCAGAGCCCTGTTTGTTTTAAATGGAGGTACTTATATGACCAAGGTAACAGTAGCCGAAGAATGGCTAAACGCCTGCGCCGGATGTGAAATTGCCATCCTCAATGTGGGAGACGTCCTGGTTGACCTGTTGGTCAATAATCTGGAGTTTGTCCATATTCCGGTCATTCTGGACAAGAAGTATTTTGGCCAGACCGGAGAGGAAAAGGAGCTAAGCATTCCTGAGGCGGTGGTGGGCATTGTCTCCGGCGGAGTGCGTAACGAAGAACACAAGGAAGTTCTTCTGGAGATGCGCAAGAAATGTCAGATTCTCATCGCCTTGGGCACCTGCGCCACAAATGGCGGCATTCCGGCGATGATCAATATGTATACTGATGAAGAGCTTAAAAAGTTCTACTACAAGGATTCACCAACAACCGACCCGGCTGATTATCCCACAGAGCATATACCGCCTCTGCTTGATCAGTGCTATGCAGTGGATCAGCTGGTCAATGTGGATCTGTACCTGCCCGGATGCCCGCCGCATCCGGACTGGATCGCCGGCGCGGTGCTGGCTCTTCTGGAAGGCAAGACTGATTACAAAATGCCTGAGAAGTCCGTGTGCGACGCCTGCCCGACCATCAGGGAAAGCAAAAAAGGGCTTGCGGATATCAAGCGCATGCTCGCTTCTCCGCTGTATGATCCGGACAAGCCTCTTAACGAGATGCGCTGTCTTCTGGAGCAGGGTCTTTTATGCCTGGGGCCGGTTACCGGCGTGGGCTGCGGAGGTCATAACGGAGCTCCCAGATGCATCTCTGCAAGGGTGCCCTGCAGGGGGTGTTACGGGCCTGTGCGCAAGGGTGCCAAACCCCTGGTGGATTACATGGGAGCACTGGCCTCGGTAGGTTTTGATCCAAACAATATGCCCGACCGCCGGGGGTATCTGGCCCGTTTCGCGGGCGCTCACGGCGTATTGAAAAGACCGGTAGGAGGTAGAAATGGGTAAGACATTAAATATTGCTCCCATCACCCGTATTGAAGGGCACGCCAGTGTGGCCATCCATCTGGATGATACCGGAAATGTATCCGATGCCAAGCTGCACGTCCTTTCTCTGCGCGGGTTTGAACAATTCGTAATTGGCCGTCCGGTGGAGGAGGTGCCAAGGATCGTAACCCGCATCTGCGGGATCTGTCCCTGGCAGCACCATCTGGCTTCCAACAAGGCCGCTGATGAGTGTCTGGGCCTTGAGCTTCCCCCGACCGGTAGAAAGCTCAGGGAATTATGCCAGATGCTGGCCTATATTCCGGACAAGATTCTGCACTTTTACTTTCTGGCCGCTCCCGACTTCGTCCTGGGTCCGGATGCCGACTACTCCGTGCGCAATGTCGTAGGCATAGTCGGCGCGAACCCTGAACTGGCCAAAAAAGTGGTGCATATGCGCTACAAAGCTCAGATGCAGCTGGAGAAATTCTCAGGCAAGGTTATCCACCCCATAGCCGCGGTGGTCGGAGGTTTTTCAAAGCCTCTGGACGAAGAAATGCGCAAGGAGCTCCTGGCCGGAGTCCAGGAACTCAAGGAATTCAGCCTGTTTACCATGAAATTCGCCCGGGAGGAGATTTTTCCCAAGTACCTGGACGCAGTAAAGGTGCTGGGAGTATTTCCCTCAGGCTATCTGGGAACGGTCAGGCCTTCGGACGGGGCGCTGGAGCTTTATGACGGCGAACTCAGGCTTATGAACCAGGATGGAAACTATGACCAGTTCAAGTATTCTGAATACGGGAATTATATCGGTGAACACACCGAGCCCTGGTCTTATCTGAAGTTTCCCTATGCCAGAAAATGGGGTGATTTGAAGCTTGATGA
>SLDX01000045.1 GCA_007125075.1 Desulfonatronospira sp.
GCGGAAAAAACGGCTGGTATTACGCCGATATCCTGTGGCGCATGCGGGGATTTGCGGACAGAATGCTGGGCGGTACAGGATACCGTGAAGGCCGCCGCTCACCTGATCAGCTGCGTTATGGAGATACCGTGGACTTCTGGAGAGTGATCCGGATGCGAAAAAACGAACATCTGAGTCTATTGGCGGAAATGAAGCTTCCGGCCCGAACAGTGCTGGAGTTTGACCTTGAACCCAGCGGAATCGGCAAAAGCATCCTGGTCCAAAGACTCAGGTACTATCCCCGCGGTCTGTGGGGACTTGCCTACTGGAAAAGCCTTGTCCCTTTTCATAAGCAGCTTTTCAGGGGCATGCTCAAAGGCCTGGCCGACAAAACAGGGGCGCCCATCCTAAGCGGACCCTCTCCTGTCGAAGACAAGGACAGCTGTAAAGTTTAGCCAGAGGGAAAAAACCCGTGAAACTTGTGAGGGCGCTGAATATTTCCGATTGTCGTTTTTTATGAGAATAAGCCGCATGTTCACAATCATAATGACCAGAAGGAAGAAGCAGCCAAGATTTTCAGAAGCCTGGAACGTAATTATATATAGCAGAGATAGTTGCCATTTTATCGTTGAGCGGAATCCAGGAAAGGCAGCGTACATTGCGGTCTAATGCATTGCTGGCGAAGGTTAAATAAAATCATATAATTAATCTTATCTACATCATAAGGAACCTATGTTTATGACCGCAGAAAAACCTGAACCCCAACAGGATGTCGCCTCCCAAGAGCAAATCGTAACCTCCAACATGATTCAGCACGAAGCTCTTGTGCGCCTGCTGCTGAAGAAGGGGATAATCGACCGGGAAGAATACCTGGGGGAAGTTAAGTCCGTCACCCGCGAGCTTCTGGAAAGACAGGCAAAGTGATCCTGTCCAGGCTGATGAAGTTTTTGAGATTTTTGCTGCTGATTGCGTCCCGGTGAAAAACGCTGTGCTTGAGACTGCGTCTTTTTTACAGGATAAACTGATCTGCAATGGTTCGGCAAGAGAGGAAAGAACAGGCTCAGAGATGGGGAGTTTATGTTTTTATATAAGTGATCTGCGGGGAAGCATTGAAAACACTCCCCCGCAGGGACTTATGAAAGTGGAAGGATTAGTTCTGCAGTTTGGTGGTTGTTGGAATATCCCATTCAAACATCCCGGCATCATACATGGTGTGATCTTTTTCCAATATCTCACTTACTGCAAACCAGAGATCCATCGAACCATAACCGTCACCGCAATGGCTTATGGTGTGAGTGTCAAGGTTGAGTCTGAGATCCGAAAAGATCTGCTCCAGCTCTTCCCTGCTCCGGTATTCTCCGTTGGAATCAAAGAGCATTCCATAATATACAAATTTTGCTCCATCGATATGACCCAGTTGCAGCCAACCCGGTTTGGAAGCAAGCCCCAGGTATGCAGGCATGCTGCGCGCGTCCAGTACATCCCTGTTTTCCTCAAGCGCCTTTATTACATCTTCTTTGGTTGCCAGATAAGGGTGGTTGCCGCTTCGATCAGCGGTAAAATTTCCCTCTTTTTCAGCGGCAGCCGGCGCACTGGTGGCAATTTCCTCGCCGGCATTAACCCAGGAGGTGATGCCGCCATCAAGCAGGTGTACATTGTCGAAGCCGAAATTCTTGAGCGTCCAGTAAAGCCTGGGTCCGGCGGCAAAAGCGTTAGGATTCATGGCATCGGCTACAACCACTACCAGGCTGTCGTTATTTAGTCCTGCCTTGCGCATGACAGCTTCGAAATTTCCCGCTTCAGGCATTTCCGATTCAATGCTGCCTCTATGCGGGGCTACGTCAGGGTAAGCGATGAATTGAGAACCTGGGACATGTCCCTTGGAAAACCTTTCCACATCGTCTTCGCCTTTGCGTATATCCAGGATTACAAGATCGGTATTGGAAAGTTCAGACTTAAGCTGATCTACGGAAATGAGATTACCCCAGCCGTCAGCTGCAAACAACGGACCTGCGCTAAAGGCAAGCGCAAAAAACACAACCAGCCCAACCAACATTGTCTTCTTTGCCTCAGTCAGCATTTTTTTCTCCTTTGTAAATAGTTAATCAAGCATTATGGAAACATTCCTTTTTCGGTGAACGAAGACCAAAACAAAGCCCTTTGACCGGCGAGATAAAAGACAGGTGACAGCGGTGAGGATGATCAGGTGACAAGAATTTCCGGCAAAAAACAGGGTGTGACCACAATCTCGTAACTCACCGACTATTAAGATGTCTTTAATTTATATGCTTAAGGTAACCTTGTCAATAAACGGAAAGAAAAAAGAGATGCAGTATTTAAAATAATTATCTACATTACGTACATAATAGATTATCAGATAAATTAAAAAAAATAAATGCAGGAAAACAGGCAAGTCAAATCAAACAAATGAGGAGTTTTATAAATTGTAAAATTATAGTTATTGTTCAATTCAACATTTATTGTTAAATTTTATTCAAGTATAAATATATCTAATGACTATTAATGCTATCACTTTTTTTGTTGCAGGTTTATATTATCATTTTTCTATAAGTAGAATTTATATAATTATAATAAAATTTAATAGCCAGTATTTTATATCTATACATTAATCTTTATACTTTTAACCAAATGTACGTTGACAGAAGATATTGCTTGGTCATTCGAAGATTTTTTAAATCTAAAGGTAAATGCTTTAAAGCAGGGTCGAGCAGATCTTTTCTTTTTGTTTGGACCTGCTGATTTCTGAATCTTTTCTTGACAAAATACGACCCGTGCTGATAACAATTAACGCTTAGCAGCAGGTAAGGCGCGTAGCTCAGGGGGAGAGCACTTGCTTGACGCGCAAGGGGTCAGGAGTTCAAATCTCCTCGCGCCTACCATTACTACTGTCTATACAGGGAGGCCCCCTGGCCTCCCTTACTTGTTTTCATTTACTGGAGAAAAGATGGTCAAAGTATCAGGAGCCCTGGAAGAAATCCAGTCGAGTGCCGGGGCCACCTGCAGGGATATCCTTTCCAGAGCCCTGTCAGGAAAGAAATTTAAAGAAGTTGTAGCTTGCAAGTGCGATGAACGCATGTACGATCTGGACGCTGAGCTGGGCAATGATTGTACCGTGGTTGACCCTGTGCCCCTGTCCAGCCCCGACGGCCTGAAAGTTCTCAGGCACAGCGCGGCGCACATCATGGCTGAGGCGGTCAAAAGACTTTTTCCTTCAGCCAAGGTGACTATCGGTCCGGATATTGAACACGGCTTTTATTACGATTTTGATTATGAGCGCCCCTTCACCCCGGAAGATCTGGAAAAGATCGAGAAGGTCATGGCTGAGAGCATTGCCCGGAATCAGCCTTTTGAGCGCGTGATTGTTTCCAGGCAGGAAGCCCGTAAAATTTTTTATGAGCTGAATGAAACCTATAAGCTTGAGATTCTGGATGAACTGGATGAGGACAGGTTATCTCTTTACCGCCACGGCGATTTTGTCGATCTGTGCCGGGGGCCTCATGTCCCGAGCACCAGTTATATACGGGCCTTCAAGCTGACTTCGGTAGCCGGAGCTTACTGGCGCGGAGACGAAAAAAGACGCATGCTCCAGAGAATTTACGGCACAGCGTTCGCCTCGGAAAAGGAGCTGAAGAAACATCTGGCCAGGCTGGAAGAGGCCAGAAAGCGTGATCACCGCAAGCTGGGGGTTCAGCTTGATCTTTTCAGCTTCAGCGAAGAAGCCGGACCCGGCATGCCGATTTTTCATCCCAAAGGCGCTTTGATCCGTACCATTCTTGAAGATTTCGAACGTAAAGAACACTTAAGACGCGGATACCAGATAGTCCAGGGTCCCCAGATTCTGCGCCGGGAGCTCTGGGAAAAATCAGGGCACTATGAGAATTACCGCGAAAACATGTACTTTACGCAAATAGATGAACAGGTCTACGGCATCAAGCCCATGAACTGCCTGTCGCACATGCTTGTTTACAAATCCAGGCTGCGCAGCTATCGGGATCTTCCTTTGCGTTATTTCGAACTGGGCAAGGTGCATCGCCATGAAAAATCAGGAGTTCTGCACGGCCTGCTCAGAGTACGCGAATTCACCCAGGATGACGCGCATATCCTCTGCAGACCCGACCAGCTCCAGGATGAAATCATCGGGGTGGTCAAATTTGTTCAGGATGTCATGGATCTTTTCGGATTTGATTATCAGGTGGAGGTGAGCACCCGTCCTGAAAAATCCATCGGTTCGGGCGATGCCTGGGATAAAGCCACACAAGCTTTGAGCAGAGCGCTTGATGCTTTAAATCTGTCCTACGGCATCTGTCCGGGTGAAGGCGCCTTTTACGGACCCAAGATAGACATCAAGCTCAGGGACGCTCTGGATCGCCAGTGGCAATGCGCTACCGTGCAATGCGATTTCACCCTGCCGGAACGATTTGATCTTTATTATACCGGAGAAGACGGCCGGAAATACAGGCCGGTGATGTTGCACAGGGTTATTTTAGGTGCTATAGAAAGGTTTTTGGGCGTTCTGATCGAGCATTACGGCGGAGCTTTTCCCACCTGGCTGGCACCGGTGCAGGCCAGGATAATGAATATCACCCATGTCCAGGAGGAGTACGCGGAACGGTGCGCTGCTGCGCTGCGGGAAAAGGGCATCAGGGTCGATGTGGATGCGCGTAATGAAAAGCTCGGCTATAAAGTGCGTGAGGCGCAACTGGAGAAAATACCCTTTATTCTGGTCGCTGGTGATCAGGAACTCGAACAATCAGGATTGAATGTTCGTTTGCGCGGCGGCAGGAATCTGGGTCTTCTGAGTATTCAGGAAGTGGTGGACCTGATTTTTCAGGATATGGATGAACCTTTTAAGAAGGGGGGAATGAGTTATAGATACCTCTACTAAGGCTCGCCGAAACAAGCAGATAATGGCGAGAAAAGTACGTGTGATCAATGTAGATGGTCAGCAGTTGGGGATAATGGATACAGGACAGGCTTTGGAACAGGCTCAAAGCGCAGGCTTGGATCTGGTTGAAGTGGCTCCCAATGCTGATCCTCCTGTTTGCCGGATTATGGATTTTGGAAAATACCAGTACCAGCAGCAGAAAAAAAAGCAGGAAGCCAGAAAGAAGCAGTCAAGAATACAGATCAAGGAAATCAAGGTACGACCCAAGACTGACGCCAATGATCTGCTGACCAAGGTACGCCATATCCGCAGATTTATCGAGGAAGGCGACCGGTGCAAGGTATCTGTTTTTTTCCGTGGCCGGGAAATGGCTCATAAAGAACGCGGAAACGAGGTGCTGAACAAAATTGTGGAAATGACCTCGGATATAGCCAAAGTGGAACAGGAGCCGCGCCAGGAAGGCAAAACCATGCATTTGCTTCTGGCGCCCATAAACAGCAAAAAAGCATAGTTCGCAGCGCGTTCCACCAATTTATCAAGACAGTACAGGTCAATTTCCCTGGATCAAGCACTTGTGAGTGTGTATCAAAAGCATCCTGATGTATAAAAAATTTTTTTTCGACAAATGTGAGCACAACTGATCAGTCATTGCCTGAGACGATCACCGCTCCGCCGTATTTATTCATCATTCTTAAGCAGGCAAAATTTTTGATTCAACTTGAGGAGGATACAATGCCCAAGATAAAGACCAGGCGCAGTGCGGCCAAGCGTTTCTCAGTCACCGGAACCGGAAAGATCAAGAGACGCCAGCAGAACAAACGGCACATACTGACCAAAAAGAGCGCCAAGCGCAAACGCAGGCTGAACAATACAGCCATTGTGGACAAAACAAATGAACGCGCCGTAAAAAGGATGCTGCCCTACGCTTTTTAGCAGGCTTTCCTGCGCAATTTTATGTTGTGGCGCCTGTTTTTCAAATGACTCCGAAGAAGCATGAAGCAGGGCGTCTTGGGAATGAGAAGCAGCAATTTTTAAGATTATCAGTAAATTATCCAGCAGGAGAGGGAGAAGCTTATGCGGGTAAAAAGAGGCAAGACCGCGCACAAACGGCACAAAAAATATCTGAAAATGGCCAAAGGCTACCGAGGATCCAGAAGCAGGCTCTACAGTACGGCCAGAGAAACCGTAGAAAGAGCCTTGTGTTTTGCATATCGTGACCGTAAGAGAAAAAAACGCGACTTCAGAAAGTTGTGGATTATCCGCATCAATGCAGCAGCACGCGAGCACGGCCTGTCCTACAGCAGGTTCATGAACGGCCTGAACCAGGCTGGCGTGGAGCTTGACAGAAAAGTACTCGCCGATATGGCAGTAAATGAAAAGGCCGCCTTTGCCCGGCTGGCGGAGATATCTAAAACCGGAGCCAACTGATGAACTCCGTACTGGAGATCAATTCCAGTCTGAAAAGCCTGGTCCATGAATTCGAAACGCGAATGGATCAGGCTTCTTCTTTGCGTGATCTGGAAGAAGCCAGGGTGGCTTTTTTGGGGCGCAAGGGCAAGCTGGCAAAAATCATGTCCGCAATACCCGGCCTGGATTCATCCGAGCGTCCCCTGGCAGGCAAGACGGCCAACCAGGTCAAGACTGAACTGACCAGGCTGCTCGAGGACAAGAAAAACGAACTGGAGAGACTGGCTGCATTCAGGCTGGATCCGCGCTTTGATCCTTCCCTGCCGGGAAGGATTCCGGATATGGGTTCCATACATCCTGTAACCAGGGTCATTCAGGACATCTGCTCGATTTTTACCGGCCTGGGCTTTGATATCGTCACCGGGCCTGAAGTGGAAACTGATTTTTATAATTTTGAAGCCCTGAACCTGCCACCCGGACATCCGGCCAGGGATATGCAGGACACCCTGTACATTACAGAAAGCCTGGTTCTGCGCACTCATACTTCACCCATGCAGATAAGGACCATGGAAAAACGCACACCTCCAGTGGCAGCAATCGCTCCGGGCAAGGTGTACCGGCGGGATTCCGATCTGACCCACACGCCAATGTTTCATCAGATCGAAGGCTTTTTGGTCGATGAGCAGGTAAGCATGGCTGATCTTCGGGGTACCCTGACCGCCTTTGCCCAGAGAATTTTTGATCCCGGGGTTAAGGTTCGCTTCAGACCCAGCTTTTTTCCCTTTACCGAGCCCAGTGCTGAAGTGGATATCAGCTGCGTTATGTGTGAGGGCAGGGGACGTCACCGCGACGACATATCCTGCAGGGTGTGCAAGGAGACCGGGTGGGTGGAAGTTCTTGGCTGCGGCATGATCGACCCCGAAGTGTTTCTCCAGGTAGGCTATGATCCGGAAAAGTATACAGGATTTGCCTTTGGACTTGGAGTGGAAAGGGTGGCCATGCTCAAGTACGGAATAAACGACCTGCGCATGTTTTTTGAAAATGACCTCAAGTTCTTGAATCAGTTCGCATGAGCTTTTGATAATACGCAAGGAAATTATAAATGCTTCTCAGTCTTTCCTGGCTGCGCGATTTTACGCCTTACGAAGGCAGCGTGGATGATCTGGCTCACAGGCTGACCATGGTCGGCCTGGAAGTTGAGGAAATCGTCAGGCCCTTTGACCATCTTTCCGACCTGGTGGCGGGCAGGGTGGTGGAGAGGAAAGCCCATCCCGGCGCGGACAAGCTGTCTTTATGCACAGTGGATATCGGCGGTTCCGAAAATTTAGACATCGTATGCGGCGCTCCCAACGTGGCCGCAGGCCAATACGTGGCAGTGGCCCTGGACGGGACCACTCTGCCAGGAGGTCAGGTCATCGGAAACACCCAGATCAGAGGGGTTCTTTCTCAAGGTATGATCTGTTCCGAAGCCGAGCTGGAACTGGGTCCGGACTCATCAGGAATCATGGTTTTAAGTGGAACCCCTGCTCCAGGATCAAGGCTTGACCATGCCCTGGGCCTTGAGCGGAATGTTCTGGATATCGGAGTCACTCCCAACAGGCCGGACTGTTTAAGCGTCTTCGGGCTGGCCCGGGAAGTTGCCGCAATTTTTAATCTCCCCCTGAATAAACCAGTTTTCAGCCTTCAGGAAGACACTTCCAGGGACTGTCCCGCAGAGCTTGAGATTGTCATTGATGATCCTGACGGATGTCCGCTTTATCAGGCCAGACTGATTTCCGGCTGTACCATCAAGCCCTCTCCGGATTGGATGCGCTACAGGCTTTTGTCCGTGGGTGTAAGGCCGATAAACAATATTGTGGACACAACCAATTACGTCATGTTTGAGCTGGGACATCCTCTGCACGCTTTTGACTATTCTCTGCTTAAGGGATCACGGATCAGGGTGGCCAGGGCCACGCCCGGATCCAGGTTTACCACCCTGGACAATGAAGAAAGAAAGCTGAACGAGGGAGATCTTCTCATATGGGACGATCAGAAACCGGTGGCTCTGGCCGGCGTCATGGGCGGAGCCAATACCGAAATAAGCGAACACAGCACTGATGTCCTTCTGGAATGCGCTGTATTCGATTCGTTGAGCATTCGCAGGACAGCCAGAAGGCTTGGGCTGCACAGCGAGTCGTCCTTTCGCTTTGAGCGCGGAGTGGATCAGGCAGGGGCGCCATTCGCTTTGAACCGGGCAGCTCAGCTTATGTCAGAATATGGACCAGGACAGGTGGCGAAAGGAGTGGCCTTTTCCGAACCAAAACCCCATGTTCCGGTGAGTATAAATTTTCGCCGCAGCCGGGCCAACAGCCTGCTGGCCCTGGACGTGGACCTTGATTACTGCCGTCAAATCTTCAGTTCTCTGGGATGCGAAGTCGACGGAGAAGATGATCTTCTTAGAGTCACTGCACCCAGCTTTCGTCCGGATCTGACCCGCGAAGTCGATCTGTTCGAGGAGATCGGGCGCATATATGGTCTGGACAGGACACCCGAGCATCTGCCCAAAGTCCAGAAATCCCTGCACCAGGAAGAGGTTGATCGCAAGCATGCATTTGAAGACAGCATCAAGCAATGGGCCAGGGGCTTGGGACTTCAGGAAGTGATCAACTACAGTTTTACAGGCATGTCCGATCTTGATCTGCTGAATATACCCGCACAGGGCCGGGTCAGGGTGTTCAATCCCTTAAGTGAAGACCAGGATGTGTTGCGTCTGCATCTTATACCCGGCATTCTGCAGACTCTCAGAAATAATCTCGGACAGGGCAACAGTCGCCTGCGTCTGTTTGAAGTTGCCCGCAGCTTTGAACAGGACAGCGGTTCAGAGACCGGGGTCAGGGAAAACACCCGCCTGGCTCTTCTCCTGCATGGCCCGAGACACCGCGGACACTGGCCCTTTGCTGAAGAGGACACTGATTTTTATGATTTAAAGGGCCTGGCGGAGCATCTGCTGGAAAGATTTGCCAAGTTTCCCGGAAAATTTGTCATGTTTGATAATCACCCCTATCTTGAACCATGTGTGATGTGCAGCTTACTGGACTACAAATTAGGCTTCCTGGGCAGGGTTCGCCCGCAAATGGCCAGAGCCTACAAGGCCAGAAAAGAAGTCTGGTTTGCCGATCTGGATCTGGACCAGCTCCAGAATATCCATTCAGACATCCTGCCAGTTTTTCAGTCCTTGCCTAAATATCCGGTTGTCAAGCGGGACATGAACGTGATTGCTCCGCTGGAGCTTAAGTACGCTCTTATTCGTGAGGTTGTTGATCAGGCCGGGATTTCCATTCTGGAAGATGTTTCTCTGGTGGATATTTATTATCCTCAGGACAAACCTGAAAAGAAACTGACTCTGCGCTTTACCTATCGACATCAGGAAAGAACCCTGCAGGATCACGAAGTGGATCAGGTGCAGCAGGAGTTGGCTGAGCTTTTGACGCAAAAACTACCAGTCGGATTTCCTTGATTTTTTTGAAACCCCGGTTATTCTGCGAGCCATGACCCGGGAAAAGGAGACTTATAAAATTGGCCAGGCAGCCGAGCTTCTCGGGCTGGAACCTTATGTGCTCAGATTCTGGGAAAGCGAGTTCCCTCAACTGAAGCCCTTGCGGACCCCTAAGGGTCAGCGTCTTTACAGCCAGGAACACCTCAGGCTCTTAAAGCTCATCAAAAAGCTTCTCTACGAGGACAGGCTGACCATTGACGGTGCTAAAATGCGCCTGGAAGAACAGGCCCGGCTGTCCGGCATCCTTGTCCGAATCAGGGAAGATCTCCGGCAGATTAAGCAGATTCTTGATTCAGAGCAGAAGTGATCCACATCCTGGGGCCAGCAATGCACGTACGGATAGCCCTCAGTACAGATGAAGCCTGCTGCGTCTTCTTGCCTCCTGCCGCTCAAGTATTATAAAAAGCTGTATCGGTTAGTATTCAGATATCTGATCATCAGTTGTGCCTGTCGATGATCATTGACCCTCCTGTATATTCCGGCAATACAAATTGTCTGTTCGGATTAACAACAAACTGATTTTTTTGAAGAAAAAACATTTAAAGTTGCGTCTCCAGTAAGGAACAGGCCCTTTTTCAAGGAGACGGCTACCGGGGCCTTTATGTTTGGAAAAAGTGTAAACCTGATCAAGGTTTTCGGATTTCAGATCAAGGTGGACATAAGCTGGCTGATCATTGCCTTTCTGGTCACCTGGTCTCTGGCTGTGGGCTTTTTCCCTTTTTTTCTGGAAGATCTTAGCCCGGGGACATACTGGATACTTGGAGTCCTGGGTGCTCTTGGACTTTTTTTCTCGGTTCTTTTTCATGAATTCTGGCATTCCTGGGTGGCCCGCAGATTCGGAGTGCCCATACGCGGCATTACTCTGTTCATTTTCGGGGGGGTAGCTGAAATGGAAGAGGATCCGGAGAAGCCCAAAGACGAGTTCCTGATCGCTATCGCAGGACCCTTTGCAAGTTTGTTTCTGGCTTTTGTATTCCACGCGTTTTATAGGGTCAGCCAGGCCCTTAACTGGTCGGAAGAGATCATTGTTCTGTTCATGTATCTGGGTTTGATCAACTTCATTGTAGCTCTGTTCAACCTGATTCCTGCTTTTCCCATGGACGGAGGCAGAGTTCTGCGGGCCATTCTCTGGCATTGGAAAGATGATCAGCGCTGGGCCACCAGGATCGCCGCAAGCCTGGGCGGTGTTTTCGGGCTGGTGCTTATCGGTTTGGGGATTCTGCAGATCTTGACCGGGAACATTATCGGCGGAGTATGGTACTTCATTATAGGGATGTTCATCAGGTTTATAGCACAAAATGCCTACCGCCAGATAGTCATCAAAAACACTCTTTCCGGGGCCAGAGTCAGAACCTTGATGAACAGCCCGGTTTATGTGCCGCCTGACATCACCTTGAGCCAGATGGTCGAGGATTATGTCTATCATCATCACTACAAGATGTTTCCCGTGGTGGACAAAGACAACCTGGAAGGCTGCATCACTACGAGACAGGTGGGGGAAGTGGAACGCAGCCAGTGGTCCGGGACTATGGTCAGGGACGTTATGGAGCCTCCTTCAAGGGACAACACCATCCATCCGGATACAGACATCATGCGTGCTTTGAACAGGATGAACAGCCTGGGTAAGAGCAGAATGATGGTTGTTGAAGACGGCCGGCTGGCCGGGATGATTTCCCTGAAGGATATCATGGGCTACATGGCTGCCAGAATGGAGGTCGAAGGTGACCGCAGTTTTTCGGATTAAACAGCTCTGTTACGCGATAAGCAGTATATTGCATGCCTGAGGAACTGGCCTGCCACGCCTAAGGCGTGGTTCGCGGCGGCCTGCTGAATGCGGCCTGCTGATGGAGTGACAACCAATTAATATCGATATTTGATTTTGAGCAGGGCGGGCTTCTCCTAAGACCAGC
>SLDX01000040.1 GCA_007125075.1 Desulfonatronospira sp.
GGATTGAGATGAACTGGTGAGGTCGAAATTGCGCGTTTTCCTGTCTTTTATCCTGGTATTATTCTGGACCGGAACCGCCGCTGCGTGGCAGCCGCATATCCAGGCTGATCCCCGGGCTCCTGAAAGGCTGTTCGTGGTCGATAAACAGGAGCAGTCTTTTTTTGTATTCCGGAACAAGAGCCGGCTGCAAAAGGAACATGTCTGGCGGTGCAGCACAGGGCAGGCTGCGGGAGACAAAAAGGTGGAAGGCGACCTGAAGACTCCGGAAGGAGTTTATTTCATGGAACGCACAGTCATGACCTCCTACATAGACTACGAGCAGTACGGTGAACTGGCCCTGACTCTTAATTATCCCAATCCTGTGGATAGAATCAAAGCCAAGACAGGATTCGGGATCTGGGTCCACGGCAGGGGACGCGAACTGGTTCCTTTTGACTCCGAAGGATGCGTGGTCATGGACAAGCAGCATATCCGCGAGCTGGAGCAGATGGTTGAGCTGCAGAATACTCCCTTGATCATCACTTCAGCCTTCACCTGGTCACCAGAGAAAACAATGGATCATTTTCATGAAAAAATTGCCGGCCTGACCGGTGAGTGGGCCAGGGCCTTTGCCCGTGGCTCTGAGGATTATTTTGATTTTTATGATCCTGACCTGTTGGCCATAAGCACGGATGAATCCTTCAGGGTATTCCGGAAAAATAGGGAGGAAATTTTTGAGCGCTGCTCCTTGATGGATGTATATATCAGTCGCCCCGAAGTCCTGACCGGACCTGACTACTGGGTCAGCTATTTCAGAAAAATCTTCAGTTCCTGCTGCACCTACACCCAGGGAATCAAGCGCCTGTACTGGCAAAAAGACGAACAGGGCCGAATGAGAATAGTCGGTGAAGAGTACAGAAGCTGTAGTGATCAAAGCCTTAGAGCCGAATATGAACAGGCGGGCCGGAGATAATTAGGGAAATGTTCTGATGCCCGGGGTCAGGGAGCCCGAAAGGTAAAAAAGCCTGGTCCTTATTTCCTAAGAAAGAGGGCATACTACTACTCATCAACAACTACGATAAACTGAAACATCTTCAATGAAAGACAGTAAGTACAGCGTTATCCTCATGCGCGACGACTCCAGGCCTAAAAGGTTCCGCCTGCACCCGTCCTGGATAGTGTTCGCTCTGGCCATGGTTCTTGTCCTGCTTATCACCAGTGCGACCGGCATCTATCTGAGCCTGGTTTTCTATGATCAGAAAAAAGAAGCCCAGTCAGCGTACGAACAGACAAGGATACTTCTGCAGGAAACCAGCAGGGAACTGGAGAAGAGGGAAAACCTCCAGAAAATCTTCGATGCCTATGACAGAGTCGATCTGCATTCATTTCTGGCCGGAAAAATGCCTGAAAGCTGTACTGGAGTGGATCTTCCTGCTCTTTTTGAACACAAAGACAAAAATCTGGTCAAGATCACCAATGTTCAGGCCGAATTCATTGAGGGAGGGATGCAGGTCAGGCTGGACGTGAACAACCTGGCAGAGGAGGATAGTATCAGCGGCAGAGTGCATCTGTATCTGATCCGCAGAGACGGACTGATCATAGATCTGGATCTGGACCATGCTGACCTGGATTTCGCCATAACCAGGTTCAAAAACATAGACATCACCTTCAATCTGCCCCAGATCCTGGAACCCGGAGAGATTTTCGCCCTGCGGATCAAAGCCATAGACGACCAGAACAATCTTCTATATGGGGAGACCTTTCCTATGTATCAGATTCTGGTGTGAGCACGCGTGAAACAATATCCGCGGGAGGACTGAATTCTCCGGTCCACTCAGGGCGCAGGCGAAAATCATATCCGGTCCAGACCAGTCTGTAGGCATGGAGAAGCATGCCTTGCCCGGCAACTCGCCCGCCTCCGTACTTGCCGTCTCCGAGCACCGGAGTTCCGGATAAGGCCAGCTGAGCCCGGATCTGGTGCGTACGCCCGGTAGCGATGCGCACCAGAAGAAGGGTCCTGTCCCGGTTTTCCAATACCGGTCTTACCCAGGACAATGCATACCTGCCCTCTGGAGAAGAGGTCATTTTTTCCTGTCTCCTGGCCAGGCGATGCTCAAGCCTGGACCAGCCGCCCGGCCACCTGCCCGTGACCCAGGCCAGATAAGTCTTTTCCACGCTTCCCTTGATCCATGACTGGTGCATATTTTTGAGCCAGGCGTAGTTTCTGGCCACCAGTAGAAGGCCGGAGGTTTCTTTGTCCAGCCGGTGAACAAGAGTAGGGGAAAATTCCGCCCCGGCAAAGTGTTTACGCAGACGCAGAACCATGTTGTCTCTGCGGGCCGATGTCCCGGAGTGTACAGGCACTCCAGCCGGTTTTTTCAGCACCAGAAAGTCGCGGTGTTCATAAAATATGTCCAGATCACCGGCTCTGGCCGGGTCATCGGGAATTTCCGGGAAATGGGGCGGAATGCGGATTATATCTCCGGCAAAAATCCGGTCGTAGGGCTTCTTTCTGCGGCTGTTGACCCGCACCTGTCCGGTGCGGATCATGCGCATGAGTCCTGAGCCGGGAAATTCCCGGCCCAGCCTTCTTTTGAGATAGGCAAAAAGCTTCTGCCCGGATTCTTCAGCGCTTACAGGGCATTGTCTGGCATTTTGTTTGTCCATAGCATCGGGCAGACACAGGGATTCGCCAAAGATCCGGGGTATGTCCGAATATTGCGTCCGCCAAGGTTAAAATTATTCCAGCTTGTAGGCCAGGATTATTGTCCTTATTTCCTCTATTCCGGTTATGCCCGGATGAGTGTTTACACTGATCACTAGTTCCCTGTTGCCGTCGCCGTCAATATCGTAAAGTCCGAAGTCGGAGATGCTGGCCTTGATTCTATTGGTTCTCCAGATCTGGTTCAGGGCCATATCATCCCAGAACATGGCGTGGATCTCTCCTTCGGGAAAGTTGCGGTAGCGCTGAAAAATGCTGGATATGCGGCCGGAAAAATGCTTATGCGACAACAAGTGGTATTCATCCCGGCCTGGAAGTTTAGATGTAATCAGCCTGGTTGGAATATAGTAATAGCCGGTTTCATGCTCCGAGGGAGATAAGTGTGCCGTGCCCGGCAGGTAGTCATCATATTCCAGCCCCAGTCTTGAACCTGCATATTCTTCGCTTGTGGTGTACCTGCGTCGGTGATCGGATGAATATACCTGCAAAATGTCTCTGTCCGCGATGACCACCATGTGATCATCCTTCCAGGGCAGAAAGTTGAAATTGAAAACATTGGCCCTGCCCGGCAGGGACATTCTCCGCTCCAGCTCGGGTCCCTGGCTCGTGTAGATCACCTCCCGTACTTCGCCCGGCCTGAAAAGCCGTGAACCGCCCGCGATCTCCTGTCCCACCAGAACGGGCCTGTAAGCCGGTGGAGGGTTGACCACGTTCATGAAGAAGGGGATCCTCCGATGTATTTCCTGGAACCTGCCGTCTTCAAAACCCAGAATATATGATCTGACGCGTTCATCCTGCATCGCGGAGATAATAATCTCCTTTCTGCCGTTGCGGTTTAAGTCCATCATGCATATTTTCAGATTTTCATACGTGCGCGGGGCCTCGAAAGTGGCTGTGTGTTTGAGCCGGTTGTCCTGCATACTGTACGCCCGCACAGTGTGCCGGGTCATGATGAAAATGTTCTGCTCACCGCTCCCCTGTGCATCCCCGACAACAATGCCCCGGTTGGCATAAGGCAGGGTCTGGCTGCGCCATCTGCCGGCCGCCTGAGGATCATCCTGGAACTGAAAATGAGGGCTTACATACACATCTGCTTCCTCAGGAGGCTGAACCGCAGGTGTCTCCTGAGCCTCCAGGGGCTCGAGTTCGACTTCTTCTTGGACTTCTCCGACGACCTTATTCATAAGCTCCTGAGCAGCTTCCTCCAGAGCTGGAATAAGCTGGCCCAGGGTGGTCTGTTTGCTCAGGCTGTAACGTCCCAGATCCAATCCTGCGGCGTAAATGTCCAGATTGCACTGGTTTTCCACAATATTGGCCGTACCGAAGACCACGAAATCCGCGTTCAGCCGCATCATTAGCTCTTCAGCTTCTTCATATGAAGAAGGAGCAATCTCCACCACCTGATTGATTTCCCCGGAGGATATGGGCGTAGTTTGACCGGTGTGGGCCAGTCTGGAACTGAACATGGACTGAATGCCCCTGGACAGGTAGGAGTATTCCTGCGGGCCGTTGACTTCGAAGGGCAGAACCGCGTAATTTCTGGGGTCCTGCTCCGCCCACAGGGGATTGGCATAAGCAGTGATGAACGCAAGGATGATCAGCAATTTCTTAAACATCTATTTCCTCCATTGGAAGCAGGTCTTTTGATTTCTTAAAAGCTATTGTTCAAGACTATGGTTTTGTTTGTCAACAATGAATTTGATTTTAAATGAGCAACTTTCAGCCTGCGGACATGAATTGACCGGAACTCCCGGATCTGCAAACATACATGAAATTTCAAAAAAATACAAATATACATGATTCACCAAAATGAAAATAGCCGGGGAAGGCGATTCTTTCGCTGGACCTGTCCGGAATTCGCGTGTCAGGATTGTCTGGATTTACTGTGTCAGGAAGGATTCAGATTCTCCAGGGTTCCAGAGGTGCCCGGGGCCTGGGTTGAGCTTGAGGGTCCCTTTGCCCTGGGAGGAAGCCTGGCTAATTATTTAGGGCTAATGTACATCCAGGATCTGGCTTCCATGCTGCCGGCTCTGCTTTTGAATCCCTGCCGGGGATCTCGCGTGCTGGACATGTGCGCCTCTCCGGGTGGAAAGACCGCCCAGCTTTCGGAAATGTCCGGAGAGTCCGGACTGGTCATTGCCAATGAACCGAATTCCCGCAGATATGAGACTTTAAGAGCCAATGTGACCCGGCTCAATCTTGTCAATGTGGCCATCACAGGATATGAAGGCCAGGATTTGCCCGCAAAAGACATCCTTTTCGATTATATCCTGGTTGACGCGCCCTGCAGCGGCTGGGGCACCGCGGACAAACATCCTGAGGTGCTCAAGATATGGACCGAAGAAAGAACAGGCCCGCTTACCGAACTGCAGAAAAAGCTGCTGATAAGCGCCAGCGACTTGCTGGCTCCAGGCGGCACCCTTGTTTATTCCACCTGTACCACTAATGAGCAGGAAAACAGAAAACAGGTGGAGCAGATCCTTGAACGCTCCGACTTGATTGCTTCGCAAAGAGCGGAAAACATGCACAGGGAACTGGCTCTGCAGGGCCTGCACCCAGCAGGTGAGGGCATGCTCAATTTCGACGGCCGGGAAATGGGAGCGCAGAGCTTTTTTATGGCCGCTCTTGAAAAGCCGGGAAGAATGAAGCAGATCACGGATATGAATGCGTCCCCGCCCCGCAACTGGGAACCTGTCGATCCAGGTGTGCTAAGGATTGGAGAAAAACCCCGGTACGCGGGTTTTTACGTTTTCAGGGACAGGATGTTTGTTTTGCCCCATAAAGTCCTGCCCTATGTGCGCCAGGGACTGAAGGTCAGAGGATATTACGCGGGAAAAAGAACCAGAAGCAAATACCTTCTCTCCCCCAGGCTCAGGGTCTTCGGAGATCAGGATTCTGAAAAGGGATACAGGGTTCATACTGTACAGGAAGTGCGCAGAATAATTTCCGGGCAAAGCATTTATCCGTCGCAGTGCGCAGAAGTTGCGCAGATAGGGTTCTACTGGAAAGAACTTTTTCTGGGCAGGCTCAAGGTGTCAAGAGGCAGGGCCTTCTGGTCGGAAAAATAAATATTCAAGTTCAAGAGGTGCTACATGGACGATTTTTTCAATGTCCTGCAGTTAGAGGATCTGGTTAAGATTCTTGAAGCCATGCCTGTACTGGGCCTGGAGGAACTGCCCCTGGACCGGAGCCGAGGCAGGTTTCTGGCCGGAGATATCCAGGCTTCAGAGGATCTGCCGGCAACTCATCGCTCGGCTATGGACGGCTATGCAGTCCGGGCCGAAGACACTTTTGGAGCAGGAGAGAGTAATCCGGCTTATTTGGAGAAAATCAGCGATCTGGAAATTTGCGATGTTCCTGGATTTTTCCTTTCAGCAGGGGAGTGCGCAGGAATTGTGACCGGAGGAGTGCTTCCTCACGGCGCTGACGCGGTGGTCATGCAGGAATATACCCAGGAAATGGGCCAGGGTACTGTGGAAGTTAGGCGCCCGGTGGCCCCGAATGAAAACGTTATGCTTAGGGGAGAGGACGTCAGTCATGGACAAACAGCCCTGGAGACCGGACAATGTATCGGCTTCAGGCAGACAGCAATGATGGCCGCCCTGGGCATTAAAAGCTGTTTTTATTACAAGGCTCCCAGGGTAGGCATCATCTCCACAGGGGATGAGCTGATCGAAATTGACAAGCCCGCTGAACCGGGGCGCATCCGGGACGTGAACACACACGCCCTGCGGCATCTTGTCCTGGAAGAAGGAGGAGTGCCTGTTACTTACGGCATTGTCGGAGACCGGGAAAAGGATTTGTGCCTGATGCTGGACCGGGCTTTGGAGGAAAACGATGTTCTGCTCATCTCCGGCGGCAGTTCCGTGGGTCAGCGCGACTTTACCCTTAAGGCGATGCAGGCTGTTTCCGGGCTTGAAATCATAGCTCACGGCCTGGCCATAAGTCCGGGCAAGCCGACCATTTTTGCCAGAAAAAACCATAAATACATCTGGGGCCTGCCCGGTCAGGTGGGATCGGTTCAGGTGGTCATGCTTGTTCTGGTGCTGCCTTTTTTAAGGCATCTGCAGGGCGCTGCAGCCCCTTTTGTCTGGGAGGAGAAAAGCCTTGTCCGGGCCAGGCTCTCCAGAAATCTGGCTTCCAGGTACGGCCGCAGAGATTATGTCCGGGTAAGGCTTGAAGAGCATGGGCGGGGCTATGTGGCTGTGCCTGTGCTTGGCAAATCAGGACTGCTCAGGACGGTCATCAGGGCGGATGGATTGATTCAGATCCCGGCCAACAGTGAGGGCCTGCTCAAGGGCGAAGAGGTAAGGGTCAGGATCTTAGGATAGTCGGAAGGTGGGAAGGTACTATGACTTTTAAGCCTTGGCTTCGGACTTTACCCGGGCAGGGAGGGGTGTGGTGAGCGGGTCCCTGTCGATCAGGTCCACGCGCATTCCGGTAAAGGCTCCCATGATAGGAGGCCACAGTTTTTTATTCAGACATTTCATGAACAGCCTGTTTTGCCACATGATTCCGGTTCCGGGAAGCACTGACCGGGTGTAGGTCTTCTTCGGTCCCAGAGTCTCATTGACAAGTTTTTTGACTTCCCAGTAGGAATACCATCTCGCCCTGATCAAAAGTCCGTCCTCCCCGTACCAGAGCCTGAGCAGCTTGCGGTTGAAATGGTACAATGAATTCTTGTTCAAAAAGCAGATAAGCAGGCCCTTGCGGGCCACGCGTCCCGCCTCGTTCAGGACCTGACCGGGATCACGGCAAAACTCAAGAAGGGTGATCATGACCGCGAAATCAAATTCATTGGTCTCAAAGGGCAGGCACTCTCCACGGCCCAGATGAAGATCAGCTTTTTGCCCCAGCCTCTCCCTGGCTTTTCTAAGCATGGACTTGGAGGAATCAATGCCGTAAACGTCAAAGCCTGATTCCCAGAACATCTCCAGAAAAATTCCCGTGCCGCAGCCTATTTCAAGCAGACTCTGCCTGCGCCTGGGCCAGCCCGCGATCAGTCTCTGGATCAGTTTTTTTTCCTGTTCCAGGGCAAAGCGTCCCTGTACAGTTTGAAACCAGCGCTCATAATTGTCAGCAGCATCAGGAGTGAACATACACGGTCTATTCCCTGAAAGCCGCGCCTTCGGAGGCGGATCCGGCCATCCTGGCATACCTGCGCAGCAAAGGGGATTCTATTTTACTGGTTTTCGGGACGTATTTCCTGGACCGCTTTTCCAGCTCTTCTGCGGATACGTTTAAGGTCAAAGTTCCTTTAAATATGTCAATGACAATCTCGTCTCCCTCCTGGACCAGGGCAATGGGACCGCCTTCGGCGGTTTCAGGGGAAACATGGCCGATGGCCGCGCCTCGGGTGCCTCCGCTGAACCTGCCGTCGGTGATCAGCGAAACATGCCTGTCCAGACCCATCCCCACGATGGAGGAGGTAGGCGCGAGCATTTCCCGCATGCCGGGGCCGCCCTTGGGTCCTTCATTTCTGATAATGATAATATCGCCTTTATTGATTTTATTGCCCAAAATGGCTTCCACAGCCTCTTCCTCGTTCTCGAATACCCTGGCCGGACCGCTTTGGACCATCATTTCCTGGTTTACGGCCGACTGCTTGACCACTGCTCCCTGCGGGGCGAGGTTGCCCCTTAAAATGGCAATGCCGCCCTCGCGGCTGTAGGGATCGTCAGCAGAGCGGATCACTTTGTGATCGAGGATTCTGGCATTGAGATCCTCAAGGTTCTTTCCCCAGCTCTTTCCGGTAACAGTCATTGCATTAAGGTCAAAGATACTGTGTCCGGCCAGTTCAGAAACAACAGCAGGAATCCCTCCCGCGCGGTGCAGATCTTCGAGATGATGCGCTCCTGCCGGAGACAGGCGGCAGAGGTTGGGAGTTTTCCGGCTCATGACGTCAAAGATGTCCAGGTTCAGATCCAGGCCTGCTTCGGCGAAAATCGCCGGCAGGTGCAGCACGGTATTTGTAGAGCAGCCCAGGGCCATGTCTACGGATACCGCATTGGCCACGCTTTTGGGGGTGATGATATTGCCGGGCCTCAGGTCCTGCTCCAGGAGTTGCATGACTTTCATGCCCGCGGTTTTGGCCAGCCGGATGCGGGCGCTGCAGACAGCGGGGATTGTCCCGTTGCCGGGCAGGGCCAGTCCGATGGCTTCGCTTAGACAATTCATGGAGTTGGCGGTGAACATGCCCGAGCAGGAACCGCATCCAGGACAGGCCCTTTCCGTAAGTTCTTCCAGCTCAGCTTCCTTCATTTTTCCTCTTTTGGTGCGTCCCACGCCCTCGAATACAGAAATAAGATCAACCGGCCTGCCCTGGTGTTCTCCGGCGAGCATGGGCCCGCCGCTGATGATGATCGAAGGCAGGTTCAGCCTGATCATGGCCATGAGCATTCCAGGGACGACCTTGTCGCAATTGGCGATGAGCACCAGCGCGTCAAAAGGATGCGCCGAGGCCATGATCTCCACTGAATCAGCTATGATTTCCCTGCTGGGCAGGCTGAAGCGCATCCCTCCATGACCCATGGCCAGGCCGTCGCATACTCCTATGGTGGAAAATTCCAGGGGAGTTCCTCCGTTCATCCTGATGCCGGCCTTGACTGCAGAGGCAATGTTGTCCAGGTGCTGGTGTCCGGGAACGATTTCATTGGCTGAATTGACGACTCCCACCAAAGGCCTTTCAATTTCTTCCCGGGTCAGTCCCAGAGAATAGAGCAATGAGCGCTGCGGCGCCTTTTCCACACCTTTGGTAATCTTGTGACTGCGCATTTTCACCTCGCGTTCTTTTTCAGTTTGAGATAATCCCAGGGAACATTCTGCCCTCTGGGCACTGCTTCCAGTTCCAGAGAGTGATGAAGACCCTGACCGGCAAGAATTTCTCCACAATAGGCAATCATGGATGCATTGTCCGTACACAGTTTCATGCCGGGCATGATCAGACGCAGGTCCATATCCCGGGCCAGGCGGCTGATCCTGTCCCGCAGCATTGAATTGGCTGCCACTCCTCCGGCCAGGATGACGTTTTGGATTCCGGACTGCCGGACAGCCCTGCGCAGCTTTATCACCAGGGTGTCTGCCACAGCCAGGCTGAAAGAAGAGCATACCCTGGCCAGCTGCTCGTTTGGGCGATAATCAGCGGTTGCTTCCAGAGGGCTTTTTAGCACCAGTTCCGGGTGGGCGCGGATATGGTTGACCATGGCTGTTTTAAGCCCGCTGAAACTGAAGTCCAGATTTTTGTTGTCCAGATAGGGTCTGGGAAACATGTCCGGATCAGGTGGAGCATAGCCTGAAAACCTGTCGATGTAAATTCCACCTGGATAGGGCAGGTTAAGGGCTCTGGCGGTTTTGTCAAAGGCCTCTCCCGCAGCGTCGTCCAGTGTCCTGCCCAGGAGCTTAAAATCAACACTGGAATCTATGCGGTAAATACTGGTATGTCCTCCGGAAACCAGAAGGCCCAGGGCGGGAAATTCAAGCTTCTGCTCAAGTCCCGGAGCCAGAAGGTGGGCATGCAGGTGATTCACTCCGACCAGTAAAGATCCAAGACCAAGGCTCAATCCCTTGGCAAAACCCAGTCCGACCAGCAGGCAGCCAAGAAGTCCCGGTCCACGGGCCACGGCGACAATCCGGATTTCTTCCGGCCTGCGTCCTGTGTGCCGCAGAAGTTTTCCCCACAGGGGACCAAGTTTGATCAGGTGTTCCCTTGATGCCATTTCCGGAACCACACCACCGAAAATGGAGTGCTTGTCAACCTGGGAAAAAAGCACCTCGCCAAGGATTTGACCCTCTTCCACCAGGGCCAGAGCAGTTTCGTCGCAGGAAGTTTCAATTCCAAGGCTAAGCACTTTGATCCTTGTAAAAGCTTACAGCCTTACGCACATCCTCCCGCGAACCAATGAACAAGGGAGTTCTTTGATGCAGCTCCAAGGGCTCAATTTCCATGATCCTTCTGGATCCGTCACTGGCCGCACCTCCGGCCTGCTCCACGACAAACGCCAGAGGATTGGCCTCACACATAAGTCTTAATTTTCCGTAAGGCTTTTTGGGATCCCGAAAGTCCCTGGGATACATGAAAATGCCTCCACTGAGCAGGTTGCGGTGAAAATCCGCGACCAGAGAGCCTATATAGCGCAAAGAATATGGTTTCTTACGTTTATTTTTGTCTGCTTTGAAATAATTGATCGCGTTGCGGGTGGGTTCATCCCAGTAGCTCCAATAGCCTTCATTGACGGAATAGACCTTGCCTTTTTCAGGTATGCTTATATTGGGGTGGGAAAGAAGAAACTCGCCCACGCTGGGGTCCAGGGTAAAGCCGTGTACGCCGTCTCCAGTAGTGTAGACCATCATGGTTGAGGAGCCGTAGATGAAGTATCCCGCAGCCACCTGATTTTCGCCTTTCTGCAGAACTTCTTCCATGCACACCTGACCTTCATCATGGGTGCGTCTGATTATCGAAAAGATTGTCCCGATGCTCACGTTGACGTCAATATTCGATGAACCGTCCAGAGGATCGAAAAGCAGAATATAATCCCCATGGGCAAACTGTGGCGGGATTTCAATAATATCCGCATTTTCCTCGGAGGCCATGGCGCAGAGCAGACCAGCTCTCTGCATGCGGTGAATGATTATCCCGTTGGCCAGTTCATCCAGCTTGCGTACCTGTTCTCCCTGAATATTGACGTCTCCGGTAAGTCCCAGGATATTCACCAGTCCGGCCTTGTTCACCTCTCTGGAGACTATCTTGGCCGCAAGAATAAGTTCATTGAGCAGTCTGGTGAAGCGTCCGGTAGCCATGGGACTGGCTTTCTGGTGAAGAAGCAGTTGTTCGGTTACGGTAATTTGGCGCATCTCA